>CAIYET010000041.1 GCA_903925285.1 Candidatus Hydrogenedentota bacterium | reverse complement strand
CTAAAGCCTAAAGCCTTCTTTATCCTTTACGAGTAATACTCCATGACGCGCATAATACCATCGTAACCCGTCAAGGCAACGACGTCTTTCAGGCAAACGAGCGCCGGATGGTCGTCCGGCAGGATCTGGTACTTCCGTTTGACGGACCCGATGATGACGTCCAATCCGCGCGGGATCGCCAACGTCAGAAACGCATTCTCGAGCGAACCCTTTACCGGCGAACCGTCCGCGCGCTTGAGCGGCAGCATGACGGTGAAATTGCTCAACCCGACCGACGCATGCACGCCCGCAAGTTCCGGATCGCCATGTACCGCCGCGATCGTATCGAGCACCATGCGCGTGATGCCTTCCGTATCGCTGCCGATGGGTGCGATACCCGGATCGACGATGCACCACTCGTTCGGGATGCCCTGCGCATTCGCAAGCCGCACGAGTTCCTTAGCAGACGCATAATTCTCTGACACCGTCCGATTCGGCTTCGACGCGCCATCCTCCTCATGCTCGCACGACAGCAGCAACGGCATGAACGGCTGTTCCCGGTACAGCTCGAACATCTTCGTACGCATGAGCGATATCGAATTCAGGATCGGCGGCTTTCCGCCGGCACGCGCCGGGTCGTACGCACGAAGACCCGCCGCCGCCAAATCGTAGTCCGGCGTGTCGATCGAGAGAGGCTTCGCGGTCACGCCCTGGATCGTGCGGACCATTCCCGCCATGAATTCCGGCGTCCGCAATCCGACGTTCACGTCGATCCAACTCGCGCCGCCCGCATCCTGCACACGCGCCAGTTCCTTGAGTCCTTCGATGTCGTTCGCATCGTAAAGTTTCTTCGTCGACGGTACCGAGTCGTTGATCGACTCGCCAATGATAGTCAGTCCTTCAATCGCCATGATCTCTCCTCCTGCCGCAATACAAGCGTGCCAAATCCTCAGATCTCAGATCCCTGATCCCTGATCCCTGATCCCTGATCCCTGATCCCTGATCCCTGATCCCTGATCCCTGATCCCTGATCCCTGATTCTACCTCATTCGGTTTCCGTGCATACAGGTTCGGCAACCGTCGGTTTCTCGCGAAGCTCTTCCACGACCGAAGGCAACACCTTGTAGTCAATCCCGAACAGCATCAAATGCGTTCCGGAAATGCCGGGTATCGCGCGGACCTCCTCGATCATCTCGCGCGCGAACGCAATGCCTTCCTGCACGATGTCCTGCGTCTGCGCGAACCGTTCTGTCACGTGCTTCGGTACGCGGATGCCCGGTACGCCCGGCATCATCTCGAACGCCTTCTTCGATATGATCACCGGCAGACCCGCGAGCACGAATAAGTCGTTATCGATCCCCTCCTCATGCACGATCCGCATGAATTCCTTGAATGTCGCGAGATCCAGAATCACCTGCGTCTGGATGAAATCGGCGCCCGCCGCGACCTTCTGCTTGAGACGCCGGATCGGCACGTTCCACGGCGTCGTGAACGGGTTGATCGCACCGCCAATGAACGGTTTCGGCGGGTCTTTCATCTTGTCGCCCGTGAAGAAGATCACACCCTTCTCGCGCAAATACCGCGCCTCGTAGATCATCAGCGACGAATCCATGTCGTACACCTGTTTCACGCCCGGCTCGCCCTGATAGAAATCGCCCGTGATGCACAGCGAGTTGTGGACCCCGTTGATCTGGTTCGTGATCAACTCCGAGATGAACGCCGTCTTCGTAAGATCCCGGCACACGGACTGGCAAATCGGTTCGACGCCGCATTTCACGATCTGCGCCGAAGCAATTGCCGAGGGCATCGACGGTTTGCCGTTGAGGTAGGCCGTCGCGTTCAACGCGTCGAAATGATCGCGAAGCAATTCCGCCTGTTTCCGCACCTTGTCCGGTTCCGCGCCGCGCGGCGAACGGATTTCCGACGTGAATACGAAAGTTCCCGCGCGCAGTTTTCGTTCGAGTTGCGACGCCGTTTGCGGTGCTTGTTGTTTGCGATTCGTGCCGAGGTCGAGGTACTCGAGCGGCGTCCGCGCCAGCAGATCCTTGCCCGTGAAATAGTTCGCGTAAGACGACGTGAAAAACAGCTTCGGGTCAGCCGACCGCAACAGCGGCGGCGTCGACGTGCCGTTCTTGTCCACGCGTTGGTGAATGCGCGCCCACACGCACAGGCGGTCGGGATAGACCTCGCAGTGCCCGTCCATCGAGCCGCCGCAAGGTCCGTTGCGTATTTGCCTCGGACACGCCATTGGACATTGCGTGTAGCCGGTCTGGCTCAGCACGCATTGCCCGCAATGGTGGCAATCGAACAATACGCCCTTGGCAAAGTGCTCGCTTCGCGTTAGTAGTCTTGCAAGCAAATTCACGTTCATGTCTCCCGTATGACCAGATCCGGCTGGACCACATATTGCCGTATTTCGCTTTTGCCAAGACCGCCGGTCAGCATCACGACCAACCGCGCGGCCATTTCCTCGTTGTGCGGATCCACCGATGTCAGCGCAGGCGTGAAATAACGCGCCAGTGCCGTGTTCCCGTGGCTCGCCAGACACAAGTCGCCGGGGATCGTCACCCCCTCCTCGCGCAACTGCCCGATCACCTGAATCGCGCTAATATCGTCGCAGCAAAAGATGCCCGTCACCCCGTTTGTCCGAATCGCTTCCGCACGAACCTGCGACGCCCCGTCGAAAATCACCGGTTCCCAGTCGGGACGTCGGCGGCGGAGCAGCATGCGATAGGTCTCGACCATGAGTTCAAGGACCATATTCCGGCCCGTCCACCCCTCGTTCTTGACGAAGGCCACGCCCCCCGGCTTTCGATCCAGCAGATAATTCAACGCACGGACCACGCCCAGATCGTAACTCTGTACAACGAATGTAAAATCGCGGTAGCTCATCGTATGATCGAACAAAACCACCGGCGCGTCCGACGGCGACAGACACGAATAGAAACTCCACGTCCGAGACTCGTCCAAAGTCGGGATCACGATAATCGCCTCGTAACGCTCCCATTGCATACGCGCCACGAGCCGGATTTCCTCCTCCCAACTGTTGTAGTCATAGAAACGCCGCACCTCACGCCCGTGCGGTTCCGCCAAAGCCGACACGCGCGAAATCAAATCCTCGTAATGAACTGAAACAAAAGGAATAACAACGCCCCAGACCTGTTGCTTTGGACTCTGGTCCACGACATAAGTACCCTTGCCCGCCCGCTGAATCACCAGACCATCCTGCTCGAGAATGTTGAGAACCCGCTTGGCCGTCTCCCGCGCAACCCCATGCTTTCGTTGGATTTGCGAAATCGAATCCAAACGGTCGCCCGGTTGCAGCCGCCGATGCAGAATGTCGTCACGATACCGCCCGACAAGCAGTTCGTACAACGGCACCGACGACTGTAGTCCTTTGTTCACGATCCTGCTCCTACTCAGAGCCAAGCCAATTAAACATCACATCACATCACACCGATATTATAGCCTGGAACAAACTCCCTTGTCAATGGACCACCTCGTACAACCAGTCATCCTAAATTCGGCAGTAGGATCTCTGGTTATTCGTCGAAAGTGTGGACGGAGTGGACGCAAATGGGACTCACCACCGTCGAGGAAGCCTTGCGCGCGGCGCGCTGGATAAATCCTATTCTCGTCCACTCCGTCCACAAAGTCCACTCCGTCCACACTTTCGATGAGCGTCCATGGACTCCAACTGCCTTTTTTGGGGTCATGAAGAAAACCGGAGGCAGTGCGCGGGTGTAATGGAATGAACGCAGACTGGAATCCACCGCGCGCACGACGCGAGTGGACGATCCCATCCCTTTTCCGCTAAACTCGCGAGCGATGGCGGACAGGACAAGGCGAATGAGAAAACGGATTTGGGCGAGGGCACATACAGCCTCTGCCCTTGTGTTCATGATTGCCGCGTCGTCATGGGCCGCGGATCGAATGGTCATTGATGACGATTTTTCGGACGGCGAGTCGAACGCTGGCGTTTGGAGCGTCACGCAATCCGGGCCGTTGGTTGCGTCGGAAATACAGGGCGCGTTCGTGGCTACTACGCCCGGCAAAGAGCAAGGCAAAGGGCGTCTGTCGCTCAATACCCCGGCGCACGGTGATCTCACGGTCGAGATCGATTACGACGCCCGCTTGTATTCCGGTGGCGCCGACGGGCGCATCCTTCTGTCCGCGCAAGGCCCTTCAACGTATGCGTCCGTCTACTACCATCGATTCGACGCCGAACGTTGCGAGGTCGTCTTCGGCGGTACGCTTGATGGCGCCGCTTCCATCTACGCCTATCACGAACAGGCGTCGAATACGGGGAAGTTGCGGCTCGTGCGCACGGGCGCGACGTTTACGGCATTCTACTGGGACGGCGTCGCATGGAAGAGCATAGGCGCAAAAGACGGATTCAAAGAAGACGCCGGGATACGCATCCAGTTTCAGAGCACATCGGCATGCCCAGCCTTCGAGTTCCGCGTGACGCGTTTCCATCTCGAATCGGAAGGCGTGCCGGCGCAACTGGCGTTCACGACGCAGCCCGCGGGGTGCCGACGTTATGCCGACGAAGGCGACTATACGTTGAAAGCAGCGGCTAACGGCGGATTAGGGACACTCAAATACGAGTGGTTCCGCGACACCGGCACAGGCCCCGTCTCGGCGGGCACGGGTGAGACGTTGACGCTCGAAAAACCCACTCCCGCCATGTCGGGAAAGTACCGGTGTAAAGTGTCCGACGCCTCCGGCGCCGTCCAAAGCAAACCGGCCAACGTTCGCTTCGGCGAGCGCATTCAATTCACGCAACAACCGAAAAACGCCCACCGCCGCACGGGTGACGGCCCTGTCACATTCAACGCTGCCGCAAAAGGAGGCGTGGGCACATTGTCCTACGCATGGCGGCATGTTACCGCCGCAGGTACCGTGACGGTGTCCAAAGTGACGCCTTACATTATCAATACTCCAACAGCGGCGGACGCAGGCGCTTATTGGTGCGAAGCAACCGACGGTCTCCACACCACTCGCTCGAACACAGTTACCATCGCCAGCGACGCCATTCAGCCGAATACGACCGTGGTGACCACCGACGGCAAGGACGAAAGATGAAGGATGAAGGATGAAGAAGAGTCTTACGGACGGAACGAGGCTGTGTTCTTTTTCATCCTTCATCCTTCATCCTTCATCCTTCATCCTTCATCCTTGGGAAACAGAAGGAGTAGGACTTATGCCACAAATTGCATTGCAGCTCTATACCCTGCGCGAACCCGCGCGACAGGACCTTGCCGGAACGCTCGAACGCGCTCGCGCGATTGGGTGGGAATACGTCCAATGGAGCGGCATGCCCGATTTGCCCGCTCAAGCCATTCGCACCGCGCTCGACAAAGCCGGACTCAAAGCGGTTGCCGCCCACTGCGCGATGGAACCATTCGAGACGGATTTCCATGACGCCGTGCAATTCTGGAAAACCGTCGGCGTGACGGACGTCGCACCCGGCGGCATGATGGGCAATTGCCGCGACACCCTCGAAGCCTGGCGCGACGGCGCCAAACGCCTCGACGCGATCGGTGCGCGATTGAACGAAGCCGGGCTTCGTCTTTCCTACCACAACCACGCCTCCGAATTCGATTACTTCGACGGCGACCCGCGTCGCAAGATCGATATCCTCTACGAATCCACCCAACCCGACCGTCTCTACGCCGAATGGGACGTCGCATGGGTGCAAGTCGGCGGCGCAGACCCAGCCGACTACCTGCGCCGATATGCCGGGCGCAGTCCCGTGATCCACGTCAAAGACCTGGCTGCGCAGCCAAGAGACGGCAACGCTTGGTTCGTTCCGCTCGGCACGGGCGTCCTCGATTGGAATGCCATTTTCGAGGCAGGCCGCGAAGCACGCGTCCAATGGTACATCTACGAACAAGACACCTGCGACGGCGACATCTTCGACGACCTCCAAATCAGCTACGAATTCCTGCGCAAGTCGAGCCTTGATCGCGCTTGAGCCTAGAAACGGCAGGCGGTAGTCACGCTTTACAAAACGTCAAAGTTCAAGAAATATGAAGGAGGCACATGAAAGCTGAATATGACAAGGAAACGGACACGCTTACTATCACGCTCCGCGACGCGCGGGTGAAGGAGAGTGACGAGATTCGCCCCGGTGTCATCGCCGATTTCGGATATGACGGCGGTGTGGTCGGCTTCGAGATTCTGGACGCGTCAACAGTTGTGGAGCAGACGCGGGAAATACAATTTGCCGTGGCGGGTTGATTTCCGACGGCAGGCGGTAAACACCGGTCGAGAAGTAAGGCGCCCGTGAGCCGCGTTCGCGGGCGAGGCGGCAATCGAAATAAGTTCCTGTTTATAATATTTATAATGCTGTTAATGTGGCATTATGTACGCTAAACAACCCTCGTCTCGTAAAAACGACCACCGGAAACCCCTCAAGATCCCCAATATCGGGAATCTGTGAAATATACAATCGGCAATCCGCAATTCCCGCTCGTGCGTCCATCTCCATTCAATACAACTCCATATCCCGCATGAGCTTCCAATTCCAAACGGCCCCGAAGACAGTGCAATGTCGTGGGCTATATAGTAGAGGGTGTTGTGTTGGAAGTTGTAGTATGGCTGTGAGACCGTGATAGACTCGCCCCCGGCGGAGCGGCTGGACACGCGATGTGGCGTTCGGATCGGGATGTTGCTCGAGGCACTTGCCGCCAACGGAAACGACGTATTGGACTAGGGTGCGCTATGGAGATTCAGACATCGGCACAGCGATTCGGAAATGTCGCGGCCTACTATGATGCCCTTGCGGGCGGGCGGAAACGTCTCGATCGCGAAGGGCCGCTGCTAACGGAATGTTTGCGTCGCGCGCCAGGCCGCCGCGTCGTCGATTTGGCGTGCGGAACGGGTCTGCATGCGCTGTTCATGGCCGAGTCCGGCGCGGAGGTCATTGCGCTGGATATGAGCGCCGGGATGATCGCTTATGCGCGCGCGAACAGGCCGCATCCGTCCGTCGCGTACGGAGTGGGGGACATGCGCTGCTTGGGCGGCGGGCCATGGGACCTTGCGTTGTGCCTGGGAAACAGCTTGTCGCTCTTGCCTGCCGTCGAAGACCTGTCGCGTGTTTTCCAGGGCGTGGCAAGCGCGCTCGTGCCTGGCGGACTCTTTCTCATGCAGTTGCTCAACTATAGCGCACCGTCCGCCAAGGAACCGCGCCATCGTGTCGAGCGCCATCGCGTGGGCTGCGAAGACGTGGTCGCCGTCAAGAGCCTCGTGCCCGACGGCGGCCACACGTTGCTCTCCATCGTGTTTCATATCGCGTGCGAAAGTCATATCCGCGCGATCGCCGATACCGCCGTGTTGTGGCATTGGTCGTCCGCCGACCTTCGCGAGGCCGCCGAATCCGCGGGGCTGTGCGTGACGGCCGAGTATGGCGCCTTCGATCGCGCGCCCTTCGAGTCTTCGTCGTCCGATCTGATTGTCGTGGCCGAAAAACCGCGCGTGGCTTGATTCGTTTCCACTGTGGTAATATTCCACACCGACAAGAGGGAGTAGTATCGAAAAGGATGAAGGATGAAGGATGAATTGGCGATTGCGGATTGCGGATTGTAGATTGCGGATTGTTGCTGAGGCCTGAAGCCTGACGGCTCGCGCAGGGATCGCTTTTTCATCCTTCATCCTTCATCCTTCATCCTTCCAATCCTCAAGAGGGAGTAGCGTGGCATGGCACAGGCAACAAGTGCAGTCAAGGATACGTGGGTCCGGTCCATTTCAAACACCGCCGGCGAGTTCGAACGCGAGGCCAAATCGAGGCGGTTCAACGTCATCGAACCGTTTGCGATGATGACTTATTGTCTCGTGTTGCTCTGGTTCGTACAGTATCCGTTCGGCGTGCTCATGAAAATCGAGGCCGCCAATACGATTACGACCGTTCTGTTGACACTCGGCGCGCTGTACCTGCTGTTTGTCAGCCCGCGCATCCATCGCGATACGTTGGCGTCGTGGGGACTGGGCGATCCTGTCGCTCTATGGCGTCTCGTGCGCGAAGGGGCGATTGCACGTCGCATGGCCTACGGCGTAGCCGTGGCGCTGGTATGGGGGGCGCTCGCGTTCTTCTTCTACTACGAATGGCACGAGGTCGCAAAGTTCCTTTTCAGCATGAAACGCGAGACGGCGCTCGCGATGAAGCAGACCGCCGTCGGCAAGGCGGCGATCCTCGTGCTCGGCATCGCGATGGCGGGCGCGTTCGCGACCTGCGTCATCCGCTACGACAACTTCGTGTCTGCGCTGGGCACGGCCCTCAAAATCATCCTTGTTCTCGGCGCGGGGTTGTACCTGATGGCCGTCGCGGTCAGTGGCGCAGAGGCGTTTGCCGATTTCCGCCCGAGCAAGTTCGCGCTCGATGTATTCGGATACATTTTCTGGGGTGCGCTCCAGCAACTCCTGTTCAGTTCCTATTTTGGCACGCGATTCCGCAAAGGGTTCGCGCCGGCCGCCGATCCTTCGGAGATGGCCAAGAAGCGATTCTGGGTTGCGATGCTGAATGGCTCGTTTTTCGGACTGATTCACATCAATAGTTGGGGACTCGTTGCCGGTACGTGGCTCCTGGGCTTCGTGCTGTCCTGGGTGTTCATGCAGGAACGCAATCGCAATCTGATCGCCCTTGGTTTCATCCACGGATTCCTCGGCAGTTCCGTCGGTTGGCTGTTCAGCGCGGAAAAGGCCGGCAAGGCCGCGATCAGCATGGGCGTGGGACCGACCCACATGCACGGCTTCGATTGGCCCACGGTACTTGTGGTCGTGTCGCTCATCTTCAGCTTCATCGGCTTTATCGTCTACGCTGGCCGGAGTTGGCGCGAAGAGTAAGAGACGGCAAAAAAACAACGGACAGGCGCCGCGAAGACGTGTATGGCGCGTGTTCGATATGATGAAAGGAGACTCAGTCATGGACTTTCCGTTTCGGCGAGCATGGATTTTGGTGCGTGGGGCCATACCGTATGCGATTCATCGGGCGGCCGTGTACGGCGCGTTGTGCCTGGGCATATTCTCTTATCTGTGGATGCTGGCCATCGTAGGCGCGGTATTCGGCTCGATGGCGTTCTGGACGTTGTTTGTCGGGTCGGCGGGCGTCGCCTTGCTCATCGGGATGGGTGGATTCGTTAGCGCGTACCTGCTGTACCGCCGCAGGATGGGCCATGTCGCCATTCTGACCGAACTCGCCGCCGAGGGCCAGTTGCCCGGCGGCATCTCGCAGGTGAAATGGGCCGAGGGGCGCGTCCTGCATTATTTTGGCGGGCTTGCGGGCCTGCTTGATGTGCGCCGCCTGGTGCGCGAGACGTTACGCGACTTGGACCGCAACCTTTTCGATTCGGCGGCGGTACTACCCATGCCGGGACTCGAAGGCGGTTCGCGGTTCGCGTGGCACGTGGCCGATTTCAGCATAGGTCATCTCGAAGAAGCGTTTGCAGCGTACGCATTCCGCGCCCGCAACGACAACATCTACGAATCCGTCCGTGCGGCCATCCTGATCTACTGCCAATGCTGGAAATCCATGTTGAGCCGCGCGATCACCTTGACGTGGCTCGGCTATGCCTTTGGGCTATCCGTCTCCGTGGTATGTCTCATCCCGCTTGGGATGCTGGCGTGGGCGACGCCCGCCTCGTGGGCCGTTGCCCGTTTCGCCTTGTTTGCAACCGGACTGCTGATTGGCTATTTCGTCAAGTCGGCTTTGTTCGACCCCTGCGCGTCTGCGGCCATGGCGCTCGCGTTCCTGGAGGAAAGCGAGATACTGGCCCCTGACCCCGAGTGGGAACGCAAGGTCGAGGCCGCGTGTCCCGCGTATGCGGAACTGAAGGAAAAAGCCAGCGTTCGTCGGCCCGCCAAACGTTCGCGCGTCCGAAAGGCGCCCAAGGACTCCGCGCAGTAGAAGGCAGCCTCAAGCCCGAAGCCTCAATATAGCCTTCACCCCATTTCGTCTACCATGTGATATAATGTCTATGAAATGGTAGTGTGAATGAAACTGATAGAGGGAGTCGGGAGTCGGAATTCAGGACTCAAAACAGGTTCTCTCGATGGGCGTCGAGGTAGTATTTGGGACGGATGAAGGAGCAGATCCGCCTTCGAAGGCGAATTTTTCTGCGGATGTGGCTACTGAATTCTGTGTTCGTGCTGCCATTTCCAAGATGAACGCTCCGCAGGTCGGAACAACAAGGAGATCTTCAATGATGCAATCCAACGTAGTTGGACGCATTTGGTGCCGCGTCGTCTGCCTGATCGCGCCGATCTTGATACCGTGGGCAGCCTGTGCAAGCGCCCAATTCGCAGATCCCAATCTCGAAGCGGCCGTCAATGCCCAACTGGCGGGGACGTCGTACACTCTGGCCTCGATGCCGATTCTCGACGCATCGGGACGCGGTATCACGCGGCTCGACGGCATCGAGCAGTGCACCGGTTTGGATTCGCTCGTCGCGGACTACAACTTTATTACAAGCGTCGCGCCGTTGCTGGCGCTGACCGCGCTGACATTTGTCGGCCTGACGGACAACCCGTTCTCCGAGGGGATGTGCGCCGATATCGAGACGCTTCGCGCGCGTGGCGTCACCGTGGCCTACGAGCCGGACGCGGATGGCGATGGGCTGTATACGTGCGACGAGATCGCCAATGGGACCGATCCAAACAATCCCGACACCGATGGCGACGGCATGTCCGACGGTTACGAGGTCCAATACGGCCTGAAGCCGCTCGATGATTCGGACGCAATCGAAGATCCCGACGCGGACGGTCTTACCAATCTCGATGAATCCTTACTGCGTTCCAATCCGAACGATGCTGCAAGCCCATATCCCGCCGTATGGGTCTCGAAAACGGGCGTCGATGCCCCCGGCCGAGGCACGCTGGCCGCGCCATGGAGCACAATCCAGTATGGGATCGACCATGTATCGCCCACTTCTGCTCATCCGGCCACAGTGTTGGTCGGGCCGGGTACCTATGCGGAGACAGTTGCGCTAAGTCCCTATATCCGCCTCCAAGGAGACGCCGAGGGCGTGGTTGTGCAAGGAACCGTCGCAGGGGCCGAAGGCGCCACGTTGTGCAAGCTGACACTGCGCGAAACCGCAGGCAAGGCGTCGGACGCGATCGTGCTGTTGACGTTGGATAACATCGCGATGCAGGTCCGCGACGTGGTGTTTCAGGGCGTCACGCCGAGTCAAGCCACCGGCATCGTGTTTCGCGGCGATGGCCCGGGCCGCGCGCTTGTCGAGGACTGCAAGTTCCAGGAATTGCATCGTGGCATCGAGATCTTCGGCGCATTGCCGACTTTACGGCGTAGCGTGTTCCACGGCATCATCGAAAACGGGATCATTGTCCGTCAAACCGCCGAAAAAGCGGCGTCGAACGGCTCGATGGGCGATGCGTCCGATCCGAATACCGGATGGAACACGTTCCAGGAAACCGGCGAGTACGACATAGTCAACGAACGCTCGCAATCGATTACCATGCAACGCAACAACTGGGGGACCGATAGTCCTGCGACACGAATTAGCGGCAATGTCATTTACGACCACCCATTGGCTGTGGGGACGCCGCTCATACCCGCAAGCGTCGTGTGCAACATCTCCGACGCAAATAGCATGGAGCCTATCACCAATGGCAAGGTGCTCGTCGGCAGCTTTTCGCCCGTGACCAATAACACCAACGGCGTCTACATCATCGCATGCCTCGCCGCCGGCGACTACGGACTGGGTGTCAGCGCCAACAGCTACCTCGACGCTTCCCGAAATGTCGCAGCCAAGAGCGGCGAAGTCGCCGCCGTCGTCATGCCCATCAAAAAGCTCGATTCCGGCGAAGGTGAAGGCGAAGGTGAAGGTGAAACACCCCACTCGTGTGTCGGCGGAACGCTCGACGCACGCAATACCCCGCTCGCCGGGCCATGGAACACCGGCGACGGTCTCTTGCTTACCGCACTCGTCGTCGCACTTGCCGCAATCGCAATCGCCGTGCGAAAACAAACGTCGCGCCACCTCAATACACGTTAACCCCGTCAGCTTATTCAACGCGGGTTAAAGTAATTGGATGGCCCTCGAATACCCGATAACACGGTTGGAAAAGCAACCCAGATCGCAGATAACAATGGCAATACTGCGCTAATCCAAAATTCCAAATTTTATGCTTGCTTTTTTTGAAATATTACGGTAAAGTATTGCCGAAGAGTGTAGAGATGTACGGGGAACGCCCCGAACAGTCTCTCTATTAGGTTGTCGCATCGCTTGGTAGACGCGAGGCGATAGACAGTGAAAAGCCCGATACATCCGGCTTGGGCAAGAAGGGTGTGCGGGTTTCGGCAATGATGCCGTAATATGTTAAATGGTGATCGTGCATAAGAGTGCAGTAGCGATGCGAAGTGGTATAACAACTTATCTCGTTTCGTTTTTCAATCGACAGCCATGTTTTTTTACAGCAAACAAAGGAGCAGGAACCATGAAGAGAGTAAGCATACTCGTCATCACAATGCTATTGTTGGGACTGGCCCTATGCCCGCCCGCCATGGCGCAAGCGCGCGACATCGATTTCGACTGGATCGCGTCCATGCTGGATAAACTGCTCGCGGGGTATTGCCCCGGTATCACAATACAATTGACAGGGGCTGATAACGATCTCAATGGAATTTGGGATGAGGATACGCTGGCCCAACTGGCCATTGTATTGCGTGGGGGAACCTGCGTGGGCACGACGGTCATCAGCGCGGCCAACGTGGCCCAAATTCAAGCGGACTTCGCGACCAACCGCAATCTCGTCTACAACGACTTGATGATTTACGGGGAGTATAACCTCCCTTTGGGTTTGGGCAACAACGTGGCGCGGCAGTATATCCAGGGTTCGTACGGTTCGGATAAACTGTGCGAAATTCTCAAGGCCGAATTGGGACCTGTGGGCGGCGATCTGACGTCGGGTCTGTTGCTCGATTATTTCGCCGGTTTGGTGACCGTTGGCGAGACTGCGGACGGTAATACATTCACGGCCATCAATAATTACATCGGCCAAATCGTCGACGGCTTATGCGCCGGCATGGGCAATACCACTTTGTATGTTACCAACATGTGGGCTGTGCTGCGCCAAGAAAAGACAGCGCGTGCTTTGCAGTTGACCCAAGCCAGCTACACAGCCACGCGGTGGGGATCCGGCGGAAGCCACACCAATCTCTTCGGTAAGAATGGTATCTTTAACGCTTCCGGCACTCCGGCGGGCACGACGACTAACATTAACCGATACACCTTGGCCGCCATCGGATATACCGGCACGCTCCCCAACACCTGGCGTGAGAACTTCCTGGGGATCTTTGGAGTTACACAGATTCCACTTCGCATCAGTACGCCGCCGCATGGCACGCCCAGCGTCAACTATGCAAATCAGGGCAATATGACCAGCGGCCCACCGGACGGCAACCCCACGCAGTGGACGATGGGCACCAACTGGGCGGTCAACAACCAGGACGACGTGGCCGCCCCGGCATCGCCAACGAGCCAATTTAAGGTCATGAAGCATACGTCGGGCAACACGGCGGAATTGACGCAAACCCAAGCCCAACAACCCGCCTCGGCAAAGATCGCCACCGGCGTAACGTACCGCATCAATTTCCAATACAAATCGCTGGGAACCGCAGTGCTTACCGCAGGCGTTTCCGTGGGATTGGGCACGGCGACATCCAGCATGTTCGCGACGGATAATAATGACTGGCACACGGAGACGGCCTACGTAACTGCTACAGGCCCAACACCCTCGATCCGCTTCGTTCCAAACACTGGCTGGACAGGCTACGTGGACAACGTATTCATCTTCGTCGCGTCGCTGGCCGGCGACCCGCTGAATACAGGCGCCATCGTCACTGCGGGCGGCACGGGCGCCGTATCGGATGTTTGGGAAGACGCCCAGGACTTCCCGCCCTCCAATTCCATGAATATCCTCAATAACAACTCCTTCAAAGGCAATTCCAACAATTGGGATGTCGGCACATGGACCTACGTCGATAAGGGCGGTTCACTAACCCTGATGCCTTTCCAGCGCATGGAGAAGACCGGGGCGGACACCACCGCGCTGACGCAAACCCTGGCAAACATGAAAACGGATAAACCATTGAGGCCCAGCACCTATTATACGGTTTCCTACTTTCTGTACCAGACGGCGGGCAGCATCACACCGAATCTGTCCGGCACTCCCCTCGCGACGAGGAGCTTTGTCAACAGTGGCGAAGTAGGCCAAATCTGTACCGAGACCGTGCTGAGTGGTCCGTCAACCAACCCGCAGCAGATCACCTTTGTCCCGACTGCAACCTTCCGTGGACGCATCTACTGGGTTTACATCGCCTCATATGCCAATTACCAGCTTGACCCGTATTGGTCGGGTGACCCTCCCGGAAGCCACAGGCAGGATTTTGTGGCCGACGGCGTGACCGGGAACCCCAATGATAACGGCTACCGCGGGGTGGTCCCTGCTACCTGGAATCTGCAGTACAATTATCTGCTGCCGTGGCATGACGGCATGGCCCCATGGGTGCGCGTCTCGGACACCCCGAATTCGCCGTCCTATACCTCTTCGCTCGTTTACAATCCGCCGGACTTTGCGGCTACAGTGCCGACCGGATCCGTTGCTGGAGAAGCGTTAGGCGGTCGTACTTCGCCCTTGGCATTCGTTTACGTCGGCGCGCGGGCGTTTGCTATCAGCACGCAGCCCACGTCGGTCACTATAAATGCGGGTTCGCCGTTCTCGCTGGTATCGGGCGCGGTCGGCGGCGACAGCGTACCGGTTTACCAGTGGTACAAGGGTCTTCCGGGTGATACGAGTACGCCCGTAGGCACGCCTTTCAGCAATACCTACGGCGTCGGGAACGCCACCCCGGCCGATGGCGGCACGTACTTCATGCGGGCAACGAACCTGCTTGGATTCCTGGATTCAAACGCCGCGACTGTTACAGTAATCGCCGGCGGCGGCGTATACTTCACTTTGCAGCCGTTGGGTGGCAACAAAGCCGTCGGCGGAAGCCACACCTTCAACGTGACCGCCGCGGGCAACGTGGCAACGTTAACGTATTCGCTCTACAGGAACGGTCTTCTGGTAACTTCCAACGGAACCGGGTCGTTTCCCTTAAACCCATTGGTCGCGGGTGACCACGGCAACTACTACGTCCATGCGACGGATGGCTCAACTTCGGCCGACAGCAACATCGTCACCCTCAACGTGCTGTCCATCCTGACCAATCCGACTCCGCAAACCGTCACCTCCGGCGCCGACGTCGTTACCTTGAGCGTCGTCGCCCAGAACGGCACGGGCGGCTTTACCTACCAGTGGTATCTCGATGGCGTGCAGGTCAATAATGCGGGCGGGCACATTTCCGGCGCCACGACGGCCACCCTGCAATTGGACAATGTGCAGGTACTCGATGGGACCTACACCGGACATCCCGGGGTATACACCTGTGTGGTGCGCGACTCCTCGAGCGCCACGGTAACATCCGGTGGCGCCGCCCTTACCGTAAACGCGGCCGTGTTGAACGTGTCCGGCCCCGGGAACACATCCGTGTACTTTTCCCAGTCGGCTACGTTTATCGTCAGCCCAAGCGGCGGATCGAGCACCGGTTTCGCCTTTACGTATACCTGGTACCAGCAGGGCAATGCGACACCGCTCGTCAACGGCGCGAAATACGACTTGACGTCCCCAGCCACGTTGCGCGTGCTGAATGTCAATAGCGCCGACAACGGTACGGTCTACTACTGCACGGTTGGAGAAACGCCCGGTGTGCGGCCTCCGGTCAGCCCGGTGACGTCGGCTACTGCAACGCTCACCGCGACGCTGGCAGCTATCAATATCAGCCCACAGCCATCGCCCGCCCAGAAGTACGTGGGAGATAGCCAAGCCTTTAGCATTGCGGCTACGGGCGGTGTAGGAACGCTAACCTACCAGTGGCAGAAGGGCGGGATCGACCTCGTCAATGCCGCTGGCCACATCGCGGGCGCCACAACTCCCGACCTGAGTCTCACGAACCTGGTGACGCTCGATGCTGGCTCGTACGTCTGCTTGGTGGGCGACGATGCGCGTCCTTCGCAACAACCCCGTGCCGCGTCGACCGCAGCGGCGCTCCAGGTGGCGGCCCGCATAGGTCTGTCCGCCCTTACGACTCCGCTTAACAGAAAGGCTGGCGACACGTACAGTTTCAATGTCATCGCGACCGGCGGATATGGGACACTCCACTACCAGTGGAAGAAGGACAGCGTGAATGTGGGTGGCGACAGTGCCACGCTGGACCTCGGTACGCTGTCCTACGCGAAGCAGGGTTTCTATACCTGCACCGTTACCGACACGTACACCGATTCAAAAGACACGAACGCCGCGTACCTGACTGTCCTCGAGATCCTGACGCAACCGTCGGGCGGCAACTACAACCCCGGTGGCAGTCATACGTTTACAGTCGTCGTCACGTCGGGTAGCGGCGTGCCGGGCTACACGTATCAATGGAAAAAGAACGGGAGCGCCACCGGCCAGCCGACGACGAGTTCGTTCACGATTTCGCCGCTGGCCGTGAGCGATGACGGCACATACACCTGCGACGTGAGGGACAGCGCGTCCGTGGTGTTGACTTCGGCCGATGCAGTACTGGTGGTCAACAACAACCCGATCATCATCGACACGCAGCCCCTACCTGACGCGAAGTACGTCACGCAGTCCAAGACATTCACGATTGCGGCGCACGGCGGCGTGGGCACGCTAACCTACCAGTGGCAGAAACAGAGTGGCCCGACGACTTGGGACAATGTCGGATCGGGCGCCACAACCTACACCATCAATCCGTTGGCGCTCGGAGATGCGGGCACGTACCGCTGTCAGATCACCGATACCTCCCTCCCAATACAGACGGCCACCTCGGACGCGGTGCTCTTAGAAGTGACACTCGCGGAGATCTTGGCATCGACGACGCCCGGTGATCAGAAATTCACCGGCGAAGCCCATACCTTCTTGTTGAACGCTTCGGGCGGCGTGGGCACGCTGACCTACAAGTGGCAGAAGGGCGGGATTGACCTCGTCAATGCCGCTGGCCACATCGCAGGCGTCACGACCGACACCCTCGAGCTCACGAATCTGGTGACCGGCGATGACGGCACGTACGTCTGCCTGGTGGGTGACGATGCCCGTCCCCCAGCGCCGCTGGTGCCTTCCAACAGCGCGGTGCTGGAAGTCCGCAAGCCGGTTAGCATCGCACTGCCTGGAGTGGTTGGCGGCAACAAAAAGGTGGGCGACAGCCACACCTTCACCGTGATCGCCGAGGACGGCTACACACCGTACGCCTACCAGTGGTATCGCGATGCAACCTTTGTGGGCAGCGACTCGACCCTGACGCTGGACCCCCTCACGGCAGTCGATCAAGGCAACTACACCTGCCAAGTGAACGGTAACATCGGCGCCGGCGTTACCAGCGAGGACATGTTGACGGTTCTGGCCATCCAGACCCAGCCGGAGCCGCAAAGCACCACAGCCCGGGGTTCCGCGACCTTCGGCGTCACCGTGATGCCAGACAGCGGCGTGCCCAGTTACACGTACCAGTGGAAGTACAAGGGCGCGAACATCCCCCTCGCCACGAACGCGACGTTGACGCTCAACAACTGCCAGGGCGGCGCGCCAGACGGCAACCCCGCCCCGGTCAATCCGGCCGGCAATGAAGGCAGCTACTCCTGTGTCGTGACCGATGCCGCGAGCGTTGTGCTGGAATCCGGCGCGGTCCCGTTGACCGTCAACTCCAACGCACTGAACATCACCGCACCGGTCAGCGGCCGCGAGCACGTGGGCCATTCCTTCGGCTTCTCCGTAACGGTCACCGAAGGCTACGGACCGGCCTACACCTACCAGTGGCAGAAGCAGAATGGCCCAAGCTGGGACAATGTCGGTTCGGGAACCAGCACCTACACCATCAATCCACTGGCGACCACCGATGCGGGCACGTACCGGTGCCTGGTGGGTGAAGTGGGTGTACGTACGGGCGTACCACCGCTGCTTGACTTGAGCCCCTCGACCAGCGCGGCTCTCGAGATCGCCGACGCCGTCTCCATCACAGGCCAACCGGATGGCGCCGACCTATACGCTGGCGAGACGTTCACGGCCACCGTGGCCGCGACGGGTGGGTTCGTGGCGACGGCTTATCACTATCAGTGGTTCAAGAACACCGTGTTGATGCCTAGTGAGACCAGCGCCACGCTTACATTCGTTACGCCCGCCGGTGTGGCTTCGACTGACAGCTACACCTGTAAAGCAACGGATGATGACGGCTCGAATGCCACCTCGAACCCGGCCGCTCTGACTGTCGTGAAGCACGTATCGATTACCACGCATCCGGCGAGCGGAATGATGGAACTGAACACCCCGTACCCCATGAGCGTGGAAGCGTCGGGCGGCAAGGGCGAGCTAAACTACACTTGGTACAGGAATGACGAGCAACACCAAGTAGGCACGGGTCCGAGCTATGTGATCACCCTACCCAGCATGTCGAACACCGGCACGTATTGGTGCGTCGTTTCCGACAGCGGCACACCGACCCCGGATTCGGCGCGCTCGAATAGCGCGATGTTGACCGTCAATCTGGTGTTCGGTTTCATCACCGAGCCTCAGTCCGCCCGCCTGTACAAGCTTGACGAATACACGTTAGAGGCCCAGACGGAATTCGGGATCGGCAACCTGACCTACACGTTCCACACTGACGCACCCTACCCCGCCTATGTCGCGGCGGGTGGTGTGGTGCCTCAAGACGGCAGCGATATGGCGTACACCAGGACGCTTGTTCCTCTAGCATTGACAAAGGCTGGTTCGTACTATGTCACCGTGGTGGATGACATGGGTACAGAGGATACCGCTGATGACAAGACCCTCACGTCGGCTACCGCAGTGATACAGGTGAAGGAACATCTGGCTATAGGCCTTCAGCCCACTTCGGGAACGGGCAATGCAGGTGCTTCACACACCTTCACCGTGGCGGCCGGCGCCGGGAACTACTACACGGACTTGACCTACGAATGGCGCAAGCAACCTTCGTCCACGGTTATCGGCACGAACGCGTCCCTGACGCTTAGCCCGCTGATTCCCGAAAATGCCGGCCTGTACAACGCGACCATCCACGATTCCTATCTGGATGCCGTCGAGTCCAACACGGCCGAACTAACGGTCATTGGCGGGGCGCTGCCCGCAACGACCGTTGCCGGTCTAGGCTTGGTTCTTATGGGGATTGCGCTGGGCGCTACGCGCATGTTGCGCCGCAAACAGTAGACGTAACCTGAAGCTCGAAATCGGCGGGGTCTGGAAGAAACTTTCCAGACCCCGCTTTTTTCTCTTGTCCATGGCGGTGCAATGCATCCGCCAACGTAGTAACACGCCTCGAAAGTCAGCACGGGCAGAAGGAGCAATTCCTGCCTGCACCGACCGCCGTTTTTAGGTTCAACCTGCGGCATCGCCTTTTGCGTATGTTGCGAACGCGTGGGGCGGAACATGTTTGGCTTATCTACTCAATGGCGAACACTTGAGGCATGATCATCGCGATTCCTTCTTGTCCGAGGAGTTGGATGCGGCGCAACAGTTCCAGGGCGACGCGGGCGTGACGGGAATCGAGTCCTTCGAGCAAGCGGGCGGCAGCCGCAACGTCGGGCTGGCCGACCAGTCCTTGAAGCCTCTCGATATTCGGTTGCCGCACGCGTGCATCGAGATCGAGGTCGCTGGGGGGGCGAGGACTGCCGAAGAACGTATCCATGAGCATTTGGGCGGCGTCCTTAGGCTGAGGGACGACCTGAACTTGGTAGTCTTTCAGGGAGACCAATTCCGCCGCATACGCGATTGCCGCCTCCAACCCGCCGATCTTGTCCACGAGTCCGAGTTCGAGGGCCTGCTTGCCCGTGAACACACGTCCGCCCGCCAATTCGTCGATCCCCTTGGCGAGCTTCGTCCCGCGTCCCGATGTCACGTGCTCCTTGAACGTCTCGTAGGCATCGAGCATGTATCGAGTCACGTCGGCCCGTTGTCGTTCGTCGAACGGATGCGCGCCGCTATACAAATCTGCGTTGGCCCCACGCTGGTACGCGAACCAGTTAACCCCCAGTTTGTTCCATAGCCCCGTCGAGACCAACTTCCCGCCGATCACGCCGATCGAGCCGGTCAACGTCGTCTCGTCCGCGAAGATCGCGTTCGCACCGCACGACACGTAGTACCCGCCGCTTGCGGCGGTGCTTCCCATGGAAACAACCAGAGGCTTCTTCCTCTTAAGCGTCTGTGCCGCGCGCAGGATCACCTCGCTGGCCGTCACCGAACCGCCGGGCGAATCCACACGGAGTACGACTGCCTTGATTGAATCGTCCTCGGCCGCAGTCTTCAGCGCATCGCGAATATCGCCGCTCCATGCCACGCCGGGACCGCCGAATCCGGGAACGATCGCGCCTTCCAAGTAAATCAGGCCGATGCTGTCCTTCCACAACCATTTCTGAACGCGGAAGAAATACCTCGCGACACTCCACTCGGACCTGAGGGGGCGTTGCATATCTACGGTCGGCGGCGCGATGCGCTCGTAGTCATTGTCGATACGGATCGTGTTTCCATACTCGCGCTTGATTCCTTCGAGAAACGCATCCTGGTGGGCGACCGAGTCGATCAAACCGGCTTCGAGTGCTCTCTTTACGGGATACGGCGCGGCATCGATGAGGCGCTTGACCTCATCGGCTGGCTTGTGGCGCGCCTCGGCGATCATGTGTACGCAGCTTTCGTACAGGCCGTCCAGCAGCCGATTCATATCTTCCTTACCCGCTTCGCTGGGCTCCGTCCGCGAAAACATTTCCCCGGCCGTCTTGTAGTCCCCGATCTGGACAATATCCGCCTCGACACCGATTTTTGCCAACCCCTCTTTTAGGTATGGTGCTTCGCCGTAGAACCCCCTCAGGTCGATGAGCGCCGTGGGCGCCACGCTGAGATGCGTGGCCGTAGCCAGCGCAATATAAAGACGCATGGGCATCAGTTGCTCTTCGCAGTGCGCGAAGAGCTTCTTGCCCGACGCGGCGAACGCCGCAAGTTCCCCGTGCAACTCCTCCATTTGTGCGAAGGCCAGCAATGGATTGTCGACGGTAATGACGACCGCTTTTACGGCATCGTCCTCGCGGGCGTGCTTAAGTCGCGCCAGTAAGTCCGCGAACGAATTCGGCTGCCCCGTTAACGTCCCGAGTGGATCGCCCCGAGGCGATTCCACCATGAGGCCGCTCAGGTGGAAATGCGCGATACGGTCGGCATGGTCCGCGTGCGCTCCGTTAATCAACCACATCGCCGCCGCCGCGAACAACATCGGGGACGCCACCACGCTCAGGATTCCCAACGCAAGCCCTAAGTTTGCCAGGATACGCCCATCGAGCAACGGGTTTTTCCGGATGTCCCTCTTGGCCCAGATCGCGAGAAAGATCGCCGGAATCCCCGCGAAAAGCCACAGGATCATCGACGTCAGTCCCAACGCGAATGCACCCACCGCCTTGCCCGATGTCCGCCGCCGCGTCCATTCAGGCGGTGTAATCTCCGGCTTGCGTGAGACGGAGTCTTTAGCGTCATTCCCAGTCTCAGACATAAGCACCTCGCTTTCCTCATCCATGGTATCCCGAAAACGCGCGTACATCAATCCCACATTTTACTGCGCGAATCTCAAATCTCAAATCTCAAATCCCCAATCGAACACCGCACGTCTCCGTCAATTGCCTTTTTACGGAAGGCCGCGTAGAATCGGCGGTATGGAGACTAAGACCGATATGGTGTTGCATGGCGTGCGCGATGTGATCGCGCTGTTGGCGATTGCGGTCCTGATTCGAGGGGCGTTTGCGATGGGCGCACCGCGGGTTCTGGAAAGTGCGGATGCGATTCATTACATCGAGGCTGCGAAACATCTGGCGGCAGGGGAGTTCGCGCAGGTTGCGCCGGGCGTACCGATTCTTTACCCGTTGCTGGCGGCGGTTGCGCATGCGGCGGCGCCGGATTGGGAGACGGCATGTATCGTGATTTCGTTTCTTGCGTCCATTTTGCTCGTGCCGCTCGCGTACGGTCTCGCGCTGGACTTGCACGGTTCGCGTGCTGCCCGTCTCGCCGGGTTGACGGTGGCGATGTGGCCGTGGCTGGTCGACTATGCCGGACGCATCGGGCCGGACGCGTTGGGTTGTACGCTGTGGTTCGCATCCGTATGGCTCTTGGCGCGGGGAACGCGCCGTGGCGGTATCTACTTGTTCGGCGCGGCACTGACGTTTGTGGCGCTTGCTTTTACGCGCGCGGAAGGCGTCTTCCTGTTGCCGACGGCGCTCGTGGCGGCCGTTGTATTTCTGCGCCCGCGCGACCGGGCGGACCTATCGCGACTCGGTCGCTTTGCCGCAGCCGCAGTCATCCTCATGTTCCTATGCGCGGCTGCGTCCACGCATGTACTGGGCCATGCGCCGATAGGCTATCGTGTGTTTCGCATTCTCCAAGACTGGGGCGTGACACCCTTCGAAGTGGCGCGCATGCGTGCGGGCGAAGCCGGAGCGGAGGCGGTCATCGCGCAGTACGTCCTGATCCCCTTTGCGCGCACGACGTTCAAGACCCTTTTCGACGTGTTGCCCATCATGTTGGGGCCTGTATTCATGACGTTTCTGGGCGTCGGTCTGCTGTCCGCATGGCAGTCCGCCTCGCAACCGCGCGACTTGCCGCTCGAAGGGTTCGTGTTGGCGTTGGCCGCCGCACACTGGTTGCTGACGCTTCCGGTGTTGTCGCCCGAACCGCGCTACCTGATGTCGCCATTGGCAGTATTGTCGCTGTGGTCGATTCGGGGTGTTCTACTTGTCTCCGCCGATGCGCGAGGTCATCGCCACGGGCGCTGGCTTTCTCGCGTGCCTGCGGGTGTTCTCTTGGCGACGCTGGCGCTTGGTTTGGGGACGATGGCGGCGGCGGACCGCATGAGGTCGACGCCGGGCGAACCGCTCGAATACAAGCTCGCGGGGGGCTGGATGAAGGAGAATCTTGCGCCCGGGTTGATTTTCACGCGCAAGCCGCAGATTGGCTATTACGCGGGCATGCCGTCTACTGGACCGGACCTCGATGATAGCGTCGACAAGGCGGTTGTGCGCGCGCGCAACGCCGGTGTGCGCTACTTCGTTGTGGACGAGCGCTACACCGCCAAGATGGCCCCGGCACTCGAGCCGCTACTCGAACCCGCCAACGCGCCGCCAAGTTTGAAGTACCTGAAATCATTTGCGCCGTTCCCGCAGGGCCGGGTCACGATTTACCAGTTGGTAGGAACGCTATAAGAGTGCGAAGCGAGAAGCGATCCTTTACCTCGCGTCTAAGTCTAAAAAAGTGAGTAGGCCTATAAGCCGAGTTCTGTCATAGAGTCCTTTCGGACTCCGAGACGGCCATTCCTCTTGGACGTACGTTGCCGCACGCCTCTAGCTTCCGACCCGGGAGCGGAGCGGGCCACTCCATAGCTCCCCTATTTGGAATTGCTCCAGACGGGAGTTTTGCCAGCCGGCCTGTCACCAGACCGCTGGTGCGCTCTTACCGCACCTTTTCACCATTGCCGGCCCTGGCACGCCAGGACGTAGGCTGTATTTTTTTCTGTGCCACTTTCCGTCGGGTCACCCCGCCTTCGCGTTACGAAGCGTCTTGCCCTGTGGAGCTCGGACTTTCCTCGTCGCCCGAAGGCGGCGCGGCCGTCCAGCCTACTCACGAGTCATTATAACAAAACCTGTACTGTCTTGCCTAATGTGGAAGAACGGAATGAAAGGAACGATGCGGGAGGCGGCGTACCTGCAAATGAGTTCTCGTGTTTTGGAAGGTTTGCATTTTGTCCAGCGCTGGGCTATCATCGTTTTCACTATATTGCCCCGATATGGTATCGTTTGTGCGCTGAAAATGGATATGCAAGGTGCCCAATTCGTGGGAAAGCGCATCCGAGCAGGGGGTGCGGAGGCCTTGCGCCTTCGACATGAGGTATGGTTATGCCGAACCTGTTGAGTAAGGCCGAGTATCGCGCGGTCGAGCAGTATCGCGCGCAGGTTGTGAAGGAGAGGGGGCGCGACGTCAGCTTGGAAGAGGCCGAGTCTGAATGGTTGGACCGTTGCGCGGTTCAGTGGCGCGAAGCGCGCCAGCGTGAGATATTGAAGCGGCAGAGGGAAGAAATCTTGCGTTACAAGTGGATTGAATCCGAAAAGGCCCAGCGCGATTTGGGCGCCGAAGCCGCGCTCGACTGGATCAAACGTTACGCGGCGGATTGGCGCCGCTGGTACGAGACGCAATCCGACTCCAGCGATGTCTAGTAGCCGTGATCGGGGAATGAGGTTGGGTTAAGGCGAACAATGAAAGGGTCGTTTCGTGCAGGTAAAAGTCTCTTCGGAAATTGGCAAACTGCTGGACGATAGCGCGGCGATTTGTTGCCAGCGCAGCCACGTGTTCGTCGGTGTGGATCATCTGTTCGAGGCGGTCGTCGGCTCTCCGCAACTGCTTCCGTCGGCCTTCGCGCAGCGCTACTTCGGCGATTTGCAGAAGGTGGCTCGCGAGGTCGATCGGCAGGGGTGGCGCGGTGCGACCAATGCGATGAGTGGCGAGCTGTTCTACACGCCGCGTTGTGCGAACGCGCTCAACAACGCATCGAAGCTTGCCGAACGGATGCGTCAGGGTGTCGCGCGGTCGGGCCATTTGCTCATGGCGGTTCTGGGGGACGCGCTGAGTACTCCAAGCCGCGCGATGGATGCCATGCGAATTCCGCGCGGCGAACTCCTCAAGGTGTTGCGCAACGAATTGCTGAAGATGCCGCCGCTGGCTGTGCCCAAGCCGCCGACGCGCGCGACGACGCAGCCGCCTTCGCCCGCGCAGCCGCAAGGCGCCGGGCTCGCGCCGCAGTTTCGCGAAGAAGCCGCGCCCGTAGCGGAACGCGCGGAAGCGCCGGGCGGATTTTCGATCGGCGACATCACGCGCGATCTGACGCAGGCCGCGCGCGAAGGCAAGCTGGACCCCGCCATTGGCCGCGACGAAGAGATGTTCGAGATCCTTCAAATTCTCGCGCGCAGGGGCAAGAACAACGTCATGCTTCTGGGCGAGGCGGGCGTCGGCAAGACGCAAATTATCGAAGGTATGGCGCTCGTGGGCGTCCAAGGCGCGATGGGCGGCATGCTCTCGAACTATCGCATCCTCGAATTGAACATCGGCGCGCTGATGTCGGGCACGCAATACCGCGGCGCCTTCGAAGAGAAGGTGCTGGCGCTGCTCGATGAACTCAAACGCTCGCCCGAAATAATCCTGTTCATCGATGAGGTACACCTCATTATGGGCGCCGGTTCGACCGACGGCGACTCGATGGATGTGGCAAACCTGTTGAAGCCGGCGCTCGCGCGCGGCGAGATCCGTTGCATCGGGGCAACCACGCTCAACGAGTACCGCAAGTTCGTCGAAAAAGACCCCGCAATCGAGCGCCGCTTTCAGATGGTGCGCGTCGAGCAACTGTCGGAACCGGCCACCCTCGAGGTGCTCGCGAAGCTGCGTCCGTTGCTCGAACAACACCATCGCGTGCATATCAGCAGCCGCGCCATCGAGGCGACCGTCGCGCTGACGCAACGCTATATGCCCAATCGCAATCTGCCGGACAAGGCCATCGACGTGCTGGATCAGGCGTGCGCGCGTTACCGGCTGAAGGTCATCGCCGCGGCCAATAACCCGGCCATGTTGCAGGGTACGATGCTGCCGGGCGCGGGCAGCCAGCAAAAGGTCACGCCGCACGACATTCGCAAGGTCGTCAGTCAAATAACTTCGATCCCCATCGAGGAAATGACGTCGCAGGAACGCCTGTTCCTGAGCGATCTCGAACGGCGGCTGAAACAGCAACTCATCGGTCAGGACGAGGCCGTGTCGAAAGCCGTCGCGGCGGTCAAGCAGTCGCGCGCCGGTCTGGCCGACCCGAACCGGCCGCAAGGCGTCATGCTTTTCCTCGGTCCTTCGGGCGTGGGCAAAACACAGCTTGCCAAGCTGTTGGCCAACGCGCTGTTCGGCTCGATCAACCATTTGGTGACGTTCGACATGTCCGAGTTCACCGAAGAACATACCGTGTCGCGGCTGCTGGGCGCGCCGCCCGGTTACGTGGGCGCTGACGAGGAGGGACGCCTGAGCGCCGCCGTGCGCAACGCGCCATTCTCGATCCTGCTCTTCGACGAAATCGAGAAGGCACATCCGCGCATCTTCGACATTTTCCTGCCCATCTTCGACGAGGGTCGGCTTAAGGATTCGCACGGACGCGATGTCAATTTCAAGAACTGCTTCATCATTATGACCTCGAACATCGGCGCGGATACTCTGCGGCGCTCGGAGTCCGACGCGGATCGCAAGCAACTGATGGAGGAATTGCGCGGCCATTTCCGCCCGGAACTGATCAACCGCATCGACGAGATCATCCCGTTCTACCCGTTGTTGTTCGAGGACATTCGCAGTATCCTGCAACTCTCGCTAAGTGATTTGCAAAAACGGCTCAAAGAGAAAAATATCGGCCTGCGTGTCTATCAGCGCGCGTACGAGTACTTGGCGAAAGAGGGATACAGCCCCGAATACGGCGCGCGCGAGTTGCGGCGTGCGGTTAGTCGGCTCATTATTGCACCGGTGAGCGATATGTTGATCGAAGAAAAATTCCAGGCCGGCGATACGATTCATGTGATGATGGAAGGCGACAAAATGTCGTTTCAGAAGAATGCGCCGGCAGTGAACGGGGGAGACTGAGCAGCATGAGAGATTGTGACGATTGTTTCATAGTGGTCAACGGTCCGGAAGACGGCACGAGCTTTCCGGTGGTTCGCGCGCCGTTTCAAATCGGCGGCGACATGAGTTGTACGGTGAACGTGCGGCTCGATCCCGGCGTCAAAGCCATGCACGCGCTCGTAACCGTTGTGCCCGAGGGCTACCGCGTCCGCCGCATCGATACCGCGTCCGTGCTCGTCGACGGTCAGAAGGCAGGCATGTTCCTGTCGCGAGTGGTGCGATCGGGCGGTGTGGTGCAGGTTGGGCAGACGCAGATCTGCCTGCAATGCGCGCCTGACGGACTCGCCAGCCGCAGTAACGGCATCGTGACCGAAAACGATCTCACGTGGGCGTTGCGCAAGATGGGCGAACGACTGCTGGCGCTGGGCCTCGAATTCCTCGGTTTCGCGCGCCGGATCTTTGAGCGTCTGCTGGGAAACTGGGTCGCCATGGCGGCGGTATTTGGCGCGATCTACCTTTTCTCGCCGTGGGTCCGGGGTTGGGTCAACTACTATGCCATGTATGCCTACTATCTAGTAATAGATCGCATCACGCAATTATTCAAGTAACGCTTGAGCAAATGTCGTCCTCCGGAACGGATCGTCGGCCTACGAAGTGCGCGACTTGAAGCGGTCGAGGAGTACGGCGGCGAGGATGACGAGGCCGAGAATGACTTGTTGGCCGAAACTTTCGACGCCGATCCAGTTCAGGCCGCTGTTGAGAACGGATACGATGAGCAGGCCAATGAATGTGCCTGCGATGGTTCCGCGTCCGCCGCTTAGGCTCGTCCCGCCAACCACGACCGCCGCGATGACGCTCAATTCGTCGCCGATCCCCGCCTTCGGATCGCCGGAGCCGAGTTTGGACGACGCGATGAGTCCTCCGAGCACGGCCAGCATGCCGCACATCGCGTAGACGGTCGTCTTGACGCGCCCGACCGCAATGCCGCTCAAGCGCGCTGCTTCTTCGTTGCCGCCGATGGCGCGGACGTGACGTCCGAACCCCGTCGAGTTGAGAAGGATACCGCCGAGCAGGAATACGGCGAGCATGACGAGCACGCCGAGCGGGACCAAGTCGAACAATCGGTAGCGGCCTAGAATAGTATAGATGGCAGGCAGGGGTGCGATGGGTTGTCCGCCTGCAAGAATGTAGCCCAGTCCGCGCAAGGAACTCATCAGCGCGAGCGTCGCGATAAAAGGCGGCACTTGGACGCGCGTCACGAGCAGGCCGGCCACGGTGCCGCACATTGTGCCTACGGCCAGCGCCGCCGTCCAGCCTATAATTATCCACGGTAGAGGCGGAGCGCCGCCGGTGCGGACGATCCATGCCGCGATGACGCCGCCGAAGGCAATCAACGAACCGACGGAGAGGTCGATCCCGCCCGTAAGGATAACGAAGGTCATCCCGACGGACAGCACGCCGAACACGGCGGATTGGTTGAGGATGTTGACCAGACTCGCGACGGATAAGAACGACGGACGCCCGCGGTATTGTGCGAAGGCCGCAAATACGACGCATTCGATCACGATGGCCGCGAGCAGGAAACCATAGGCGCCCAGAAATCGCTTGAGTCCGGCAGGCATCCGGTTAAGCCTTCGCGGCGGCCAGTTCCGCGCCCGTGGCGAGTTGCATGATGCGCTCCTGCGTGGCGTCGGCCCGGCTCAATTCGCCGGCCAAGCGGCCTTCATGCATAACCAGGATGCGATCGCACATGCCGAGCACTTCCGGTAGTTCGCTCGATATCATGAGGACGCACGCGCCCCGGCGCACGAGTTCGTTCATGAGCTTGTAGATCTCGACCTTCGCGCCGACGTCGATGCCGCGGGTCGGCTCGTCGAAAATGAGGATCTTCGATTGCGTGAACAGCCATTTCGCGAGGACGACTTTCTGTTGATTGCCGCCGCTGAGGTTTTGCGCGGTCTGTTCGATGGACGGGGTCTTGATCTGCAATTCCTTCACGTATTGCTCGGCGACGGCGCGTTCGCGGCGGCGGTCGACGAACAGGATGCGCACGAGCGATTTCAGATTTGCGAGGGTCGTGTTTTCCCGGACCGTCATGCCGAGGACGAGTCCCTGGCCTTTGCGGTCTTCGGTTAGCAGGCCGATACCCTGGCGGATCGCGTCACGCGGCGACGTGACCGTGATCGGTTTGCCGTCGAGCGCGATCGTGCCCGCGTCGATCGCGTCCGCCCCGAAGACGGCGCGCGCGACTTCCGTGCGCCCCGCGCCGACGAGTCCGGTCAGTCCGACAATCTCGCCCGCGTGTAGCGAGAAGGACACGTCTTGGAATGCGCCGCGCCGCGCGAGTCCCTCGACGCGCAGCCGTTCCGCGCCGCGCGGCATGATTTCCTTCGGGAACTCGTCCTTCAGTTCGCGGCCGACCATCATGCGGATGATATCGTCGCGCGTGAGGTCGCAGACGGCGTTCGTACCGATGTATTGCCCGTCGCGCATGATGGTGAGGCGGTCGCCGATCTCGAAGATTTCTTCGAGCCGGTGCGAGATGTAGATGAGGCCGATGTCCTGTCGGCGCAACGTCTTGATCAGGTCGAACAGGGCGCGCAGTTCGTGGTCGGTCAGCGTTGCGGACGGCTCGTCCATCACGATGATCTTCGAGTTGAACGAGATGGCTTTGGCGATCTCGACCATTTGCTGCTGGGCGACGCTGCACTCGTTGACCGGTTTGCGTACATCGAGGTCGACGCGGATACGTCCGAGCACCTCGCGCGCGTCGCAGTACATCTTGGACCAGTTGATGAATGGCGTGCGGCCGATACGCGGCTCGCGGCCCAGGAAGATGTTTTCGGCGACGCTGAGGTACGGGCTGAGATTGAACTCTTGGTAAATCATACTGATGCCGAGTTGTTGCGCGTGATGTGGCGAGTGGATGTCCACGCGTTCGCCTGACAATAGGATGTCGCCCGAATCCATCGGCTGGGCGCCGGAAAGGATCTTCATCAGCGTCGATTTGCCGGCGCCGTTTTCGCCGACGAGGCAGTGGACCTCGCGCGGGCGCAGGTTGAATTGCACGTTGTCGAGCGCCAACACACCGGGAAATCGCTTGGTGACATTGCGCATTTCGAGGACGTACTCGCTCATTTCGATGGCTCCGCTTTCAGGCTGGCTTGATCGATGATATCGACTTTGACGGGGATGACAGGCCCCACTTTTTCGCCGGCGAAGTAGGCGGCAATGGCCTGGATGGCTTGTTTGCCGATTTCCTTCGGATGCTGGACGGTGTCGGCTTTGAGCGCTGAACCTTTGAAAATGGCATCTCGAGCTTCGGGCGTGCCGTCATATCCGACGAGGATAATCTTGTCCTGTATCCCGGCGGCCTCGATGGCGGCCAACGCGCCCAAGGCCGAATCGTCGTTGATACCGAATATGCCGTTGAGATCGGGATTGGCTTGAAGGAGATCCTGCGCGGCGCGGAAGGCCTTGTCGCGCTGGCCCTCGCCGGGTATTTTTTGCACGATGTGGATGTCTGGATACTTCGCGATGGCCTTCTCGAAGCCTGCAACGCGATCCTGGACTGACGCGACGGCGGGATGATCGATGATCGCGACCTTGCCCTTTGCGCCAATGGCTTTGGCCAGATATTCGCCAATCAGTTCGCCGCCCAGGACGTTGTCCGATGCGATGTGCGAAACGACGTCCGCCCCGTGCGCCGCGATGTCGACCGTAAACACCGGAATGCCCTTCGCACGCGCGTCCGCGATGACCGGGGCAATTCCGGCGGAATCGTTCGGTGCGATAATGAGCGCGTCTACTTTCTGAATGACGAACGTTTCGATCTGATCGTTTTGCTTGCTACTGTTGAAGTCGGCGAATTGGAGGATCAACTTGAATCCGTTCTTCTGACATTCCTCCTGCAACGCCGCGATCATGTCCTGGTAGAAGACGTGCGTTTGGGTGAGCAGCGCCGCGCCGATAGTCTTCGTCGCTTTGGCGGGCGTTGCGGCGGGCGTTGATGGGGCCGGTGGACTCTGGGCGCCACAGCCTGCCGTCATGATGGATAACGCAACTGCTACGACACAAAGTATCAAACGTTTTTTCATTCGCCTCTTCTCCGTCTAGGGAACGTATTCGTACGCGCCCATGTCGTATTCCGAGCCGTCGCCCGTGGCGGCTCCCAAACGGTCGCCATCCACGCCGCGGTGTACTTGCAGAATGTCCATCGTAACGGCGCCCAATGTCGGCACGTTCGCGTTGCGGCCGGCGTCGATGCCCGGCGAACCCGCTTGCAGCGCGTACGGATTGGCGCCGGTTCCCACGAACAGTGGCTGGGTTTCGATGTTGCCAATACCGGAGAACCCGTTGCGTATAAGACTGTACGTTACCGTGTAGCTCGTGTCGGGCACGAGCGGCAACTCGAACATATTGGGATTCCAGAGAATGCAGTTGACGATCTGCGTGTCAGCGTCCGATTCGTTTCGGACGGCTTGAGCCGTGAACCCGTTGCCGATATTGTCGGCAATCGTGCAATTCACGATAACCGCCGTCGATGCGCGGCTGTACACGCCGGAACCGTTCGAGGCGGTGTTTTGGGTCATGACGCAGTTGTCGATGATCGCCCCTGCGCTATCGTTGCCGATCGCGCCTCCGAAGGCGGCGGTATTGCCTACGAAGAACGAGCGCGCGATCATCGTCGCCGCGCCCGAGCCGTTAAAGACGCCTCCTCCGTAGTTGTCGCTCGCGTTGCCGACGAACCGGCATTCCACGATGTGCGGGGCCGCGTCGCCGCTATTAAACATACCCGCGCCCTGTGCGGCGTCATTGTAGTAGAAGGCTGCGCTTGTGAACAGTGCCAGCGTCGTCTGATTGAAGACCGCGCCGCCCACGTACGCATGATTGCGCTCGAACGAACAATTCGAGAACTGCGGCGTGCCGCCCGAATTGAACAACGCTCCGCCGGAGCCGCCGTCCATGGTCGCATTCTCGGTGAAATCGCACGCCTCGTAGATGGGCGCGCCGCCCGAGTTGAATGCCCCGGCGCCCAGTTCCGCCGAGTTCAGCGTGAACGTGCAATTCCGAATCGTCGGCGAAACGGAGGCGTTATACAGGCCGCCGCCGTAATTGTTGTCATGGCCGCGCGTGAGCGTGAAACCGTCGAGCAAGGCATTGTCGGCGCCGACGACACAACGGTGCGAATCCTCCCCGTCGATCGTCGTAATGTTGGCTGTTGCATCGCGCTGTTCGCGGGTAAGTTCCGTGCGAGCGAAACCGCCGTATACGCTCACGCCCGGCTTGAGCGCGAGCACGACGTCGCCTGCCTCCTTGTATGTGCCCTCGGCAACCCACACTTCGCCAATTTTTTCGGCGGCTGCGGCATCGACGCCTTGCTGCACGGTAGCGTACGCGGTGGCCCACGACAAACCATCGTGAGAGCCGCTGGTATTGTGGGCGTCCACATGCACGGGGGTCTGGACCACGACACAACCGGTGCGGGCCATCGCGTTCGGGCCGAGCGCGGTTTGGACCGTCAACGTGACGGTATACGTGCCGATGGCGGTGTACGTGTACGAGGGATTCGCGATGTTGCTCGTCCCGCCGTCGCCGAAGTCCCAGGACCATTGCGTGATCGGCGCGCCGCCCGGCCAGGATAGATCGGCGAATTGTACCGTTACCGGCACAATGCCCCTGGCTGGTGTCGCATCGAATATCGCCGCCGGCAAGCCCTGTGTGCGAATCTCAAACGCGCCGCGATCCGCGCGGACGCCTTGCGGGCGTGTGACGCCAAACGAATCCGTGGGCGGGAAGCCCTGTTCGACGCCCGTGTCCATGCACGGCGAACCGTAGCCGATGCGCAAATCGCCACTGGATAAATCCGCGTACTGCGGCGATGCGTCGATATTGGCGTCGCCCGGGTATCCGCCCTGGATGTCGCAATACAAGAACTGCGCGCCGTCGTCGACGCCGGCGATTTCGTCGGGCACGTCGTCCCAGAAAATGCTGTTGACAACCGTCGGCGATGCCATGTTGTTGCGCATCCCCGCGCCCTCGTACCTCGCGGTATTGCCGCCAAACGTGCAACTATCGACCGTGGGCGTCGACGCTTTGCCCCAAGCATAGAAGCCCGCGCCCCATCCTGCCGAGTTGCGCCAGAATACGCAATTGACCAGCGTCGGCGAGGCGTTGTTGGCGGACGCGCCGCCGCCGTTGTCCGTGGCCTCGTTTCGGGTGAACGTGCAACGGCTCACCGAAACCGTCGAGCCGAGGCTCGCGAACAACCCCGCGCCTTGCGAACCCGTGTTGGCGTTGAAGTGGCACTCCGTGAGCGTGCCGCCGCCGCCGCGCAGAAACACCGCGCCCCCTGACGATCCGGAGTTGCCCGAAAAATCGATCGCGGCGACCGCGAAGTCCGCGTCGTCGAAAAACAAGGCGCCGCCGTTTCGCGCCGTCGAGTTGCCGGAGAGCGTGCAATGGGCAAGGGTCGGCGCGCCGCCATCGGACGATACCGCTCCGCCATCGTTCGACGAATCGTTGCCCGTGAATCTACAGTCCGTGATGGCGGGCGAAGCGTCGGTATTGGCGATGGCGCCGCCGTTGTTTGCGGCCGTGTTCCCGGTGAACGTACATGTTCCGAAGGTCGGCGACGCACCCTGGTTCCTGACGGCGCCGCCCGCTGCGTCCGCGCTGTTGGTCGAGAAGGTGCAATTCGTGATCGCGACCGTCGAGCCGGCGCGGTTATACAGTGCCCCGCCTTCCTCGGCGGAGTTTTTCGTAAAGGTGCAGTTGGACAACTCGCCGTCCGCGCCGCTGGAAAAAACCGCGCCGCCGGATGTCCCATCGTTTTCCGTAAACGTGCATCGCGTGATAATGGGCTTGCCGCCGCTGTTGAACACCGCGCCACCGTAGCCGCCCTCGGTCGAGTGATTATTCGAAAAAGTGCAGTCCGTAATGGCTGGCGACGCGGTAGAATTGAAAATGGCCCCGCCCCACTGCGCCGTATTCTCCGTGAAAATGCAGTGCGCGATCGTCGGCGAGGTCTCCGAATTGTACGCGCCGCCGCCATAATCGGCTGCATGTCCGCGGGTGACGGTGAATCCATCGAATGTGGCATCGTCTTCCCCGACGACGCCCCGGCGCTGATCTTCGCCGTCGATCACGACGACGTTTGCCGTCCAACTGCGCTGCGCGCGGGCGGTTTCGTTGCCCGCGAACCCGCCATAAACATGCACGTTCGAGCGCAGCGTCACCACCGCGTCACCGGTTCCCGTATAAGTTCCAGCGACGACCCATATTTCGCCCGCTTCGGCCGTCGCGGCTTTCTCGATGGCAGGTTGGATTGTCTTGAAGGCCGTCGCCCACGACGTGCCGTTTTCGACGCCGGACGTATTACGCGAGTCGACGAGCACCGCCGTGTTTACCGTTACGGCGTTGGGTGTCGCGTGCACGTCGCTACCGAGGGACGTGGAGATGCTCAACGTCACGGTATAGACGCCCGGTTGCGCATAGGTATGCGTCGGATTGCGCAACGTGCTCGTGGCGCCGTCGCCGAAATCCCACGACCACGACGTAATCGGTGCGCCGCCTGTCCAGGATTGATCGGTGAATTCGACCAACAGCGGCATGGCGCCGACGGCGGGCGAGAGCGTAAAGACGGCTTGGGGCGGACCCGATGCCGTCACTTCATATGCGCCGATGTCGATTCCGCCTCCTTGCGGACGTACCACGCCTGCGAAATCCGTCGTGGGCGCCCCATTCGCGTCGCCCTTGTCCACACACGGGGAATTGGCGGCGATTCGCAAGTCGCCATCGTGCGGGTTGGAAAACAACGGATCTATATCAATGTTAGTATGCTCGGTATCCTCATAACCGCCCTCGATGTCGCTGTAGGTCACGACGGCCAACTCGCCCGCGAATGCGCCGCCCACGTTGCCCCACACGATACTATTCGTGACGTGAGGGGCGGCATTGAAGGCGTACACGCTGCCCTGCCGGGCCTCGTTGCCATACAGGGAGCAATTCAGCAGCGAGGATGCCCCATAGCCGTCGAATAGAACCGAGCCCGCGCCGTTCGATGCGTTGTTGCGATAGAACAGACAATTCGTGGCGGCGATCGAGGCGCTGGCGTTATATACCGCGCCGCCGTCCAGCGCGGTGTTGTCGCGCATAACGCAATTCGTCATCTCGATCTGCGCGCCATAGTTGTACATCGCGCCGCCGCTCAAGGCCCTATTTTTCTCGAAGATGCAGTTCGCAACCTGCGGCGAGACGCCATAGTTGTAGATGCCGCCACCGAAGCCCGTCGTCTCGCCCAGGCTCGCGTCGGCGTTGCCTCCCGTCACAGTGAACCCGTCCAAGACGGCCTTCGCACCGAGAACGACATGCCAAGCCGCCTTCCCTGCGGAGGACTTCGCTCCATCGATGACGGTGCGATACAGGGCCGGATTGCGTTCCGAACGCTCCGTTTCCGTGCCGGTGAACCCCCCGTACAAATCGATGCCCTTGGCCATGACGAGCGATCCGTTCGTCGCGCTCGCGCGTATCTCGTCGTACGTTCCCTTGGCGACCCAGACCTCGGCTACGCCATTCAGTTGCGCGGCGTCGATGCCCGCTTGGATGGCATGGAAAGCCCGCGCCCATGTCTTACCATCGCGAACGTTGCTCGGATTGCCGTTGTTCACATAAATGGCCTTGCCGTAAGGTGTGAAAGGACAGCCCGTGAGAACCGCCGACACGAGCAACCCTATCAGCGCCATGTATCGTGTGCGTGCGCACGACCCTGTGTGTAGCTTTCGCGGATACATACCTATCCCCTCATGTTGAGGCCTCAGGCTGTAGGCCGTAGGCTGTTGGAAATGCACGATGCACAGCCTACAGCCGACAACCTGCATTACATACTATGAATTACCGGGCATAGCCGTCAAGAAATATTCCAGGAGGCGCAAGCGCCGACGCCGGGCCTTTCAACAGGTTCGCCCGCGCCGTGGCGGGATCCAGCGACGGAGTCGCGGCCAGTAGCATGCGCGTGTACGCGTGACGCGGCTCACCGAACAGGCTCGCTGTCGCGCCCATTTCCACAATGCGTCCCATATACATGACCGCTACACGATGCGCGAGATGCCGCACCACGGCCAAATCATGCGAGACAAGGATCAGCGCCAGTCCACGCATGCGGATCAAGTCCGCCAGCAGATTGAGGATCTGCGCCTGCACCGATACATCGAGCGCCGACACCGGCTCGTCCGCGATGATCAGTCTCGGTTCGAGCGCCAACGCGCGCGCAATAGCGATCCGTTGACGTTGGCCACCCGAAAACTCGTGCGGATACTTGCGCGCAAACCGCGCCGCGAGCCCCACCTGTTCCATGAGCCGCGCTACCTGCCCAGCCACATCGCGACGCGCGACGCGCCCATGCACGCGCAACGGCTCCGCCAGCGCGTCGAACACCGTCATGCGCGGATTCAGCGACGAATACGGGTCCTGGAAGATCATCTGGAATTGTGGGCGAATGCGGTTCAACGCCCGGCGCGACATGCCGACGGCCGGATTCAGGTCAACGCCCCCGAATCGTATCCGGCCCGCCGTCAGCGGCGTCAACCGCATCACGGCACGCGCCAGAGTCGTCTTCCCGCACCCCGACTCGCCGACCAATCCCAACACCTCGCCCTCATCGACCGTGAGATCAACCCCGTCCACCGCGCATACGCATGTGCCACGGTTCGCGAAGTGGACCTTGGCGCCCTCGATTTCGAGCAACGGAAGACTCATAATTCTCCCCACTGTACCCGCAGGCAAGCGCTGGCGCGCCCATGACTGCCGTCCACCGGAAGCAACGCAGGCGTTTGGCAGCGGCATCGTTCGACCACGTGCGTGCATCGCGAGGCAAACGAACAACCCTCGATCAACTGCAACGGATCCGGCGGCATGCCGGGAATCGAATACAGCACCTCTCGCGTCGCATTTACAGAAGGCACCGCCTCCATCAGCGCCTGCGTGTACGGATGACGCGGGCGCTCGAACAACGCCTCCGTCGATGCGGACTCGACAATCCGGCCCGCATACATCACCAGTACGCGGTCACAGACGCCGGCCACCACGCCCAGATTATGCGTGATCAACAACACCGACAGATTTTGCTCGCGCTGTATCCGCACGATCAACGCCAAAAGTTGTGCCTGGACCGTCGTGTCCAACGCCGTCGTCGGCTCGTCGGCCAGCAAAAGCCCCGGACGCATCACGAGCGCCATCGCGATCGTCGCGCGCTGCCGCATGCCGCCGCTGAACTCATGCGGATACGAACGCATACGCTCCGCGGCGTTCACTATTCCGACGGATTCCATCATCGCCGCCGCCCGCGCCCACGCCTCCGCGCCCGAGCAACCTTCATGCACGCGCAACGGTTCCGCCACCTGATCGCCGACCGTCTTGTACGGATTGAGCGCCGTCATCGGATCCTGAAAGACCATCGCGATCCGCCGCCCGCGAATGCGCCGCAATTCCGCCTCAGTGCAATGCAGCAAGTCCACCCCATCGAAGCGCGCTTCGCCCGACTCGATACGTCCGGGCGGCATCGGCAACAACCGCAGCAACGCATACGCCGTCACACTCTTGCCCGAACCCGATTCACCGACCAGTCCCAGCGTCTCGCCCGCCCCGATCCCAAACGACACGCCATCCACCGCGCGCGCCACGCCATTGCGCGTGTGGAAATAGACCCGCAAGTCCTCGACATCCAACAACAACCCCATCGCACATCCTTCTCTAGGATGAGTCCCACACGAGCTACACCGACCACCACGCCAAGAGGCAGTAGGCATTCAGAATATACAGGAGTCGGAATTTAGAACGGCAACAAGTTCGGTATTTTTCGACGCGCGAAAATATTCACCGCTCCGAGCGCAAGGCTTTCGCGCCGGTGTTGGGAGAGCGCAAATGTTGCCGGATTTCATGTGTAAGTCCACTTTTTTCAACATTCTGAATTCTGACTGCCTTTTTAGGTTTACAGAACCGATTGCGACAAGCGTCACAACCAATACTCCAACGTTGTCATTGTAGCACGTTTCCCACAAGATCCGCAGAGCGTTGGCGCCCGGGATATCCAACTCATATTCCCCAACCTATTTCGAGTTATTTCGAGGCGATTTCCTTCGAGCAAGAGACACGGCGGCCTTACGCCTCCGGCATGTGGGCGCAACAATTCGATTCTTTGACCCCGCGAGTCCGAATGACGTATACTTTCCAACGAGAGCGAAATGCGCCATGATCGGGCATCCGATGTCCAACCGCAAGACCCTCAAAGCCGAAGCGGTGAAAGACAGTCCACGGGCAAGGCTCGACACAATGTCCTCAATAACATGGGCGGGTAGCTCAGGTGGTAGAGCATCGGACTTTTAATCCGGTGGCCACGGGTTCGAATCCCGTCCCGCCTACCATTCTATCTCTATGGTGCACAACGGCTTTCAGCCGTTGTGCTCTTTCCGTTCATCGCCCCGATGAAGACGCCGCCGGTCAACTTCCGGTCCGTTTCCGTCATTCAGGCGCTATGCGGGTTCCGTAGAACCAGCGGTCGGAACCCGCGCTGCTCCGCCCGGAAACCGTTATGCGCACGCAACCCTTGTGCGGGCGGGAGTCCGTGCGTCTGTGGAAATGGCGTTCCGCGCATTCCACCGATGAAAGTGGAGAGTCGCGTTTGCCGTATCCGGGGATGCTTACCGTAGAGGCGAAGATGTTTGCGACGCGCCGTACGGAGTGATGGGCGAGGCTCCTAACTCTGAGACCATCGGTTCGGCGGTGTTCAGCGGCACCGTCAAGATTTTATTTTATAAATAGCGCAGTGTGACCTAAAGATTCTGTCGAAGACTAACAAGCTCGGATAGAATCCCGAACATCCTACGTGACACCGGCGCAGCGACGGTTGGGGAACTCGAAAGTAAATCAGTGCGCCACATCCGGCGGTTGCGGCGGCCGCGGGGCGTGTGGTCGTGGCTTCGGGCGTGGATCGCGTTGTTCACGTGGACTGATGCGCCGGATACGGTGCAGGAAGTGGAAACCGCACTTTCGTGTGCCTCGCGTTCTACAGGTTCCTCGATTGAAGGTGTGCCGTTTCGATTTTGCAACACGATTTCCGCTCATGAATGCAGGCGAGGGCTCGCGAAGAGTACGTTATCGCTTTAATCTCTTCTACGCGGGCTCGGCTGGCTTCGTAGCATCCTTCTTCTTTGGTACTTTAACCCACACACTCTTGGTCTTACCTTCGATG
>CAIYET010000040.1 GCA_903925285.1 Candidatus Hydrogenedentota bacterium | reverse complement strand
GTCCGAGGCGGATGAAAAGACCTTCCACGTCATACTCGCCGGTCTCGATAGTCTCGCCGCGATCCACGTGCACATAGTCGATAGCCAGCTTCTTCTGCTTCGAGAGTTTCTCGATGTCGAAGCCAAGCGACTCGACGTTCTTGGTCAATTCTCCCGCCGACTCCTCGAACGCGATGAAGACGCCCGGCTCGCCATATTCGACCGCGCCGCGGACGAGAAACTCCATAGCCAGCAGCGTCTTTCCGCTGCCCGCGCCTCCGCACACCAGCGTCGGACGGCCCTGTGGAAGCCCGCCCTTCGTGATATCGTCCAGCCCTGCAATTCCCGTGGGGCATTTAACCAAGCCAATAACGGATTTCTTTACGTTTTGCTGTTTCTTTCCCATCGCGCGCCAAGTCCTCCGATTTTTCATTCTCCAAGCCGTCACCCATAGTACAGCTTACTATAAACTGATTGTGGTGGCAGGCGCCAGGAATTTTATGGATTCTAATATAATTCGTTGTCACTGTCAAGGCCACGTGGCTTTTCCAGACTGCGGATGCGACCATCTGCCGAGCCGTTGTCATTCTACAGACCGCGAAACTGTTTACCGAAACTTTACCTGTTGTTTACCCCACATTTACGTGCGTATGGTCAAATAATCGGCATCGACACGAAGTACCAAAAAACAGGCGATATGTTCACGCGAGTCGTACCGAGATGAAGACAACTTGTGTTGTTGAAGGAGAGGAATCATGGTCGCCAATGCGCGTATGCGTTTGAACGGGCCGCCCTTCATGGCGACCACCAGAAACCGCGCGGCGGACCGCGCCCTCGCGCGATGGGGAATCGTCCTCGCCGGCGGCGAAGGCACGCGGATGCGCCCCTTGATCGGCTACTGGCCAGGCGGGGATCGGCCTAAACAGTACCGTACATTCGTCGGTTCTCGCTCCATGTTTCAACACACTATCGACCGGGCGCGTTCCGTCGTCTCCGAGGAACATATCGTGACGATTATTGGGCGGGGCCACCGTAAGTTCTTGACCGAATCCGCGAATGAGCATGTGCCCGGATTGGTTCTCGACCAGCCGGGCAATCTGGGCACGGCGCCCGGGGTCTTCTTGCCGACAGCCTATGTGCTCGCGGAAAACCCGGAAGCGACGGTCATTCTCCTACCCTCAGACCATTTTGTGTACCCGGAGGACCGGTTTTGCGACCACATGATTCACGCATTCGAGCTGGCCGAAACGTATCGAGACCAGATCATCCTCGTTGGCGCGATTCCCAACCGCGCGGAAACCGAATATGGTTGGATTGACCCCGGCAGAGCTTGGACGGATGAGAGCGACGCCCCGACGTATGGGCCGATGAAAGTGATGCGTTTCCGCGAGAAACCTGGTGTGAAGGAGGCCCGCGCGTTGCTCCGGCAAGGTTGTTTTTGGAACACCATGGTGATGGCCGTCAAAGCGAAGACTCTATGGACTTTGGGCCGGCAGTGCCTGCCTGAGATGATGTACAAATTCGATGCGTTTCTCATGGTGTTACGTGCCGTACACGAGGGACGGTTGGACGCCAAGTACGAGGCGAGTGCCTTGGCAACCGTCTACAACGATCTGTCGCCGGCGGACTTTTCGAGAGACATCCTCCAGCACGTTTCCGAGCGAAGCATGGTCCTTCCAATGGAAGGTGTGGATTGGTGCGATTGGGGGCGCCCGCAGCGTGTAACCGAGACCTTGGCCCGTCTAGGGCGGCGTCCATTATTTGAGTCTGAGCGCCTTGGGGTGGCGTCGGAGGCGGCAATCGCGGCAAACGCGGTGTATACATGATATGAACGCCATGAAACAGGCCATGCGCGCGGAAGTCTCGTATGTGGAGATGTGCTATGCAGTGGCACGCGCCCTTACACGGCAAGTACTGATATCGGCATGGCATTTCCGCAGCAGTGCGGAAGAGATTCTTGCAGGACTACTGCCAAAACCACGCGCAGGCTCAGAAGCCACGCCGCCCTTCCCCAACGTTTCATTCTGTCGCCTTAGCAAACGAGTTGAGATGTTTACCAAATCTTTACGATTCCTTTACCGGAGCTTTCCGGGCGTCTGATTTAATCTTAGCGTAAACCTAATAAAGGCAGTTGGAGTCCATGGACGCTCATCGAAAGTGTGGACGTAGTGGACAAAATGGACATAGTGGACGAGAATAGGATTCACCCAGCGCGCCGCGCGCAAGGCTTCCGCGCCGGTGGTGAGTCCCATTTGCGTCCACTCCGTCCACAAAGTCCACTACGTCCACACTTTCGACGAATCCCCAGAGATCCTACTGCCGAATTTAGGATAAAGGAGTCCCGACTTCCGGCGCGTGTGGTTGGCTGCCTTGGCATGACTTTTCCAAAGTCGTGGCGTTGACTGCTAACACAAAGAGGAGTGCATCGTGTTGCCTGGTAGTTTTCCGAAGATCGCCCAGAAGTTAGGGCGGCTCACGAGTTGGTATCAGGCCGTTGGCGGCGACGGCCAGTTACAGCCGTCGGCGGATGAGCCACCGCTTCGTGCCGAGCTTTACAGCGTTAACCAGTTGGAGCATCACGCCAAGGTATTGGCGGGATTGCACGAACTGGCGACGGGAGTCGCCCCTGATCGGCTCATCCCAAGGCTGGAAAAGAACGCGCGGATATTGCTGCGCACGTACGACCTCGTTACGGCGGCCGTGGAGGAGGATCGCGGGATTGTGCCTGCGGCGGAATGGCTGCTGGACAATTTCCACGTGATCGAGGAACAGATCCGCATGGCCCGCCGCCATTTCCCCCCGTCGTACAGCAAGGCGCTGCCCCGGCTGGCGAAAGGACCGGCGGCGCGGTACCCACGGGTCTACAGCATTGCGATGGAACTGATTTCCCACGTGGATGGCGGTGTGGACGCCACCAGCCTCGGCGCATTCGTCGCTTCCTACCAAGCCATCGAGCCCTTGACGCTGGGAGAGCTTTGGGCCGTCCCGATCATGCTTCGCCTTGCGCTGATCGAGAACCTGCGGCGCGTGGCCGTCCGCTTGGCCGCGAGTCTGCGCGATCGAGGTCTGGCCACCGATTGGGGCGAGCGGATGGTGAGCGTTGTCGAGCAGAATCCATCCGACCTGATTCTCGTACTGGCGGACATGGCGCGGGCGAACCCGCCGTTGTCCAGCGCTTTCCTGGCAGAGCTGACTCGCCACCTGCAAGGGCAGAGCCCTCACTTTGCGTTCGCCCAAAGCTGGCTCGAGCACCGCGTCTCCGAACAGGGACTAAATATCGCCCATCTCGTTCAGATGGAAAGTCAAATGCAGGCGATCGACCAAGTCTCGATCGGCAACAGCATCACAAGCCTCCGATTGCTCAGTCTGACCAACTGGCGAGACTTCGTCGAGAGCCAGAGCCTAGTCGAGCAAACCTTGCGCGAAGACCCGCCGGGTGTATACGCAAACATGAATTTTGCCACGCGCGACATGTACCGCCACGCTGTGGAAGAGATCGCCAAGCGCAGCAAACTTCCAGAGAACGAGGTAGCACAGAAGGCAATCTGGCTCGCCGAGGCGGCGTCCGTCGATCTGGGAGACAGTCGAAAGGCGCACGTTGGGTACTACCTTATCGACAAGGGGCGCACGGCGTTGGAGCAGGCAGCAATCGTGCGCCCGCGCACGACTGGTGTGAGGAGGTCGCTACGAGGAGCGTTCGGAAAGGCCGTGCGCCGCTATCCGTTGTTCTTCTACCTGTCCGGCATCATGGCATTGACGGCGTGCGTCACGATGCTGCTGCTCGATTGGGCGGCTCAGGGCGGACTGCCGCCTTGGCTACTAGCATTATTGTCGGCGCCCGTCCTGATTTGCGTGGCGCAGTTCGCCGTCAACGTTGTCAACTGGCTGGTAACGGTATACATCGGGCCGCGGTCGTTGCCCCGGATGGATTTCCGCAATGGCATCCCACCGGAGCATGGGACGATGGTGGTCGTTCCCACGATGCTCCTCAACACGGCGGCAACAGACAACCTCATGGAACAACTCGAGATCCGCTACCTGGCTAACCGCGTCCCTAACCTGCATTTCGCGTTGCTCACCGATTTCAGAGATGCAACGCAGGCGGTGATGCAGGGAGACGATGAACTCGTCCGGCAAGCCCGTGAGGGAATTGAGGCACTGAACCACAAGTATGAGCACGACCACCCCGACATCTTCTTCTTATTCCATCGTCCGCGTCGATGGAACGAGCCGGACCAGGTATGGATGGGTTACGAACGCAAGAGAGGAAAACTGAAGGAGTTCACGGCGCTCTTGCGTGGCGGATCGAAAGACTGCTTTCAAGAAATCGTCGGCGATACCAATATCCTGCCGCAAGTCCGATATGTCATTACGCTCGACACGGACACCGAACTTCCACGCGACGCGGCACGCGAGCTGGTTGAGGCCATGGGCCATCCCCTGAACCGGCCCGTCTTTGACAAGGAGCGACGACGGGTCATCGACGGCTACGGCGTTATTCAACCTCGCGTGGGAATCAGCCTTCCGAGCGCCTCGCGATCTTGGTATGTCCGCTTGTTCGCCGCCGACTCCGGACTGGACCCATACACGCGGGCGGTTTCCGATATTTACCAGGATCTTTTCGGCGAAGGGTCCTTCATCGGAAAAGGAATCTACGACGTCGACGTATTTCACCAGGCATGCGCTTGCCTCCCCGACAACGCGATCCTAAGCCATGACTTATTGGAGGGCGCGTACGCCCGCTCGGCGTTACTCAGCGACGTTGAGGTCTACGAGGATCACCCGTATAGGTATTTCGCGGATGCGAGTCGGCGACGGCGCTGGATTCGAGGCGACTGGCAGATTGCATGGTGGCTACTGCCGCGCGTGCCGGGACAGGATGCCAAGTGGAGCTTAAATCCGATTTCGGGCCTCTCCAAGTGGAAGATCTTCGATAACCTTCGCCGCAGCCTTGTTGCGCCGGCGATGCTGCTGTTACTCGTTTTCGCATGGCTGCTGCCATGGCTATGGTTGTCGGCAGGGGCAACGCTTCTCGTCGTCGCGGTCCTGGTTTCCCCCCCGCTTCTCTCGGCAGCAGGTGACCTGGCGCGCAAACCGCGCGACCTGCCGTGGTGGATGCATCTTCGCGCCCTCGCACAGGGAATCGTCCGGCAGGCGGGGCAAATTCTCTTCTCGCTGGCGCTTATCCCGTACGAAGCATACGTCAGCCTCGACTCGATTGTGCGCACCCTGACGCGCGTTGCCTGGAAGCGCCGCGAACTTCTGGAGTGGACGACCTCTAGCGACGCCGAGTTAGCCGCGCACACCGATCTGCGTGGCCATTTTCGATCCATGTGGGTCGAGCCAACCGTTGCCGCTATCGTTCTCGCACTTGTAATCCTGGTTCGACGGGACGGCCTCGCGGTCAGCGCACCCTTCCTGGTTCTATGGCTGGCCTCACCGGTCATCGCGTGGTGGCTAAGCCGCCCCATCCCGACGCGAGAACCCCAACTCTCCGAAGAACAGGTCGTCTTCCTCAGAAAGCTTACACGCCGAACGTGGCGGTACTTCGAGACCTTCGTTACGCCGCAAGAGAACTGGCTTCCGCCGGACAATTTCCAAGAGCATCCGACAATAAACATCGCTTCGCGGACCAGCCCAACGAACATCGGTGTGACGCTGCTGGCGAACCTTTCCGCATATGACTTCGGGTACTGCTCAGCCGCACAACTGCTGCAACGCACCGAAAATACGCTCGTCACTATGGGCCGCCTGGAAAGACATCGCGGCCACTTCTACAACTGGTATGACACGCATTCGCTCCAGGCATTGCCGCCACGGTACGTTTCCACAGTAGATAGCGGGAACCTCGCCGGGCATTTACTTGTGTTGCGAAGCGGGTTATTGGAGCTGATCGACGCAAAGATCATCCCGGCACGGGTGTTCGACGGTATGCAGGACACGGTGTGGGTTCTCTTCGACGCAATCCGTAGTTCTATCGAGGCGCTGGCGCCAGGTCTCGACCCCATGCCCGCAAAAGAGGTCCTGCGGAAAGCCGAGCGGCTGGAGGCGGAATTAAAGAATCCTCCAAGCACCCTCAGCACCTCAATCCTACACTTGCGGCGTGTGGCAGACTGGGCGAGCGATCTTGGCCCAGTCGACAGCCCGGACGGGAAATCTCAAACATGGGATCGGGCGTTAGAGCAATGCGCCGTCGACCATCGCGACGACGTCGCCCATCTTGCCCCGTGGACGTTACTCCCGCCGCCGCCTGAGGATCTCTGGCAGCATGGTTCGGTCGAGCAGGTTCACCGGCTCGATGAGTTGCACGAATTGTTGGGGCAACTTGAGAACATCCCGACTCTCCGCCAGGTAGCCGCGCTAAAACAGTCGTTGCTGCCGTTGCTCGATGGAATCCTGGCGGGCTTCCGCGCCCCGGATTCAGACGATGTCGTCTCCCCCGAAGATTCAGAGATCGATAACTGGCTTGGCGACCTCCGTTGCGCGATCATCGACGCTTCCCAGCACGCGTTGGAACGCATTCGGGCGCTCGAAGCCGCTGCGGACCATTGCCACGAGTTCTCGGACATGGACTTTTCGTTTCTATTCGACAAATCCCGCGACCTGCTTTCCATTGGCTACAACGTCGGCGATCACCGCATGGACACGGGTTTTTACGACCTTCTCGCATCCGAGGCCCGGCTCGCCAGCTTCTACGCCATTTCGCAGGGCCAGTTGGGCCAGGAGCATTGGTTCGCCCTTGGCCGCTTGCTTACCACATCGAGAGGCGCCCCGGCACTGCTCAGTTGGAGCGGCTCGATGTTCGAGTACCTCATGCCGCTACTCGTGATGCCGACCTACGAGAACACGCTTTTGCACCAGACCTGCAAAGCGGTCGTGCGGCGGCAGATTGAATATGGGAAGCAGCGTGGAGTCCCTTGGGGAATTTCCGAGTCGGGGTTCAACGCATGGGACGTGCACCTGGACTACCAGTATCGTGCCTTCGGCGTACCGGGGCTGGGCCTTAAGCGCGGACTGGCCGAGGACCTTGTTGTAGCACCGTATGCCACGGTCATGGCACTGATGGTAGCGCCCGAGGCCGCATGCCGAAACCTCGAGCGACTCACGAACGAAGGGCGTCAAGGTTCCTACGGCTTTTACGAGGCAATCGACTACACCCCGTCCCGCCTGCCGCTCGGAGTCAACAGCGCAACGATCCGGTCTTTTATGACACATCACGAGGGGATGTGCCTCTTGTCGCTGGCATACCTCCTGCTCGATCGACCGATGCAGCGCCGCTTTCAAGCAGACCCCTCTCTCCAGGCGGCCAGTTTGCTGCTACAGGAACGGGTTCCCAAAACAGCGGTGCCGATCTTTCCACACGCGATCGAGGCCAACATCACGCGCACGGTTTCGGCCGAGGTGGAAGGGACGATGCGTGTCCTCACCGATCCGGGAAGTTCTGTGCCGGAGGTACACCTGCTCTCCAACGGGCGCTATCACGTCATGGTCAGCAGTGCCGGTGGAGGATACAGCCGCTGGCGCAATCTGGAGGTCACAAGGTGGCGGGAAGACCCGACCCGCGATTGCTGGGGCACGTTCTGTTATGTGCGCGACTTGGACAATGGGCGGTTTTGGTCCATTGGCTACCAACCGACCCTTCAAGCATCCAAGTCGTACGAAGCGATCTTTGCGCAAGGGAAGGCCGAGTTCCGCCGTCGGGACGACGATATCGAGACCCACACGGAAATCAGTGTCTCGCCTGAAGACGACATTGAACTGCGCCGTATCACCATCACCAACTGCTCGGACTGGCCACGGACAATTGAAATAACCAGCTATGCGGAGGTCGTGCTGGCGCCGGGCGGTCAAGACGTGGCCCATCCGGCGTTCAGCAACCTGTTTGTGCAGACGGAACTGGTGCGATCCCGGCAGGCCATCCTCTGTACCCGCCGTCCGCGTTCATCGGAAGAACGGCCGCCATGGATGGTTCACTTGATGACGGTACAGGGCGAGGCGCGCGGTGATATTTCGTTTGAGACCGACCGTGCGCAGTTTGTGGGGAGAGGCAGAACGTTGGCCTGGCCGGCGGCGATGTCCGGGGATGGGCGATTGTCGGACAGCGAGGGATCTGTGCTCGACCCGGTGGTCTCCATCCGCCACACCGTCTGTATTCAGCCGAATGAGAAGGCACGAATAGACTTGGTCACAGGCGTTGCCGAGACGCGAGAGGCAGCGACGGCGTTGGTGGACAAGTATCACGATCCCCGGCTTGCCGACCGTGTCTTCGATCTCGCGTGGACGCATAGCAATGCCGAACTGCATCACCTCAACGCCGTGGAGGCCGAGGCGCAGATGTTCGGGCGGTTGGCTGGTTCAGTGATCTACGCAACGTCGCGTTACCGGTCGAGTTCCAGCATCCTGATTCGGAATAGACGCGGGCAGTCGGGACTCTGGGGCTATGGGATCTCCGGCGACCTTCCCATCGTCTTGGTCCGTATCCGCGATCGCGAGAAGCTTGACCTGGTGCGTCAGGCTGTCCAGGCACACGCATACTGGCGGATGAAGGGACTGAACGTAGACTTGGTCATTTGGAACGAGGACGATTCGGTCTATCGCCAAGAGTTGCACGAGAGTATTATGAGCCTTATCGCGGCAAGTTCCGAGGCGATCATGGTGGACAAGCCCGGTGGGGTGTTTCTGCGTCGCGCAGAACAGATTGCGGAAGAGGATCGCGTGCTCATGCACGCCGTGGCGCGTGTCGTGCTCGTAGATGATGCCGGGACGTTGCCGGAGCAGGTCGAGCGCCGCAAGCGAACCCAGGCGCCAATGGCGATTTTCAAACCGGTGCGTCGTCAAGCGAAAATAACCATGGCGGAAATGCCCAAGTACGATCTGACTTTCTTTAACGGCCTCGGTGGCTTCACGCACGATGGCCGAGAATACATCATGATCCTGAGGCCCGGCGAGAACACCCCAACGCCTTGGGTCAACGTCATCGCCAACCCGCAGTTCGGAACGGTCGTATCGGAGAGCGGCGGCGTCTATACGTGGGCGGAGAATAGCCACGACTTTCGTCTGACGCCCTGGAGCAATGATCCTGTGAGTGGGGGCGGCGGCGAAGCGTTGTACCTCCGCGACGAAGAGAGCGGCCGCTTCTGGTCGCCTTCTCCGCAGCCGGCGCGCGGGGCCATGGCGTATGTCGCCCGCCACGGTTTCGGCTACAGTATCTTCGAGTACCAGGAAGATGGTGTCGCCAGCGAACTAACTATGTACGTCGCTACGGATGCCTCCGTGAAGTTCGCACGGCTCAAGATTACGAACCGTTCGGGCCGGCCCCGTCGCATCTCCGTCACCGCTTACTGGGAACTGGTGTTGGGCGAGTCGCGGGATAAGACGCTCATGCACGTCGTCACGGAGATTGATCCGATAACGGGCGCGATCTTCGCGCGAAACGCTTACAACTCGGAGTTTGGCGGGCGCGTGGTATTCGCCGACACGAGCGAAACCACGCGTACGATAACGGCCGACCGTACCGAGTTCCTCGGTCGCAACGGAACACCGGCCAACCCGGCGGCCCTGAACCGTACCCGTCTTTCCGGCCGCGTGGGCGCCGGACTCGACCCCTGCGCGGCGATACAAGTGCCGGTGGATATCGAGGACGGGCAGGAAAAGGAAATAGTCTTTACCCTTGGCGCAGCGGAGTCGGAAGAGCAGGCAAGACATGTCATTCGGCAGACTCGGGGCGTCTCGGCAGCGCAACGTGCTCTGGAGGGCGTGTGGCAATACTGGAGCCGCACGCTGGGCGCCTTGTATGTCGAGACGCCCGACCCGGCAGTCAACTTCCTGGCCAATGGTTGGCTGATTTATCAAACCCTCTCATGCCGAATGTGGGCGCGGACGGGGTTCTACCAGTCGGGCGGAGCGTACGGATTCCGTGACCAGTTGCAGGACGCAATGGCCCTCCTGCACGCCGAACCGCTCCTGTTGCGTGCGCACTTGCTGCGTGCGGCGGCGAGACAGTTTCACGAGGGGGACGTGCAGCATTGGTGGCACCCCCCGTCGGGACGAGGCGTGCGGACGCGTTGCTCCGATGACTATCTATGGTTACCATACGCAACCAGCCAGTATGTGACTACCACAGGAGACACTGGCGTACTGGAAGAACGAGTGCCGTTCCTCAAAGGGCGCCCCCTTCGCCCGGAGGAGGACTCCTACTACGACCTGCCGCAGGTCTCCGACGAAGTCGAAACACTTTACGGGCACTGCGTGCGGGCCATCGACAACGGTCTGCGTTTCGGGATCCACGGTCTGCCCCTGATGGGCAGCGGCGATTGGAACGACGGGATGAATCTCGTCGGGGAACAGGGAAAGGGCGAGAGCGTCTGGCTGGGATTCTTTCTATACGATGTTCTGACGCATTTTGCGGACCACGCCCGCCGACGTGACGACAGCACCTTCGCCGACAAGTGCCTGGCCGAAGCGGGACGGTTACGCCTTCACATAGAAGACTCGGCATGGGACGGGCAATGGTACCGCCGGGCCTTCTTCGACAACGGCGAACCGCTTGGCTCGGCGGAAAACCCAGAGTGCCAAATCGACTCGATTCCACAAAGCTGGTCAGTTCTCTCGCGCGCGGGCGAGCATGGCCGCGCCCAAGTCGCGATGGACAGTGTCGACCGTAGATTAGTCCGCCGCGATGCACAACTTGTTCCACTTTTCGACCCGCCGTTCGACAAGTCGGAACTCAACCCGGGTTATGTCAAGGGATACATCCCCGGCGTGCGGGAAAATGGTGGACAATACACCCATGCGGCAATCTGGGCCGCTATGGCATTTGCCGCTATGGGGGATTCCAAGCGCGCCTGGGAATTGTTCTCGCTGATTAGCCCGATTGCTCACGGTGCATCCCCCAAGCACATGCAGGTCTACAAAGCGGAACCCTATGTCATGGCAGCCGATGTCTATGCCGTTCCCCCTCACACGGGCCGCGGCGGATGGACGTGGTACACCGGCTCGTCCGGTTGGATGTACCGCCTCATCACGGAGTCCCTGCTCGGTCTGCAGTTGCAGGTTGATACACTTTGGTTTACCCCTTGTCTTCCGCCTCAATGGCAAGAGTTTAAGATCCATTACCGCTACCGCGAGACCTTCTACCACATCACCGTCCGCAACGCGGGCGGCGGAAAGTCCGTCAACCGAGTCGTGTTGGATGGAGAAGAACAGCCCGACAAGACAGTACGTTTGATTGACGACCGCAATACGCATGACATGGAAGTGGATATTGATTGAAGGTCGAACCTAGATGCTTCCCCACGGAAGAAAGGAATTGGCATGAACTCGCAATTGGACACGTTCTGGCGCAATCCAGCTTTCGAAGTGCTTGAGCAGATCCAAACGAATATCCGATACCAAGGGACATTGCTTTAATCGGAAGGTAAATTAACCATGAAAAATACTCATAAAATTGTTGTTTCGCTTGCTGGAGTGGTGCTACTGATTACGGTGTTGGTGGTGGTGGCGGTATCGTTCCGGGCTTTCAGACAGACCAAGGAAGCGGCCGAGGCGCGGAAGCATACCTTCGTTGTAATGAACAGCGCGGACGAGTTGCTGTCTGCATTGAGAGATGCCGAAACCGGTCAGCGCGGCTATTCTCTGACCGGTGACGAGGCCTTTCTAGAACCGTATTTGGCGGTGCGCGATAGCATCAGTGGCCATCTGGAAGAATTGCGTCAACTTACCTTAATCAGTGCTGCCCATAAGCACCTGGATGCAGTGGCTCCATTGATGGTTGCCAAATTGGAGGAAATGGCGCATGTCATTGAGTTGCGCCGCAATGATGACATGCCTGCCGTACTAGCAGTTGTACGCAGTGGCCAGGGTAAGCAGTTGATGGATTCGATTCGCGCCGAGATGAAGAGCTTCACCGAGATAGAGCAAGGCGCGCTGGCGCAGCACGACGCAGAGTTCCAAGCGAACATGCGCCTTCTGTTTATCATCATCGTTACCGCCAGCCTGTTTACGCTGCTGTTTGCAATTTCGTTCACCTATTTGATCTATCGAGAAACACAGAATCGGCTCAAAAATTTAGTTCATCTCGAAACACAGCATTTGCTCGAGATTCAAGAGGACATGAATAAACAACTACAGCAGGCCAACGCCACCTTGCAGATCAGCGAGCAAAAACTATCCGTTACACTCTACTCCATCGGTGATGCAGTGATAGCCACCGATAACGAAGGGCGTGTGACGCTCCTGAATCCCCTGGCCGAACAGCTCACCGGTTGGATGCAGGCGGAAGCCACCGGTCATCCGGTGGACGAGATTTTTCACATCATCAACCAGGAAACCCGTCAACCCGCCACTATCCCAATAAAGGAAACCTTGGCCCATGGCACGATACAGGGCCTGGCCAACCACACCGTACTGATTGCACGCGATGGCTGCGAGTGCGCTATCGCCGACAGTTGCGCACCGATTCGCGACCGCGATGGCCAAGTGGTCGGCGCCGTGATGGTGTTCCACGATGTCACCGAAGAATATGCAGCGCGGCAGGCTTTGCACGACAGTGCCGCGCTGGTCAAGACGATTCTCAATACTGTGGTGGACAGCATCATCACCTTTCACGCCCGCGGCGGCATCGTCGAGACCGTTAACCCGGCTGCGGAGCGAATGTTTGGCTATGCCGCCGCAGAACTCATCGGACAAGGCTTCAGCCTGCTGATACCCGAGCTTGATCGATCCCAGCGCAATGGTTTCCTCGAATATTATAGTGCGAGCGATGAGGCACGCGCCATCAACCTCGGCGACGAGGTCGTGGGACGGCGCAAGGATGGCAGCATTTTTCCGATGGAGATAACGGTAAGTGAGATGTGGCTGGGTGGCCAGCGTCACTTCACCGGCATTTTACGTGACATCACCGCGCGCAAGCAGGCCGAAGAGGCGCTCCAGGAAACGAACATCGAGCTGGAGAGCGCCAAGTCCGCCGCGGAGAAAGCCAACCTCGCGAAATCGGACTTCCTTTCCAGCATGAGCCATGAGCTTCGCAGCCCACTCAATGCCATCCTCGGTTTCGCCCAGTTGATGGAGTCCGATTCCCCGCCGCCGACGCCCGCCCAGACGGAAAGCATCGCCCAGATCCTCCAGGCAGGATGGCATCTGCTGAAGCTGATCGACGAAGTCCTCGATCTCACGAAAGTCGAATCCAGACAGATGTCGCTGTCGCAGGAACCGGTGGCGCTGGCCGAACTCATGCTCGAATGCCAGGGCATGATCGAACCGCAGGCGCAACAACGTGGCATTGGCATCACCTTTCCCCAGTTCGATATCCCGTATTTTGTCAAGGCCGATCGGACCCGCGTGAAACAGGTTATCATCAACCTGCTTTCCAACGCGATCAAATACAACCGCGAGCAGGGAACGGTCGAGGTGAATTGCACCGTGAGCACCCCGGGACGCATTCGCTTTAGCATTAAGGACACCGGCGCGGGACTGTCTCCGGAACAACAGGCGCAGTTATTCCAGCCCTTCAATCGTCTCGGACAAGAGGCTGGCGGCGAGGAAGGCACAGGCATCGGTCTCGTGGTGGCCAAGCGACTGGTCGAACTGATGGGGGGCATAATCGGCGTGGAAAGCGCCGTCGGGGCGGGAAGCGTGTTCTGGTTCGAACTGAACTCGGCTGATGCGCCAGAATTGTCCGGTGAAGAAGCCGAACCCATGGCGCCGGCCAAATCGCAAGTCCAAAGCGGCACGCGGCTGCGCGCCCTGCTCTATGTAGAAGACAACCCGGCTAACATGAAACTGGTCGAGCAACTCGTCGCGCGCCGCCCCGATATGAGCCTGCTGACCGCGGCGAATGGAAATAGCGGCATCGAACTTGCCCGCGCCTCCCAGCCGGCGGCGATCTTGATGGATATCAATCTGCCTGACATCAGCGGCTTCGAGGCCCTGAAAATCCTGCGCGCAGACCCGGACACGGCGCACATTCCCATTGTTGCCCTCAGCGCAAATGCAATGCCACGCGACATCGAGAAGGGTCTGCAGGCAGGATTCTTCCGGTATCTCACCAAACCCATCAAGATCACTGAGTTTATGGACGCGCTCAACGTGGTAATGGAATTTGCAGAACAAAACGAAAGTCAGAACAAATGAATAAGGACTTTTTTATAAACGAAGCGACTCTAACCGGTGAGAAATTTCCTGTTGAAAAATCGCCAGGGATCACCGCTGCGAACGCTCCACTGGGCCAAAGGCTCAACACGCTCTTTATGGCGACGCATGTTATCAGCAGCAATGCAAAAGAGGAAGTGGACCATGTCCAAGAAGAGACTTAATTCTGCCGTTCTCGACCACGATACTGGCACGGCGAATGTTATCGCGGAGGTCCGACGCAAAGAGGCTCTGCTCAAAGCGGGAGCTTTACAGAACGCGATCCACAACATCGCCAACTCCTCGATTATCGCCACCGACGAGAGAGGCGTCATTCAGTTATTCAACGTCGGCGCCGAGCGCATGCTGGGCTACACAATCGCCGATGTGGTGAACAAGATCACCCCAGCCGACATGTCCGCTCCAGAGGAAGTCATCGCGCGCGCCATGGCGTTGAGCCTCGAGTTTGCCACGCCGATTATGCCGGGCTTCGATGCATTGGTGTTCAAGGCCTCGCGCGGGATCGAGGACATCTACGAGCTGACCTGCGTCCGCAAGGATGGCAGCCGCTTCCCGGCGGTCGTGTCGGTCACGGCGCTAAGCGACGATCAAGACGCAATCATCGGCTATCTGCTGATCGGCACCGATAACTCCGCGCGCAAGCAGGCAGAAGGGGCTCTGCTTGAAGCAGGCGCCTTGCAGAACGCGATTTTCAACAGCGCCAACTT
>CAIYET010000039.1 GCA_903925285.1 Candidatus Hydrogenedentota bacterium | reverse complement strand
CTAAAGCCTACAGCCTAAAGGTAGGTTCTGAACGGCCATGTTAATTAGTGGATCTCAGATGCCGATTACGACGGCTGTCCTTTTTGGGGAAACGTCATTCCAGCCGCAGGTTGGCCAAGTTTTGCAGGGGATGATCCAAGCCACGAATGAAGGACTTTTTCTCATCGCGGGGCAGGTGCGCGTCCAAGTGCCCGCGCGTTCCGACTTGATTCCCGGACAGTCCGTGACCGCCGAAGTGGTCGCGCGTAACGCACAGGACGGTTCCATCCAATTGCGTATCACGCCGCAGGCCGCCGCAGTATCCACAACGCAACCGGCCGTCGCGCAAACGGCGTTGGCGGAGATGGTTGATGCCATTCTGCGCACGCTCGGCGCCGTGGACCTGCCTGAGAATGCCGCGACGTTGGTGCCGCCGCAACTGCCGCCGACGCCCGAGGCAGCACGTGCGGCGCTGACGTTTTTCGCCGTGCGCGCCCGGATGGGGCCGGATATCGAGCAAGTCGCGGCCCGTATCCAGGAAGCCATTCAGGCCGGCGTGCCGATGCGCGCGGAAACCCGTGCGGCGGCCACGCTGTTGAGTCGGCTCGTGGCATCCAAACCGGATTCATTCGAGCCGGTACTGCGTCAATGGCTGAGCGAGGCTGGCGCGACGACGGAAGCGCGCGTGGCGCAAGCGCTGACTTCGGGTTCGAACGACAGGTTGTCCGCGCTCATGCACACGGATGTGCGCGCTGCGTTGGCGCAACTGCGCAACGACCCGGCGCTTGCGACCTACCTGCGTGCGCGAAACGAACTTCCAGGCTTTCAAGAGGCCCTCGCGCGCGTCGCGGACCGCGTCAACGGCAGCCAACTCCAAAACGTCCGCGGGACCGATATTCCATATTGGGTTACGGAGATCCCGTTCGCGCCCGGCGGGCCTATTCGCGATGGACTGGTCCATTTCCTGCCCGAAGGCCGCCGCGCGCACGGCAAGGCCGGTTCCGACTACGCAACGGTCGCGCTCGACTTGTCGACGACGCGATTAGGCGATCTCTGGGTGACGCTCCAAGTGGGCGGCGGCGAGTGTCATTGCCGCGTACAGGCCAGCGGGACGGTTGTGGTCGATGCATTGCGTGCCGCAGCCAAAGAACTCGAGACGGGACTCGTGCAGGCGGGCTATGCGCGCCCGACGATTCAGATTGCCCAATGGGACGGCAACCGGCTGCGTGAGACCGCCACGCTCTTGCAGCGCTACGCCGGATTTCAGGGAAAAGCATGAACGACGAGCCGAAACGCCGCCAGCGCGCCGTGGCCCTGCGCTACGACCAACAACGCGATGCCGCCCCGCGCGTGATCGCAAAAGGGTCGGGCTATATCGCCGAACGTATCATCGAACTCGGCAAGGCTCACGGCATCCAAGTCCACGAAGACCCCGACCTCGTCGCGGTACTAGCCAAACTCGACATCCAGGCCAATATCCCCGAACCGTTATACCGTGCCGTCGCCGAAGTCCTCGCATTCGTTTACCGCCTCAACCACCGGATGAAATGATGCAACGAAAATGCGAGCTGGTGAAACGGCTTCACCCTAAATTCGACAGTTGACACAGGAGAGCATCGCCTAAAGAATAGGAGTTATGTGACTTATGGGACAAATAGAGCCTCACCCACAGGGTGAGCGGTCAAAATGTCCCATTCTTCCCATTCTTCCCATTCTTCCCATTTTTTAGCAATGCCTGCCTGCACCAACTGCCGTTTCTAGAATCAAAGGGCAATCCGCAGGAAACAATCAGAAAGACTTCAATTCCGCTTGCCAAGAGTGGCATCTTGGTGTATTATGGTCTTAGAAGTTCGCAATTCAGTAGGCGCTGTTTGTGGTGGGGCAACTTACTATTAGGAGCATTCTAATCATGCGAAAAATCACTTCCATAGTATGTCTTCTTGCTGTTTTGTTGGTTGCCGTCGGTCTTACCGGTTGCCCGCCGGCAAAATACACATTGACTATGGCTGTCACGGGCAGCGGCACGACTCTTCCACAAGTCGGCGCTACACAATACAGCGACGGCACGGTGGTAACGGTGACGGCCACTCCCGCGACCGGTTGGGTATTCGACCATTGGTCGGGCGATTTGAGTGGGTCGGCAAATCCCGTGACGATCGCGATGGACGGCGACAAGACCGTGACGGCGGTATTTGTTCAGGACGCCGTGACGCGGACGTTGACCATGGCAGTGGCCGGCGGAGACGGGACGGTTGATCCTCAACCGGGCGAACACACGTATTCCGACGGCATGTCCGTCACGGTAACAGCTACGGCATTCGGCGGCTGGCATTTCGATCATTGGGAAGGCGATCTTGCCGGGACCACGAATCCGGCGACGATTGTGATGAATGCGGACAAGACGGTAACAGCGGTACTTGCGCAGAATGCCGTAACGCGGACGCTAACCATGGCGGTAACGGGCAACGGTTCGGTAACGCCGGGAGTTGGCGCGAATTTGTTCAACGATGGAGAGACGGTGACGCTCAGCGCGGTCGCCGATGTCGGCTGGCATTTCGATCGCTGGTCGGGCGATATGACGGGGACGACGAATCCGATCGGCATTGTGATGAATGCTGACAAGTCGGTAACGGCTGTGTTCCTGCAGAATGCGATCACCCGGATGTTGACGCTGGCGGTAACGGGCAATGGTTCGGTCAATCCGGCAACGGGCCAGCACCAGTACAACGACGGGGAACAGGTGTCCGTCACGGCGACGGCGAACGAGGGGTGGCACTTCGACCACTGGAGCGGCGATCTTTCCGGAAACACGAATCCGGCGACGATTACGATGAGCACGGACAAGTCGGTGACGGCGGTATTTGTCCAGAACACGGCGACTTGGACGTTGACCATGGCGGTGAGTGGGAGCGGCACGGTTACTCCCACCACGGGAGACCACACGTTTAATACCGGTGAGACCGTCACGCTGAGTGCAAGCCCGGCGGCAGGTTGGCATTTCGATCACTGGATGGGCGATGTGACGGGAACGACGAATCCGACCAGCATCGTGATGAACAGCGGCAAGCTGGTGACGGCGGTGTTCGTCCAGAACGCCGTCACCAGGACATTGACGCTGGCAGTAACCGGTAATGGTTCGATCAATCCGGCAACGGGCCAGCACCAGTATAACGACGGTGAACAGGTGTCCGTTACGGCGACGGGGACGACGGGCTGGCACTTCGACCACTGGAGCGGCGATCTCACCGGAAACACAAATCCGGCGACGATTACGATGAACGCGGACAAGTCCGTGACGGCCGTGTTTGTACAAAACGCCGTGACGCGGACGCTTACCATGGCGGTAACTGGCGACGGTTCGGTCATTCCGGCAACGGGCCAGCACCAGTACAACGACGGCGAACAGGTGACCGTCACGGCGACGGCAACATCGGGCTGGCACTTCGACCACTGGAGCGGCGATCTCGCAGGCTCCACGAATCCAACAACGATCGCGATGAACGCGGACAAGTCGGTGACGGCCGTGTTTGTACAAAACGTCGTGACGCGGACGCTTACCATGGCGGTGACGGGCAACGGTTCGACAAGCCCGGCCGTGGGCGCCCACGACTTCAACGATGGCCAGTCAGTTCCCGTGAGTGCGGAGGCCACATCCGGTTGGCGATTTGACCACTGGACGGGCGACCTCACCGGCTCGATCAATCCAACAAATATCGTGATGAGTGCAAACAAGACGGCAACAGCGGTCTTCGTTCAGATTCCCATGCGCACACTCACCATCGACACGGGTGGAAACGGGGTTGTCAACCGCAGCCCGGAAGACACCTCGTATCCGGATGGCACGGTGGTAACACTGACGCCCGATCCGGCTCTCGGCATGCTGTTCGACCATTGGGAAGGCGACCTGACGGGTACCGCGAATCCCGCCACGATCACGATGAACGGTAACAAAAACGTCATGGCCGTCTTCACGCCAAGCCACTACACGCTGACGATGGTGGTCCAGGGGATCGGCAACGTGGATCCGAGCGTAGGCGCGCGCCTTCTTTCTGCGGGCCAGTCTGTCACGATCGCGGCAACGCCGGCCACGGGCTGGCATTTCGACCACTGGAGCGGCGATCTTACCGGCAACGCGAACCCGGACTCGATCGTGATGAACGGGGACAGGACCGTTACGGCGTGGTTCGTCGAGGACGTGGTGAACTATACCTTGACCATCGCCATTCAAGGCAACGGGACGATGGATCCGGGTGTCGGCACGCACACCTATCCGGCGGGGACGAACGTGCTGCTGACGGCGACGCCGGACGCGGGTTGGTATATGTATAACTGGCTGGGCGACCTGAGTGACAACACGAATCCGGCCTCGATCGTAATGAACGACAACAAGACGGTCACGGCGGAGTTCGCGCAGGCCCTCACGGTGTGGAACGTACAGGTCATGCAGATCGGCGAGGGAACGGTGTACCCGGGCGTCGGCATGCATCAATATCAGGACAGCTCGGCCATTGAATTTAGCGCCACGCCTGCCTCGGGCTGGTTCTTCGACCATTGGGAAGGCGGGATTACGGGTACCACGAATCCTATCGAGATCTCGGACGGCATTGTCGCCAACATGACCGTCACGGCCGTGTTTATCGAAGGAGTTCCACACCGGCTGACCATCGACATTATCGGCCAGGGAACGACTTCGCCGCCGGGAGGCGACAACTTCTATGCGGACGGTACCGTCGTGACCATCACAGCGACGGCGAATCCAGGATGGCAATTCGATCACTGGGATGATGAACTGACGGGCAACACCAATCCCACGACGATCACGATGAATGGCGACCACAACGTGCTGGCCGTGTTCGTATCGGCCCTCCAGCACACGTTGACGATCAGCGGGGAGGGTAACGGGGGCCTGGATCCGGGAACGGGAGCGAATGCGTACGCCGAAGGATACACGGTCACCCTGACGGCCACGGCGGATCCCGGCTGGTATTTCCTCCAATGGGAAGGGGATCTTACCGGGAGCAACAACCCCGCGACGATCACGATGGACGCGGACAAGTCGGTCAAAGGCGTGTTCGCGTTGAATGCCGAGCAGCGGCGGCTCACGACAGTGGTGAAGGACGCCGAGGGCGGAGAAATCGATCCCCCGCCAGGCGACCACTACTATGCCGCCGAGGAAAAGGCTATCCGAACGATCACGGCAACGCCGACCCCCGGGTATACGTTTTGGTTCTGGGACGGTTTCACGCCACTGCCTGAGCAGATTTATAGTTCGACCGTAACGCTAAACATAGATCAGGATCAGACTGTCGCGGCGCGTTTTCGTCCGAGTTACAAGGCGGGCGACGGCGTCTTGCTTGATATCCACACGAACGGGATACCATATGGATCACCGCAAGCGGTCAATGTGCAGCCGCCTAGCCCCTATGGTAACAACGTTTACAGTTTTGGGACAACCGTTACGCTCAGCGCGGTTGTATACACAGGGAATTGGGTCTTTGACGGCTGGCTTGGCTGCCTGACAGGCACGCAGACGCCCGTTAACCTCCTTTTGGACGGGGACAAGATTGTCTGGGCGAACTTCATTGACCCGACCACTACCAATCGTCTGACATTGCAGGTGAGCGGACAGGGAACCACGAACCCGGCCCCCGGCACGCATGATTATGCACACAACAAGTATCTGCGCGTGACCGCCACACCCGAAGCCGGGTGGCGATTTGCCTATTGGGACGCGCCGGGATCCACTAGGCTCTCGGCGTATGACCTCTGGATGGAGACGGACATGTCGCTGACGGCCGTGTTCTTGCCGTCCCAATCCCATGAATTGTTCATGGGCGCGCAAACGGGCGGCAATGTCAGCCCCGCGGCCGGCTCGAACCTCTACGCGCGTGGCTCGACCGTCACGCTGCAGGCATACCCCAGCGCGGGGTATGTGTTCGATCGTTGGGCAGCGGCTCACGATATCAATGGAGTCCTTACGCGGGCGAATCCCGCCAAAGTGCTCATTGACGGGGACAAGACGTATTTTGCCGTGTTCGCGTACAACCTGCACCGGTTGACCACGTGGCAATTCGGGAGCGGGACGATATGGCAGTACGGCGACGGGACGACCATTGCCGGACCATGCGAACATTCGTATACGATCGGGGCGACCATCCAGGTGGTCGTGACGCCGGCCGCTGGCTGGGCCGTGGCCGCCAACAGCCCGCTGCCGGCCGGACCCTCAAACGTCGTGATGGACGCTGACAAATCGTTGGGGGCCATCTTCGTTCCGGCAGTCAATGAACCTGAAATGAACTTCGTAGATGGCGAAACGTTTACGATGGGCACGAATATCGCCCTAAGTGATTTTGCCAACACGCATCCCGAGCATGACGTGACACTCCACATGTACTTCATCGGAAAATATGAAACCACGATAACACAGTACGTCCAAATGCTGAACTTCGCGCAGAGCAAGGGCTATCTGCAAGATATAAACGGCGCTCCGTACTCGATGAGCACGGGCGGCGATGTCTATGTGGCTGGCCATCCGGCGATCAATGCCGGCTTCCGCATTTCCGGCAACCAGTTCGAGCCCTACTCGGCATCGCTGGACTTCTCGGTGAACAATCCGATCTCCAACGTGACGTGGTTCGGCGCGGCGGCGTACTGCAACTGGCTGAGCGAGAGCCAGGGACTGACGCCGCGTTATAACACGGTCACGTGGGCGCGCCAAGCAGCCAACGGGTATCGTTTGCCCACCGAAGCCGAATGGGACCATGCCGCCGGATGGAATACGACCCTTCCGCTTAGTAAAGGTGGCCGCTGGCAGTACGCGTTTACCTGCTGGCCCAATTGGTGGGGTCCAATCACCCCTGAAGTCTGCAACTACGGAATGACCTATGGGGGGATCCGGCCCGTGGGGTACTTCAACGGGATCAATCCAAACACGCATAACGCATCGAGTCCCTGGGGCTGCTACGACATGAGCGGCAACGTCTCGGAGTGGTGCAATGACTACTTTGCGACCTATCCGTCGACTCAGCAGGCCAATCCGGTTGGTCCGCTTACGGGCACAGACCGGGTTCTCCGGGGTGGAGATTCCCGGACTCCCGAATTCTCCGTGTGGACCTGTTCCCGGCGCGGCTGGCCCCCCAACACCTGGTCCTCGTTCAATGGTTTCCGGATCGCGCTCGGCTCGCCGCCGGTGAATTGAGGAGAACATCGCAAAGACAAAGAAACAGACTGTCCCGTATTTGACGACATCTAACGATACGAGTTGCGATTGACCTCTGTTTCAGGCCTGAGCCGATTGGCTCGGCCTTGACGCGTAGGCATGATGCCACTTTCCCGTTGGCGAAAGAGTCCATCGTAACGTTGGAATTCATTCCCGGACCCCGGCGACTGATCGTACCGTTGCCCTTTCTCGTAGTTTCATATCTACAGCCAGGGTCAATGGCTCCACGCGGTACTAGAGGGGTGTGTCAGCCGCGAGACGATTTCTTATGTGCGGATTCTGGTACAATCCGCAATCTAATCCACAATCCTGGATATGGGTAGCTGTTTGCAGAGAGGCTGGCGGTATGAGTATCAAGAGGCGTTTGCTTGTGGGTGGCGGAACGATTGCTGCCCTGTGCGGCGTGGCGATTGTTGTTGTCGCCTTTTTGTTAATCCATCGGATCGAGGGCGAGTACTTCGATTCGGACGGCGTCCGCATTCACTACAAGGTCGAGGGTAAAGGCCAACCGGTGATCCTGGTTCACGGTGTTGCGGCCAATGCGGATCTGAATTGGCGGTATCCGGGCGTGATCCGTTTTCTGGCCAAAGATTTCAAGGTCATCACGTTCGACATGCGCGGCCACGGCCTTAGCGACAAGCCGACCGACCCGAAACAATACGGCACTTCAACCTAAAAAAGGCAGTAGAACCCCATTCGAGCGTCTTGTCGACCTCTATTTTGTAAAGAATTAACCTCCCAAGCACGAGTCTACGTTGGTGCCGGAAGTAGATTGGGAGAGCCAAGCG
>CAIYET010000038.1 GCA_903925285.1 Candidatus Hydrogenedentota bacterium | reverse complement strand
GGTGTGGACTTTGTGGACGGAGTGGACGGTGTGGTCGGAGTGGACGAGAATAGGATTCACCCTGCGGGTGAGTCCCATTTGCGTCCACTCCGTCCACAAAGTCCACTCCGTCCACACTTTCGATGAGCCTCCATCGACTCCAACTGCCTTTTGTAACTTCAGCCGAAATGTTCTCTTACTAAGTCCGCTATCGTTTGCAGACGATGTTCATAGGTGTGTTCGTGCAAGATGCGGGCGCGAGCGCGCTGGATGACGCTCCGGCGTTTTGCGGGCTGCCTGCGGTATTCGTGAAGCAAAGCCACCGCTTCGTCGAACGAATGATAGCAGACGATTTCGGTCTCCAAGTCGAATAGGTCATCGAGAGACGATTGCGCATCGGTCAGCAGAAATCCGCCTGCGGCCGGACAATCGAAGACGCGCTGGTTCACCGCGCCCGCCATTTGAATGCTCGTAACATTCAGGTTGATCGCGGAGTTTCGGTACAGGGCCGACAGACCGTTCTCATAGATCACCGGACCGCCGCGCAGCGCGACGATACCGTCCCATCCGTCATCGCCGAATACGCACACTTCGTCTGCGGGCAACGCCTGCATAAACGCCTTCCGAAGCCGCCGCGTGCCTTCGAAAAACAAGACCAATTCCGCACGCGCCCTGAATTCCGCGTCCAGCCGCGACATGACCGTCGGCGGCAATATGGCGTCGAGTCCTTCCGCAAAGCGTTCGCGCGTAACCACGCCCGCGTCGAGCGCCTGCTCCAACGCGGCAGCCAGTTCAGTATCCACGCCCACGTTGCCCCATGCATGAGCCGCGAGCGCGGACATCGAATTGCCGACGAACGTACATGGCAGATCCCACGCCGCCGCCGGTTCCGCATCGAAGATCCCCGTATCCACCGCCAACGGCATGACCTCGACCACGGGAAAGCCCACCTCTTTCAAATACGGCACGTACGCCCGTTCCCACGTGAGCGCGATGGAATGCGGTGTGCCGTAAATCGAGCGGTCCATAACGATGGTCCTCGGATCGTCCACGAACCACGTCACAAACGGCAGTTGCAGATCGTCGAACAGGCCGCAGAACAATCCGTCGACGTCCATGCCGCCGAGATTGACTGACAGCAGGAAATCGGGTTTGAAATCGATCAGCGTCTCAATCAGCCGCGTCACCGCCTCGCGCGGCAGCACTCCTTCCGCGACGACCGGCATGCACATGACATCCCACCCCATGCGCTTCGCGGCGTCCGCGCACGCCGTATCGAGCCAATACCGGCTTTCCAGAATCAGCGGACGCGGAACGGCCCCGGCCATCTTCGCGTAGGCCATCGTCCCGCTCAGTAATTTCGATACCGTCAATCGACGTGCGATCATGCGGCTATAATAATCCTTGCGATGTGCGGCGTGCCAGCGGTGTGAAATGGGAGATTGGCCGTATCAATCCGTAACCAATTGCGCTTAATCGCTTATGGTGTGTTTGTTGCGGGGCAGCGCATATACAGGGGAAGCATTCTTGGACATGTGAGGCAGACCTCGTATTTACATATCAAAAATGACTTGACAAAACTAACCTTCTGGTATATAACATGCATGTGCAAAGTTTCGAGGTGTGTAGTTGCTGGGTGGCCCGATCATCTATCTTACCAGAAGGGTGATCGAATGAACTGGAGGGACGGGCGAATGGGAATGAGGTCGTTCAAGGAAATCCGGGAAAAACTTGAGAAGGACGAGCTGTTCAGGGCACGGCTTATCACCGAGACGGCGCAGGTGCTCGCCGAACACGGGATACCCGTGGGGACGAAGAAGGACGCCGGTAAACTGCGCATTGCGTCTGGCGCTGGCAGCACGGTGGCAGCCTTCGCTATATATGATTCGGTCAAGCACTGGGTGACGATTGCCTAACGCCGCACGGCCTCAATGGCTACTGGGCGTACGATTCCTATGTTCTCGACCTCTACGCGCGTTGTGTAGAAGGTGCAAACGAAAAAATGAACAAGAGACGAGGTGGAAAATGGCTACTGTAGCACAAATCAGGAAACTAATGGCCACGGATGAAGCGTTTCGGACGGCGTTGATCGACGACTTGCGGGGCGTATTGAAGAAAAACGGCATCGACTTGCCGGCCGGCAAGGAAGTGGTAGGAGTGCCGATAAAGAATTATAAACGCAAGGATCCTCAAGCCCAGGCGGAGCTTGCATGGCGGGTTGCGTTTGGGAAGGATTACTGCTTCACAATTTTCACCTTCTGACGCTCTTCGTCCTATGCGACCGCCCCAGGACGGCATCGCAAACGGTCGGCGTTTCGGTCGTTCGCCGCGTGGTTTGTGGCATTCCGAAATAATCTGAAGATTGCTATCGAAGGGCTAGCGCGACGGGGGACTTGTGAATGGAACCCATGACTGTAGAAGACGACTCGAATCCATCCGTGCCGTCCTTTCTCTACCCTTCCGATTATGTCGAGAAAGTCGGATTTTGCTACACGTCTTACTGCAACATCCATTGCGCGCATTGCTGCTCGGATTGTGGGCCTTGGCGCACGGAGAAGTTCGATCCGGCACTGGTTGTCGAGCTTCTCGATGAAATCAAGGGGCTAGGTACGGAGATCAGCGGTTTCACTGGGGGCGAGGCACTGGCGTATCAAGACGAGATCCTCTGGATTCTGAGCGAAGCACGCCCTCTGGGACTCAAATATTCCGTGGCCACCAATTGCTCCTTTGCCGAAGACATCGAACGCGCACGGGATCTGATCGGTAAGTTAAAGGCGTTGGGACTGGCTAGCATGTTTGTCAGCTACGACGTGTATCACGCGCCATTTATCCATCCGGCGTGTATTGTCAATGCTGTAACTGCGTGCAAGGAACTCGGCCTCTCCGTGCGTTTGTATGCCCACCAACGGGTCGAGGACAAGGGCATCGAGTCGTTGCTGCCCGAAGAGGTGCTGGCCGGACTCGATATCGTTAGCGGGCGCATTATTCCCGCAGGCAGAGCCGCCGACCTGCAATTGGCCGAGGCCGACTGGAACCCGCATTTCTACGAGGGATTCTGCGATCCCAAGAGTTCGCTCATGATCTATCCGGACGGTTCCGTAATGCCCTGCTGCGCCATCGCCAACAGTTCCGCAAACCTTGCACTCGGAAACGTGCGCAAGGAAAAACTGGCCGATATCGTGGCGCGGTACCGTCGGTCGCCGTATTTTCGTTTCATCAAAACAAAGGGGTTTAGCCGCCTGTACAAGGCGGCCTGCATGGTGGCGCCGGGCACACGCGACGAGCGGTTTGTGGAGACCTGTGGTTTCTGCAAGTACATCGTCGAAAACGATGCCATCATGGCGGCCATTCAATCGATATTGGCAGAGAACGACATCGCCGTCTGCAACGAACTGCTGGACGGCATCGCGGAGTTTGCCGAGGCCGGGGCGCTTTCCGAATAGACACCCGCTGTGGTTGGTACGCGAAGATCCGCCCGTCCGGAGTGCATGCCGTGGACCGTAAGGGCCATCCCTACCGCGAATGGGGCAAATACATCAACGCATGAGATCTCGCACTGTTTCCAGGTATGATATTCCCGGAGGTTCAGTTTTGATGAAGTGCGATACTCGAATTCGGGATATTGTCATTGACGGGTTGGTGGGGATCTGTTTTCTCGCGGTGGCTGGCGGATTCGGTTATTACCATCTGCGAACGCAAGTCGGGACGATTGGAGGTCAAACCGGAGATTATTCCCCCCGGTTGTTAGAACCATCCGTCATGTTTGCCTGCGGAAAAGGGCTTGTGGAGGTTCCCTTAGCGGATCTGCCCCAACTTCGCGAGTTCCTCGATCAGAAAAAGCCTGAATTCGATCCTCGAAGTCTGCCTGAGAAGCTGCCTCCCGCCGGCCGAGTCGGCAGCGGCGAGGGCCTCCGCTACTTGCTCTATGCGGCGGGCATTGTCTGGCGATTGTGCGGGATTTCCTGGGAGGCGCTGAAAGTGCTTCCTGCCGTCGCGTTCGGGATCTCGGTGGCTCTGGTATACGGCTTGTTCCGTCTCGGCGCGAACCGTTTCTTAAGCATACTGGGGGCGCTCCTGTTCTTGTCTTCCCCCAGCGTAATCAAGATGCTGCCGTGCGTGCGCGATTTCTGCAAGACGCCCTTCATTCTCGCGGCCATCCTCCTTATGGGCTGCTTGCTGAAAGGCTCCATGCGCGTGCGGACCTATTCGGCGCTCTTGACATTGCTCGCTATCGTCATCGGGTTTGTCGCCGGTTTTCAGCAGGTCGTGGCCCTCTGCATTATGGCGCCCATCCTCCTCATAAGCTGCTTGCTCAGAGGGTCCATGCACGTGCGGTCCTACTGGGTGCTTTCGGCATTGCTCGGATTCGTCATCGGAATTGGCGTCGGTTTTCGGCAGGACCTGGTCCTCTTCATTCTCCCGGGCCTGCTTGCGGTAGCTGTCGGCGCCTACGGGCCGACCCGGATTTGCCTGTTCGATCGGGTAGGCGCACTCGTGTTGCTTCTTGCCGGCTTTTTGGTGCTGGCGTGGCCAATCCTCGCAAACATGCGGGAAGGATACATCGAGCAGTCGCCTCATCTGATGCAGGGATTCAGCACGGACTGCTTCGAGGAATTGGGAATAGGCAACGCCTCGTATGAGCTTTTGTACACCAAGCATGATAATTATATTTATGCAACACAACAGAGCTATGACCGCCGTGTAAATGGCCCGATACATCGTGAATACGCCACCGATCCCAATGCCGCGACCGCAGGGCGCCAATGGGTGGTTCAAGCCGTCAAGTCGTTTCCTGCGGACACGGCTACCCGCTTCTGCGCAGCGATTTTGTGGTCGCTGGGTAGATCCACGAACGAAGAACCATGCCAACGTAGCGGCTGGCAGCAGGCACTGGTCGCGCCTGTGACGGAGCACCTGGCGTGTTACGGACCTTTCTATGCCGCGCTCACCCTGCTGTTGCTGAGTGCTCGAAGTGCGCGGCTGGCATGGAGTGTCTTTCCACTCGCGGTGTTCGTATGCGGTTATGTGAGCCTGTTATTCGAATTCCGGCATTCCTTCCATCTGTATTTCGTGCCGTTTTGGGTTGTGGCATTCCTTATCGACAAGGCGTTCAACGGTGCGAGACAAGTCATCGAGCGTCCTTCCTGGCAGCGAATAAAGGAGCAAATTCTTTCGCTACGACTCGGCTGGGGGCCGCCCGCCCGGCGGATGCTACTGTTTGCGTGCGGTGCTTCGGCGCTGATATTGGTCCCTTTCTGGGGCGCGAGGCTCTATCAGTACTTTAGTGTAGCTGCCATACTTAAACAGTATCGCTCCGCCGTTATCGAGCCGGTCGCCACGCGGGAAACCACCGAGGGCGATTGGGTCCTCATCGAACCCGAACGCCGCCTGCCTTCTTTGGATCGTTCGACGGAAAGCGCCGGTTTGGATGTGGCCACCGAGTACTGCGTGGCCGAGTTTGCCTCGACTGCGGGGACCTTCCCTATGCGGCTGCGATACCAGCCCGAACCCGTGCCTGCGGACATATCGGGAACCGTTGAAGTACACGCGGCAGGTTCTGGCGAGAACGAGACGACAAAGTACTTCTTTCCCGTCTACGAATTCACGGTGCCGGGATCCGCTCCCGACCAGTTGCCGCCCTTGACGGCTGGGGGGAGAGGCCGGTTTGTCGGCGTGGCCGTTCCGAAGGCGCGTGCAGGCCAATTCAAGGGGTTGTACCGGGTCAAGAATATAGACGATTTCTCGCTGTTGCCGTCACTGAGTCTGCCGGAAGACGAGCGCTTCGTTCAGCGCTGTAGGCGACTATTTCGCGGGGCTTCCTTCCAATCGAGCTTGGGATCGCGCTATATGAGGCAAGGCCGCTTCGATAAGGCCTTAACCACGTTTCGTCGCGTGCACGACGACGAGCCGTTCGACGAGAAAATTACCGCAAGTCTCGCCATCTCGCTTTCCATGGAAGGGGGACGGCTCGCACAACAAGGCGAGCACAAGGAAGCGTTGGCGGCCTATCGCGAAGCCTTGGCGCTCGATCCGGATGCCACCGACACCCGAAAGGGCCTTGTTGACGCGCTACTCGCCATGAGCAAAACCTTCGAGCAACGGGAGGAATGGGAACAAGCGCTGGCGGGGTATCGCGAAGTCGAGTCCATGGAAAAGAACAACGTCGCGGCCCACTACGCTATGGCCGCTTTCTTTGAAAAACGGGGCGACGTTACCGGCGCGGCGGCGACGTATCGTGAAATCATCGCGGTCAATCCCGATGATCTCACCGCCTACAGCGAATTCGATGAGATGTACGTCAAGCAAGGGGACAATGCCGCGCGGGTGGCCGCCCTGCGCTCGATACTACTCGAGCATCCGCAGGCACGTCAGGTGTACCTTTACTTGGGGAATGCACTCGAACTGCAGCAGGAGTACGAGGGCGCGGTCGAAGCCTATCAAAAGGCCCGCCAACTTGCACCCGAAGACGCAATGATTTTGGGACCGCTTGTCCAGGCGCTCATGGCGCGGGGAAGCCAACTTCTTGAAAAAGGACAGTTCAATGAGGCGATCGAGGCGTTTCGCAAGATCCTTGCAATTGACCAGGGTAACGTCAGCGCAACGTTCGGCGAAACGCAGGCGCTCGAAGGGCTGGGCAATCCGTCCGAGGCCATCGGGATTTGTCGCAAAGTTATAGCCGCGGATCCGGCGTCTCGAGAGCCGTACGGGCGACTGGATGAGTTGTTGCTCCGCCAGAACAAGCCGGATGAGCGCATTGCCGTGTGGCGTGAATTGACCCAGACCTTTCCCAACGCGGCTCTCGCCTACGTCTATCTCGGCGGCGCACTCGATGCGGTCCAGGATTATGCGGCTGAAGTAGAGGCCTATCGCGCCGCGCATACTCTCGATCCCGGCGATGCCGCTGCGCAAGCGAGCCTGGGAGTAAGCTTGATGCGAACTTACCACTACAAAGAAGCGGGCGTCGAACTCCAATCCGCTCTTTCGCGGCAGCCCGGCCTCCCTGCGTTTTACTATGAAATCCTTCTCACGGTCCTGCTCGCGGACAAGGACTACGATACCGCCTGGCAATGCGTGGACAAGTGCAAAGCCCTGGACGTGCCACTGCCTACGCAGCTTCTGAATATCCTGGCCCGTGACTCAAAACGTCCGTCCTAGCACTATGACGCTACATTTTCTCGCGCGTTGTTTGCGGAAGAATCCCTTGCAGGTGAATGGTCAAGATGTCCCATTCTTCCCATACATCCCATTCTTTTGGCGACGCCTGTTGGCTCCAACTGCCGAATGACGCTTGGCATTTCCGACTTTCTATCCCTGTCCCATAACCGTCAAACGACGGCATGGAGTTTCCTTGAGCGCCCATGAGGCGAGGCGGGCGAGGGAATGGTCGTCATCGAGGCGGACATGGGTGGTTACGTCGCCGTGAAGGGCGGCGTGGAAGCGGCTTTCGAGACGGATTTGCGCCATCGGCGCGAGGGCGGCCGACGGGTTTGCCGACGCGCCATGGGTATATTGAAGGTCATGGGTCAAGGGGGCGGTCTTGACGACGCGTCGCGCGGATTCGGGCATCTCCTGGAGGTCGATGACTGCGAAACGGTGATTGACCGCCACATCGTATGTCGCCGCAGGCACACAATAGAATCCAAGGCGCGCGCTCCATTCGGAGCACCGCATGGCAATATGGTCGGCGATTCGTTCCGCCAACGCCGCTGCGGGTTCGGTCTCATGCAATTCGTGGCCACAGAGGAATTGAACGCATTCGTTGAGTCCCGTCACGGCGACGAAGTAAGCCGCGCCGTCAACATCCACGTACGGTTCGCCATCGCGCCGCGACGACAGGAACGCGAGCGGGCCAAGTCCTTTCATGGCCAGCAGACTTTGCAAGAAACTGCGCTTTTGTTCATGCGCCTGTACCGCGCGCTCGATCAGGCGGTCCAATACGGCGAATAGGCCTTCGGCATCGCCGGCGTTATATGCGGCCCTCGGCAGGTTCAGCGTGACGCGGTGCGCAACCGCTTCGATAGGCGGCTGGGCGCGGTCGAACGTCACACACATGGGATTGGCCGCAGATGCCGTCGCGGCGGCATTGGCAAGAAACGCCGCATACCGTTTGTCCTCGAAACAGGCGTCGGTTACCGCAAGTTCCGGGGCCGGTGCGGGGAAGGGAGTACCACGTTCGCGGCCCTCGCGCAACACGTCGTAAATCATCCAGGCCAGGTCGCGCGCGACGGACGCGTAGCCGCCATAGGCTATACCCGTGGGTTGCCCGCCCGATCCGATCGCATCTTGGCCAAGCAAGTCTTCCGGAACGCTGCACCGAAGTCCGAGTTGGGTAACCGGCGCGGATTCCTCGACGACGGCGCGGTACGCATATTCGTAGACGAGCATCTGAGCCACTTGACGCAACGCCTTCTGGTCGAAACCATCGAGAAACGGCGCGAAATACACGTTGACCGCGTCCCACGCGATAGGCCCGGCCACGTGCTCTTGCAGGATGGCCGTGGCGTGAACCATTTGCGCGAGCAGCGTTTGCGGATACTTCGGCGGCTGAGAGAACATGCGCGAATCGGGCGTCCCGACGCCGTGCTGGACGATCGAGGATAGCGAACGCCGCACGGTATGAAGACGGTCGATGCCGCCGAGGTCGTGTAAATGCATTTCGCCACGCGCGTGCGCCTCGGCGATTTCCGGAGAGAAAACTTCGGACAGCGCGAATTCGCGTTTGACCGCTTCCGCGAGAGTCCGGCTCGTCACGCTTGGATTGATCGGCGCGCCTTCGGGACTGGGGCCGCGCACGATGCGTTCGGTGTCGTACAACGGCACGCCAAGACGGCGATGGCGGCGATATTCGGGTTCGAGTCCGTGCTCGATGAGTTTCGCGCTGACCAGTTCGCGGATTAACGGTGCGGTCAGCGTGCGCACATGGGCATCCATGATTTGCTGTTCGACGTCCCCCGCGATAGTCTCGGCGCGCTCGACATCGAGGCCCGTTTCGCGCGTGAGCGCATCGACGATTCGCGCCCGGTCCCACGACGCCAGCGTCTCCGCGCTCGTCCGGACCAACAGCGGCGGCACATTTTCGAGCGCGCCCTGCGTACGAAGACGCCGCGCGTCATCGAGTTCGCGAAGCAGCGTCCGCGCATCGCCGTTGCGCAAGCTACGTTCGCGCTCGCGGCGCTCGCGGCACCGCGTGTAAACCAACGCCGTCCGCACATGGCCCATCTCGACCAGAACACGTTCGACGGCGTCGTCCACCTGATCCACGTTGGGCGTGGAGCCTCGCAGAGTCTTGGCCAGGTACAATGCCACCGCCGACGCCAAACTGTCGGCACGTCCGCGATCCGCGCCACCGATGGATTCCGCCGCGTGAAAGATGGCCCCGGCGATCTTCCGTTTGTCGAACGGCGCACGCGTCCCGTCGCGCTTGACGATCGCCGTCAACGGCGAAGGCGCCTCGACGAACGGGACGGCAAACGTCAACTGCGCGTCGAACATACCTTCGCGCGCCGATTCCCGCTCGACCGGATACTCGCCCGCATCCCGTTCGGACATGATGCCGCCCTTCGATTCTGTACACAGCCCAAGAGAACGTTAGTCTACCGGACGGAGGCGTCCTTTGGCAAGGTATTTGACGCGCTGCCGGAAAGCGAGTGATATTCTCTGGCGATTGGGGTACGCTTCACCATTGAAACGCAGGAGATGAAGGCATGGCCAACACGATGCAAAAGGAAGCGGCACACAAGCTTATTGACTGTCTGCCGGCAAACGCGACATGGGACGATCTCATGTACGAGATCTATGCACGCGAGGCAATCGAGAAAGGTTTGGCCGACAGCGAAGCTGGGCGTACTCGTGACGTCAAAGAAGTCCGGGCGAAGTATGGTCTTCCCGAATGAAAGTCTACTGGATGGAAACGGCGCAGCAGCACCTCGATTCCCCGGGGAAACGGATGACATCGGACAACGCCGCTATTGGGCCATCAACAGGGCCATGCGGTCGAAGAGGCGCTGGGCAAGCTCGTCTTTTGCGATGAGGGGCAATTCGGTGGTCTGGCCGTCGCGGTCGAGGATCGCGGCATTGAGCGTATCGACGCCGAACCCGGATTCGGGTACGCCGACTTGGTTTGCGACAATCAGGTCGAGATTTTTCTTCTTGAGTTTGACACAGGCATTGGCAACGAGTTCTTCGGTTTCGGCGGCAAACCCGACGAGGATTTGTCCGGTGCGTTTGGCCGCGCCGATTTGAGCCAAGATATCGGGGTTCTCGACGAGCGCGAGCGTGAGAGACTGGCCTGCGCGTTTGCGCTTGTGTTCGTACGTCTGTTCGGGGCGGTAGTCGGCGACGGCGGCGGCGCAGATGACAATGTTGGCGTCTTGCGCGCGCGGCAGGGTCTCGGCGGCCATTTGCATTGCCGTCTCGACGCGGATGGTCTCGGCGCCATAGGGTAACGCAACGTCGGATGGACCGGTGACGACGGTTACTTGCGCACCCCGTGCCAAGGCTTCGATGGCGAGGGCACGGCCCATCTTGCCCGACGACCGGTTGCCGATGTAGCGGACGGGGTCAAGCGGTTCGCGGGTTCCGCCACTGGTGATTAAGACCTTCTTGCCCGCGAGGGAACTGTCGCCGGAGATGAGGGGCAACGCGGCTTCGATGATGGACATGGGATCGGCCATGCGGCCTTGGCCTACGGTACCGCAGGCCAGTCGTCCCGATTCCGGTTCGATGAAATGGCAGCCGCGCCCGAGCAAGGTTTCAATATTGGCTTGCGTCGCCGGGTGGGCGAACATGTTGCTGTTCATGGCCGGCGCGAAGAGGATCGGCGCGCGCGTGGCCAGCAGCGCGGTGCTGAGCCAGTCGTCCGCGATGCCGTTCGCGGCCTTGGCGAGAATATTCGCAGTGGCGGGGGCGACGAGAAAGAGATGCGCACGCGTGGCGACGGCAATGTGTTCGATTTCCGCGCTTGCGAATGCTCCGAACAGATTCGTGATCGCACGGCGTCCCGTGATCGCCTCGAACGTGGCGGGTTGCACCAATTCGCAGGCGGAGCGGGTCAGGACAGGCGTGACCTTCGCGTTGAGTTCGATGAGGCGCGATGCGATTTCGCAGGCCTTGTATGCCGCGATCGAACCGGTAACGGCGAGGACGACCTCTTTATTCGAGATATGCCTCCGCATCGCTCTTGTCCGTGGTGTGCGACACCTTGCCGTCCAGGATTTCCTCGAGCGCGATCATCGTAGGCTTCCTCGAACGCGAGGAAACCAGCGGCCTCGAGTCGGTGCGGCTGATCTGGTTGGCCCGCCGCGCCGCTACGATCACCAGCCGGTACAGGCTATCGGTCTTGCCGGTGAAATCTTCGATCGAGTAGTTTCTCATGTTTCCTTCATTTCCTTTTCCATGTGTTCACGCTGGGAGTTCGACATTATGAACCATAGATGGTGAAACGTCAACTTTCTGCGAGGCGGGCGGTTCATCTTAAATAAGGCAGTCAGAATTCAGGAGTCAGAATTCCGACTGCCTTTTTTAGGTTCATGCGTGCATCCCGTTGGATGATCGCAGGCCGGATGTATGGTTCGAGAGCATCGGCAACGAGTGCGGATACGGGAATCATGGCCAAGAGTGCCAGGAAAAGCCCCGGTATCTGATAGCCGGGGACGTGAGGTCCAAGAACGAACATAAGCAAGATTATGTAAAGAAAAATCCAGGCGAGACAACCAAAGAAGCGACTCCACTTTGCCAAGCCGCGCCGCTGCGGTTTAGTAGGCGCCAACGTATCTTGGGGCAATCCATCTTCCATGGGCGACTCGCTCATGACGTACCCTCTCGGACGCAATCCAAGTGCTGGCGATGTCCTGCGGTCACCTGTCGATTACCTCTGCCCACTTCGGGACAGCACGTCGTTCACACTACGGTCATTTCCCGCACGTGCGCAAGGTCACGACGGGCAATGGGGCGCAACTGGACAGACAACAGCGTGACGATGGCCACGGTTTCACCGGCGAGCGTCATAAACTCGACTTCGTAGCCGGTTCCTTCGTCGTGAATATGGACGACGGTTCCGATATCGCCGGCCTGCAAACCTTCCGCAGGCAGGTCCTGTGTCAACACCACGCAATCATGTTCGATGATCATACGCATTCCTCCAAAGGATAGGCGGTAATGAGCCGGGGCGCAACCGCGGCATGATCCAATTGCCAAACGGTACATACGCGCGGACGCCGTCCGTCGGGAGCGCGCAACGCGCCCTCGACCTCATAACGCGGCCCAAATCCGGTTTCTCGGGTCTTCGCCACATCGTAGTTCTGTCCGTGTTCGCGCAACGCCTGGGCGAGGATCTCCCACTGCCCGGCACGAAAACCGAACGCGCCAAAGAACCGCGCTTTGCTCGCTCCGTAGCGATGCACGGGATTCAGCAGATACTCGGTAACCTTCTCGCGCTCCACCAAGGCCTGATCGGCTTTGGGCAATTTCATCTGGTTGCGCCTTCCATACGGGGCACACGGCTAACCCTTCTGAATTATACACGTCTCCGCGCCCCGAACAAGCTCGCACGATGACGGCGTCGCTACTGCTCATCGCCATTCGTAGTCGTGTTCGGAATTCGCGTATACTGGGGAGGTTTTGAGAATGACAGGAGGTTTTATGCATACGGAAGATCGGTCGATCCATTTTTCGACGGAATTGTTGCATGCGCCGGTACAGCATCGGGTGCCTGCGTTGCAGAAGTTGTATTTCGATCTGACGCAGACGCGGACGGGATATGACAGCACGGATTTCAGCACGCCGCCGCAGTTTCGGTTCCATTCGAAGCGGGATGCAAACACGCAGTCGGTGGCGCTGTTTTTGCCGGACCGTTTGGTGCTCATCGAGGAGTGGGCGGGTATCCCGTTGTCGGGGTTTCTGGATAAGGTTCGGGAAGTTGGCCCGCGTGTGCTGGGGGTCATCGGGCAGGCGTGTTTTCTGGCGCAAACGGTGACGTTGCGTTCGACGTTCGAGTTGACGCATTTCGACGATGCGCGGGTGTTTCTGCTCGACCATGCGTGCCGACAGGACGGGTGTATCAGTCCGCATTTCCAGCGTCCGATCGCGGTCGGGGGCCTTCGGTTCGTGTTGCCGGAGACGCCGGCGCATCGTGGCGCGTTTCATGTGATCGTGGAATCGTTCCGGCATAACGTGAAAGAGATCTTCGTCGAGGTGAAGGCCGTTTATGGCCAGCGGCTTGAAGGGGACGCGATGGAGCAGGCGGTTGCGAATATCGAGGAGGTGCGGGGCTTTATCACGGACAATATGTTTCCGTATTTGGAGCAGTTCGATCAACCGCGCGAGGCGATCTCATGAGAGCGGGCTGCTTCGATTGCGAGAAGGAATTCAGGAGTCAGGAGTCAGGAGTCAGGAGTCAGGAGCTGGTGGCTGGTGGTTGGTGGTTGGTGGTTGGTGGCTGGCGGGGTGAAATTCCACCAACCACCAACCACCAGCCACCAACCACCGTATGAGGGGGTGGTATGAGCTTGGCAGCGATTCGTTTGTGGGCGGACCTGCCCAAGGCGACGATCCATCCGAATATCTATGGTCATTTTGCGGAACATTTGGGGCGTTGCACGTATGAGGGAATCTGGGTCGGCCACAAATCGCCGATCCCGAACGAGAGCGGGTTGCGCCTCGATGTGCTTGCGGCGCTGAAACAACTTCGGGCGCCGGTCGTGCGGTGGCCGGGGGGCTGTTTCGCGGACATGTACCATTGGCGCGATGGGATCGGTTCGCAGAAGGAACGTCCGGAGACGGTCAATATCTGGTGGCGGCAGGCGGAACCGAATGGTTTCGGAACGGGTGAGTTCATGCGTTTTTGCCGTGCGGTGGGCTGCCAGCCGTATATTTGTGTGAATGTGGGTTCGGGTTCGCCGCGCGAGGCGCTCGATTGGCTCGAATACTGTAATTTTGGCGGCGATTCGACGCTTAGCCGGGCGCGGGGCGTGAACGACTCGTCGAAGCCGCACGGGGTCAAGTATTGGGGCGTGGGCAACGAGAATTGGGGTTGCGGCGGACGTTATGCGGCGTCGGATTATGCGAAGGAATTCGTGCGGTACGGTTCGTATATGAAGGCGCTGGATCCGTCGATCGAGTTGATCGCATGCGGATGCAGTCCGATGGATTACCAGAATCCTGGTTATGTGGCGTGGAATCACGATTTTTGTAACGCGATGCCGCATGCGGACCTGATTGACCATTTGAGCATTCACCGGTATTTCGGGCGGGGCGATGGATTGAATTTTACGGAGTCGGAGTATCGGGCGCTGTTTGTGGACCTGGTATCGCTCGAACGCGACCTGCAATTGGCCGATGACGTGCTGGGATATTTCTACCCGGATAAACACGTCGGTCTGGCCGTGGACGAATGGGGCGTGTGGCATCCGAACGCGGCGGTGGATAATGGTCTCGAGCAAGCCAATACGTTGCGCGACGCGGTGTTCGCGGGTGCGGCGTTGAATCTGTTCAACCGTTACGCGCATCGGGTATCGATGGCGAACATCGCGCAGACGATCAACGTGCTTCAATGTCTCGCGATTACGGACAGGACGAAAATGGTCCTGACGCCGACGTATCACGTGTACGATATGATGCGGGCGCACATGGGTGCGCGGTTGCTGACGCAGGAAATCGAGTGTCCGTCGATGGAGGGGCATCCGGTTGGATTGCGAAAAAGGTTCTCGACGCCGATGTTGAGCGCGAGCGCGTCCGTCGCGGGCGGCAAGGTACTGCTGACGGTCGCGAATCAGAGTTGGGACGAGGATATCGAGACGCGTATCGACCTGCGCGGCGCCAAGGTGGAAATCATGAGCGGACGCGTCCTGAATTCGATGTCGCCGCGCGATGTGAACACGTTCGAGGCGCCGAAAACCGTCGTGCCGAAACGGATCCGTATCGAAAGCGTGGGCGGTGAATGGGTGCATGTTTTTCCGGCGCATTCGCTGACGGCGTTGAGTTTGACGCTGGGGTAGACTAGGCTTTAGGCTTTCGGCTGTAGG
>CAIYET010000037.1 GCA_903925285.1 Candidatus Hydrogenedentota bacterium | reverse complement strand
GGTCGACATCATGCTTCTTGTACGACCCTTACAGGGTCGGTGGTTAAGCATTTGTGCCCGTGGGTTGTCACCCACGGCTATTCATGTTCCTCCCCTTCGGGGAAATTCAGTTGAGGCGACTACTTTCCCAAAGAGTGGAAGCTTCTTATAAAGCACGCTAAATCAGGATGATCCCGAATTATATCCGATAATTCATCGAGGAGTACCTAACCGCATGCTGGAGTTCATTCTCGAAAACCGGGCGATTGGCGCCTGATTGTTCTGTTCCTGGCCTCTCGAATCAATCGCGAGCAGCAACGCGCATCAACTTTTTTTGCTCTTTGCCGCAGTTAGCAAAGAGGCCGGTACCTCTCCATATGGCTCGGCATCGATTGCACAGCTCGCGACGCAAACGGCCTTGATTTCCTGGGCCGTCATACCGGCAGCTTTTGCTTCTGAAACGACTTCGTGCAGTCGTCCGATGATCTGCTGCCGAGTACCTTCTTTGCACTTTGCTTCGGCGCCTTTGTTGATGAAGACGCCGGCTCCCCTACGGGCGTAGAGGATGCCCATGACCTCGAGGTCGCGATAGGATTTCGCTACGGTGTTGGGATTGACCTTCAACTTCTCGGAGGCTTCACGTATGGAAGGAAGCTGATCGCCCGCCTTCAAACGGCCTGAAGCAACGGCAAACTGAACGGTGTTCTCGATCTGAACGTAGACTGCGACGCTACTGCGGATATTGATGTTCTCGAACATGGAATGTCTCCTTTCGCTGGTTTGGCAATTTCGTTACTCTCAGTCGGTGATAATAAAGGAATAATCTATCCCGGTCAAATTCCCCGACTCATATCGAGTAGGTGCTACGGCCTACGGCTACAACCTTTTGATCGGGGCGTTCCGAGCTTCTACAATCTGGCTAGCGGTGTGGAATCGGCAGTCTCAACAGCGAAAGGGTCGTGGCATGGCGAAATCGACGAACGGTGGCATCCGGGTAACGGTGTGGAACGAAGGCGTGCATGAGCGCAAGGATGAGGCCGTGCGGAAGGTCTATCCGAAAGGGTTGGGCGATGCGATTGCGAAGCATCTGCGCAAGCAGGACGGCATCGCGTCGGTACACCTCTCCGAGTTGCACGATGCGGGGCAGGGGCTGACGGACAAGATCCTGAACAATACGGACGTCATGACGTGGTGGGGGCACATGGCCCATCACGAGGTCACCGATGAGAACGCCGAAAAGGTCCACCGGCGCGTGAACGAGGGCATGGGCCTGATCGTGCTGCATTCGGGACATCTGTCGAAGCCGTTCGTGAAACTGATGGGCACGAGTTGCCATTTGAAGTGGCGCGAGATCGGCGAACTCGAACGGCTCTGGGTCGTCGATCCGGCGCATCCCATCGTCGAAGGCCTGCCGGAGTATTTCGAACTCGCGCATACGGAGATGTACGGCGAACACTTCGATATCCCTCAACCGGACCGGCAAATATTCATCAGTTGGTTCCAGGGCGGCGAGGTGTTCCGTAGCGGCTGCTGCTGGCATCGCGGACAGGGCAAGGTCTTCTATTTCCGTCCCGGCCACGAAACGTTCCCCATCTACTATGACAAGAATGTCCTTCGCGTGATCTACAATGCCGTCAAGTGGGCCGCGCAAACAGGTGTCCGCACGATCACGCGCGGCAACGTGCAACCGATCGAGAACGTCGTTATCCGCGACT
>CAIYET010000036.1 GCA_903925285.1 Candidatus Hydrogenedentota bacterium | reverse complement strand
GGCGCGCCGCTCCGAGCAGTCGCCGACATCCATATCCACACTCAGGCGCGACAAGAGGATCGCATTGGCGCTATACGGCGTCAGGTGCAAGGCATGCAACACGCCGCAGTTCAGCCAAGGCGGAAGCTACGGCTACCTGACCCCGCTGAGGGTGTGCGTCGATTGCCAGGCCATTGATGAGATGGAACCCTACAGGTTCTCCGGCAAGAAGGCCAAGATATTCACCTACACCGAGGACAACCTGGCAGATAGCAACGATCCACCAACAACCGTAACGGTCATCGACTGGGACGGCGGCGGACGTGGCATATTCGATATGACAGACCGCGGAGGCGTAAAGCTGGATGTCGGTACAGAGGTCGAGACGACTTTCAGGAAGCTCTATTACGACCGCGGTATACACAACTACTTCTGGAAGACGCGCCCCGTAAGGTGCTAAAGGAAGGATTACTATGGTTGAGAGTATTAAAGATAGAGTAGCAATCATCGGAATGGGATGCACCAAGTTCGGCGAGCTTTGGGACAAAAGCCGCGTCGACCTGATCGTGGATGCAGCCAAGGACTGCTACAAGGACGCCGGAATGGAACAGAAGGACATCCAGGCAGCATGGATATCCACTTACTACGATACATCGGGAATCACCGGACAGGCGCTGGCCGCCCCGCTGAGATTGCCGTATCTGCCCATAACCAGGGTTGAGAATGCCTGCGCCTCCGCCTCCGACGCCCTAAGGAACGCTTCTTACGCCGTAGCCGCTGGCATTTACGATCGCGTGCTGGTACTTGGCGTTGAGAAGATTAAAGACCAGGGCTTGAGCGGACTCGCCGTGCGCAACTTGGACATGGGCGGACTGATGTTCTCCATGACCATGCCCGGCATGTTCTCCATGCTGGCCACGAAATATTTCTCGCACTACAACATCTCGCCCGAGGACGGCAAGAAGATGCTGGCGCACGTCTCGTGGAAGAGCCACAAGAACGGCGTGAACAGCCCCAATGCCCACTTCCGCAAGGAAGTCAGCATGGACCAGATCATAAAGGCCCCGATAATCGCGTGGCCGCTGGGACTATTCGACTGCTGCGGCGTCTCCGACGGCGCGGCGGCCGCCATCATCGTACCGGCCAAGGATGCTAAGAAGTATCGCCCGGACCCGGTCTACATCAAAGCGCTTCAGATGAGCGTAGCCCCTGGCGACGGGACCACATCGACCAAATACGACTACCTGCATGTCGAGTCCACCGTTCGCGCCGGCAATGCGGCCTACATCGAGGCCGGCATCAAGACGCCGCGCGAGGAGATCGGCATGGCCGAGGTTCATGACTGCTTCTCCATCACCGAGGCGGTGACAATGGAAGACCTGAGGTTCAGCCCGCGCGGGAAGATGAAAGAGGACATCGAGTCGGGATTCTTCGACATCGAAGGCCCTCTGTCCGTACAGCCCGACGGCGGTCTGAAGTGCTTCGGACACCCCATCGGCGCCACCGGTTTGAGAATGATCTACGAGATGTACAAGCAATTGCAGGGCAAGGCCGACAAGCGTCAGCTCAAGAACCCGAAGCTGGGCCTGACCCACAACCTCGGCGGACAGCCGCCACATTGTACGATTTTCGTCGGCGTCTTCGGAACCTAAAAATTCGCATAACGGGAAATATCCGCATGGCGAGACAGGGTACAGTTCTCGCCATGCGCTATGTATAAAAGGAACTTCTGGAAAGAGAGGTGCAGGATACTTCCTGCCGAGGGCTCTGGGGGTGTCCCCCAG
>CAIYET010000035.1 GCA_903925285.1 Candidatus Hydrogenedentota bacterium | reverse complement strand
CCTACACGATTTCCGGGACGGTGACCGCGGGCGGCGTCGGCTTCGAAGGCGTGACCATTTCCGGCCTGCCGGGCAATCCGGTGACGATTGCCGACGGCGCCTACTTCGCGATCGTGACCGCCGGCTTCAGCGGAACGGCGACCCCAACGCTGACAGGCTATACGTTCACGCCGCCGAGCACGACCTACACGAACGTGTCCGCCAATCAATCCGGCCAGAATTACACGGCGGCAGTCAGCACCTACACGATTTCCGGGACGGTGACCGCGGGCGGCGTCGGCTTCGAAGGCGTGACCATTTCCGGCCTGCCGGGCAATCCGGTAACGATTGCGGACGGCACCTACACCGCGACGGTGAACTATGGTTTCAGCGCGACGGCGGTGCCGGTGCTAGCGGGCTACACGTTCGTGCCGCAATACAAGACCTACACCAGTGTGGACAGCGATCAGATCGGTCAAGACTACGCGGCGACGCTCCCGATTGAAGACGTGCCGGTTGCTGGCTTGGTCGGGCTGGGCGCTTTGCTCGGCTCGATTACCATTGCGGGCGCGCGCGCGGCAAGACGAAAGTAAAGACTTCAACAGAGTGCTGCGTCCGGTGTTCGGCGCGCACCAATGCATAGAAACAGTCCTAGGCGACATCTTCGGCGTCGGTTGGGTCGCGCAGGACGCACCGGGAGGTGTCGTTGCCGAGAATCCATCCGGCATTGATTGACACGTGTCTTGTACGAATCGCCGGAAGGTGGTAAGACTACGGGCTGAATGAAGCGCCAGAGATCTCCACAGAATCTCCAATTCACCGGAGGCAGGACACCGCGGACGGTTGAGGATACGGTGCGGTTCGTGGAAGGACTGGTCGGCACCCCACCGGACGAATTCGCTTGGGCGGTCCGGCTACGAGAAGATTCGAGCCATTTCGGCGTGACCTCAAAGCTCCATTCGACCCACGGCGACCACTTACCCTGCTCGACCTTGTGGCTCTGGCCCTGGACTTCGAAAACTATCGTGTGCGCGCCGGTATCGCGCGTAATTCTAACGGGGACCTCGACGAACTCCTTCCGTTCCGGGTGGAGCAATCCCGGGATCTTTGTCTCCGCAACATCGTTGTTGAACACCAATTGAATGTTGACGCCGCCCCGAACTTTCTCCAGGTATTCATCGGACAGCGAGAAGAACGTGCTCTGCATACCGCGGATGTCGGGTAGATCAAGCCCGCACAGCATCTGGCCTGATTTCAAGTCGTCGGGCGGACAGGCGTAGGGAACCGTCAGCAGTTTGCACCGCAACTCTTGTGCGTCGGCGACTTCCCAGAACGACGTGCCCTTGCGCGAATTGACGAATTCGGGCGGCTTGTCGAGGCTGCCATCGGCACTCAGGATAGCGCTGGTTGTCGTGCCAAACCAGACACTCGGGTGGTAGGTTTTCGGATCGCGCCGCACGAAATCGAAAATGCCGTGGGCGCCTGGGTTGGTGCATGTGATGAACGACGACCACGCCGTGGGCGACTGCGGCGGATTGGTTGTGGCCAGCCGCTGATAGCAGCCCGTGTCCCGCAACTTGGCAAGGTTCGGCAACTGCCCCGCGGCCAGCATCGCGTCGACGATGGCCGGTTCGACACCGTCAAAGCCCAAAATGATTGCGCGCCCCTTCCTATTGCCGGGCGCGGCTGCCTTGGGCGCGGCTTCGACGGGCTTGCCTTTTCCGCAACGCGGCAATGTTCCCGCAGCCGCAAGCGGGATGGCCGTGAACGAGCTCAACCACTTCATGAACGCGCGACGTGAAAGCATTCTCCAAATCCTCTAGTCCTCGCTTGATGCGGCAAGATCGAAATCGACGGGCACGGTCGTATCGGATTCCAGAGACACTTCTTTCAATAGTCTTCGGCTTGTTGGCGCGTTGTGCGGATCGATTATGCACTCGACTTTGCTCTTGCACACGGGCAGCCTTTCAAACAGGTAGTGGCCATCATAGGACGTTCGGGTCTCAGCCAGCGCCACATTGCTCCCGTTGGCATAGATGCGTATCGTTGCGCCCGACACGAGTTCCCCATCGCGCGTAACGTATCCCTCAATGTTCCCGGCGCCGACGAGTTCCAGGGCAATGACTCCACGTTGCCCCGGCGTGAACGAGCAGTAGGCCATACCATAATCAGGGTGCCAACAGGAGATGATACTTGGCTCTGCTGAAAATGTCTCCAGCGTAAAGCTCCCGTCCGTGTCCGAACGCGCGAATGCGGCCAATCCGCGAAAGGCCTCTGCGGGGATCTTTCCGACATAAAGCAGTGCATCGGCTACGGGCGCACCTAGGCTATTAACCACACACCCTTGGACTATTGGGACGGGCTGCAACTTGATAATCAAGTCCGCGGCGCTCTGCGTGGGCGCCAAGTCGTACACGTGAACAACCCCATCGGCATAACCTCGTGCGCGAGCCACGACGGTCGAATCACCGGAGTTAATGCCCCCAATGCCGAATAGGCCCTCGTCGCTTCGGACCTCTTCAAGTCTTGTAATCGCCTCCGGGGGAATCTGCTCCACAATTCCGTCAAGAACAGCCACTTTGAACTGAGTAACCGGCTTCCCTGTTTCGCTGTCCACAATGCGCCCGCTCGCGCTGCCTCGTACGACGTCGCGAAAATCTACATGTGTGCTGCCGGCGGGAACATTCTCATGCTCCCCGGTGCAGCAGTTTCCGCACAAGGTACGCACGGTGTACAAACCTTGAACTAGTTGGAAGATCTCATAGTTGCCCTGTTCATCTGTCTGCGCGCAGCCATAGACGGGCCCAATACACTCCACCAAATCGCCACTTCCCGTACCGATGTCTCCTTCAACAGTGCCTGATATGGAGAGACCCGGCTCAACCACCAGCTTGACAGCAAGCATGCGGGATTTGTGCTGCACGCTTACTCTTGCGAGTTCCTTTCGTCCGAAGAAAAAACCACCCGGCGGGGCCGCAATTATGCTGTATTCCCCCTGAGGCAAACCCGTCATTAAGAATTGGCCGTCCTTGTCCGTTTTGGCGGGCTTGCTTTCCACAGGTGTCGCCCCTGTTTGCACCGCCGCTACTTGCCAGTTCGCCAGCGATCTTCCTGCAAGGTTCTGCACGTGTCCCGGCAACTCAGCCAGACTTTCGAGCACGAGCTTGATTTCGTCACTGGTTCCGGGAACCAGAGGGCCAAGTACATCGGATTGTAAATTGTTTTTCACGGACGACAAGAACACCGGACAACTCGATGCCAAGTCGGAGAATGTAAAAGAGCCGTCGGAGTTCGATTGAGCGGTTCGTTCGTTATCTTCGGGCACTGACGTCCCGAACACGTATAATCCGCCCGTTTGGGATGGTGGGACAACAAAAAACCCTATCTTATTGCGTGCCGTCTTTTCTAATGCTGCCCCATTGTCTCGTGTCAGCCTTACCAAAGCATCCGCAACGGGTGTCCCCGTGGAATCGACGACAAGCCCCATAAGGCTCTTTGAACGCCTCATGGCAAAATCCACGTTTAGTACCTGTTTGCCTTCAGTAAGCTGGACGTTCACTTCTCTTTGGCCGTCTACGACTACATATCCCGGAATTGCCTCGACACGGATTTTCGCAGAGGCGCCGATGTCTCCGCTGACCTGGTAACGGCCATCTTGATCCGTCATGAGTGGCGTATCACTGTCATGTACTACAATCGGCACGTCCGGAATGCCCAAGCCCGTATCTGCATCGAACACGCGTCCCTCAACCACGCTGTCGTCTCCTACGATGAGTGTAGGAATTATGGCTCGTTGATCTTTTCCTACGACAAATCTTTGCGCCCCGTTCGCGCAGAAGAAGCGATTGTCACACGTTCTCGCCGAGTACTCCGCCAAAGCCAGGTCCATCACTGAAAAACGACCTTCCACATCCGTTGTAGCGATACTGTCGTCAATCTTAAACGTGCCAAAGATGCGGACTCTCACTCCGGCAAGCGGCGCGTTCGTCTTCGCAAGAACCACGCTACCTGTGGCGTAACCGCCCTTGTGCAAGACGAGATCGGACGATGAACCGTCCGTACGTATATGATCGGGCGTTAAGAGGGGGGCATACCCCGCAGCCTTGACGGCGATTCGCCATTCTCCCTGTTCCACTTGGGGAATTAGGAACACCCCATCCGCTCCCGTGCCCGTTCGAAGGCCGGTTGGAAATAACATCCATCGGTCCTCCGGATCCGCTCTCCGATGGAAGGGACAAACTAATGCGTTGGCAACCGGGTGACCCTCTTCATCGATAACACGTCCGCAGAGTGCGCCTGCGGGACGCAATATCACGGCAGCGACCTTTGTTTCGGGCAATTGGTCGTCCCATACGACTCCCAAGCCCACTCTATCGTGTGTACGCGCGGTTATTATGAAATCCTCGGCGGGCAAAGACTTCAGCTCGGCAATACCGTCGGGGCCCGTGGGCGCTTGGGAAAGAATTGTTCGCACCGGGTCGGCAGTGAATGCTTCCTCGTTTCCGATCCTTTCTTCCGCTTCAACCGTAGCATTCGGAAGAGGCATCTCGATTCCAGAATCCAGCGCCTTTGCCAGGACGCGCAAGGTATAGTTGCCGGACGGTTTGGGGATAGCCACAGTGGATGGCATTTCTGAAGGTGTCGACTCCGGCTCAGTAGGCGCCATTACAGGTATCGCATCTTCCGCCGCACGCGTCTCGTTGTTATGGCCGCCCTCGAAACCCCGTACAACGACTCTGGAATCCGGAATCGCCGACGAGTACCAATACAATCCCCCAAGAAGCGCCAGCAATATCAAGGCTACTGCCGCGACCTTCGTCGTGGAAACCAAAGACACGACCGGCGCTGTCTTTGAAACAAGTGCCGCCAGTTCGGCTGCGGGAACATGCGCCGGACGGGCAATACCGGCGATGGCAAGTCTTCCCAAGTTACTACCCAATGTCAAAGGCAAGGCCTCTGCCTTCAAGTTGGCCGCCAACATGGTTGATAGGGAGAGTACTGCCACCGCAACACCGCGCTTTCGCAGATTCTTGCGAACGATCTCGATTGCCTTCTCAATACGGTACGTAACAGTTTGGCGTGAAAGTCCGTAGCGCTCGCCAATCGCGGCATGTGTTTCATCTTCCAGAAAGTGTGCAACCAGAGGGCTGCGGTACTTTTCCGGCAGTTCGGAGATGGCTTCGTCAACAAAATCGTAGATATCGTCCCATTCCACCGCCTTCTTCTGTGTCAGTAATTCGATGGCCTTGTGCTCGCGGGCCAAGCGCCTGGTCCCGGAACGGATGCGCTTGAGACACTTGTATGTGGCCACTTTGTGGAGCCAAGGACCGAGGTGGTCTCCCGGCGGATGATCCAACGTGCTGAGCAGTACAAAACAGTCCTGCGCAGCATCCTCCGCCTCTGTCGCATCGCGCAATATGCGGCGGCATGTAGCGTAGACCATTGCGCCATGCCGGGCGACTATGTCCCGAAAGGCTTCCGCATCCCGCTCGGTTATCCAGCGGTCTATAACGATTGCATCATTGACATCCATGGATAATTCTCGAATGCTCTTGGGAACTCAGCTTCTCTTTATTAAATCCCCTCTGGATGCCTTTTGGCAAAAAGGCTGATCCATCTTGCTCTTGCACGTCAAAGAGCGCTAGGACTTACGCCATCATTCCAGGCGGAGACATCTCTAACATGCAGGCGCATAATTACTTACAACGTCTGCGCCACGCCGCCTATTTCGGCACCGTTCCTTTCTTTTGCCTCAAGCACCCCAGCGGGGATATGTTCAATGAGGAAGACCATAAGGAACGCACACGCAAAAGGATGGTCTGCCGTGGGTTTCCTGGAGGAACCGTCACGAACCACAAGGAGAAGCCAAATGGCAAAATGCCCGTACTGTGAAAAACCTGTCAGCATTAGCACAACTGGTTCTGACAAGACGAATGAGGTGCGCAAGGAAGTCAAAGGCATTATCAAGAAAGAGATCCTGTATTCCTGCCCTCACTGCGACCGTGTACTTGGTTTTGGATTCTTCATTGGCGTATCGCTCACAGGGCGACCTTAGGAGAAAATCCCACGACTCATGCCGTTCTTTCAGGCGGAGGCATCTCTAACATACTGGCGTATCTATACTCAAGACTTCTGTTCTGCGCCGCCTATGTCGGCACCGCTCGATTTCTTTGCTGTAAGCACCCCAGCGGGGATCTATTCAACGAAGAGTGCCATAAGGGACGCGATACGTGAGAAAGACCGGCTTCACGCTCATCGAACTACTTGTTGTCGTCGCCATCATCGGGATTCTCACCGCCATTCTGCTTCCGGCACGGGAAAGGAGACTACACTCTGAGCGTTTCAAAGAGCGAAGGAATGCTGTTGGAAGAGAAACTTCGCAAGACGTTCGACCTTGCCGCTGGACAGAGGATGGAGTTGAATGTGAAGGTGGAATAGCCGCATGCAATGGGGGATTGAGAATGCTACAATCTGTGTCATGGTCAGACTTGGCTCGGTGTTTGGCAGGGACGCTCCTGGACGAAATCGCAGCTCATGTCGCCCATGAAGTGAACAACCCTCTTGCGGTGATTTCCGGCACCGCCGAACAACTCGGTAACATTCTTCATTCTCCGCCAGGGGGTGAGGCCGCACTTGAAAGAGTAAGCGAGATTGTCTTGCGTAACGCCAACCGCATAAAGGCCACAACCAGAGCACTTCAAGAGCTAGCCCGGGAAACCAATTCGGCACCTTATCAAGAGGCACGACTAAGCGATCTTCTTGGCGCTGCCGCATCCCTGTGTCATGCAAGCCAGGCTCTTGCCGACGTGCGCCTCGACTTGCCCGAATGTCCAGAGGATGCGTACATCCTGTGTTCTCCGCCGGCGATCGTGTTCGCTCTAACAGGCCTGTTTGAATGTTCCGCGCGTCTTGCCGGGAAAACAGGCAGCACGGCGGTCACGGCGCTCGTCGAATACGCCGTGAAAGAATATCGAATCGCAGCCATGATGAGCTACGACCCGCTCTTGTTGGAGACACTAACGGCATTGTCAGCAACGTTGTCCATTGAAGGGGCGTTGACTTTCGACGAATGGTGGGATCTGAGGATTGCGAAGAAGATAGCCAGAGCACACAAAGGAGATATCACGATCGTGGGCGGAGGCAGCAAAGCCACCGTTGCCCTGACGTTGCCTGCTCGTTAACAAACGCTTGCTCGGGGCAATACTGGAAGGATATGTGCAAGCCGGTGTCTAATCCAATCCATACTGTTTCAAAAGCTTGATTCCATCCATCCGGATTTTCAGCCCGCCCGGCTCCAGAAAGTACTCGGGGGCATCCTTGCCGTCTTCCAACGCCTTTAGACAGTCGGTGAAGTGTTTCGCGTACGAAGCGTCCACCGTCTTCAGCATTAAGAACACCTGGACGGACGGGTGGGCCTTCACGGATGCCGGGCATTGCGTGCTGATATCAAAGCCATCGTAGTTGGTGGTGTCGTGGACGGCTTCCTGTGCGGAATGGAGGCTGTCCGCCCACGTCTTTTCCGCTTCGTCCGCCTCCTTCTTGATGGCCATCTGAAGGTTTTCCTTCGTGGACTTCACCACGGGAATGCTGATGCCAGACTTGGGCTTGCCACCCTGGCGCTTTATCTCTTTGGCAATGGTCCGTGCGTGCCCTCCTTCGCCACTGGAGGTCACCCAGAACTCGATGGCCGCCGACATGTACCCTTCACGCTCAGCCTTTCTCGCATACGCCGCGTACTGCAACTGCGCGTTAAGTTCGTTCTGATACGCCATCATCAGATTCTCCTCCGCTGTCGCCTTTCCAACGGCATCGCAAGCCTTAAAAGCATAGGCGATGCGGGCACCTTTGGGAGGGTCTGCGGCAAACCCCGTCCATGAAGCCAGCGACATGACGGCCAGCATTCCCAACACCCAGGCACGATCACAGCATCTGTTGTTGCTCATTTGTCTCTCTCCGTTTTGCGGTTCAGTCGGCTGTTTAGGATTGTTTACTCGTTTCTCGTTACCAAATTGCCTTCGCGTGGCTAACATCCTCCGAATTCACCGTTAGAGCATCGTCCTCATCTCTGTAGGAATGACATCGCCTTTCCCATCAGTCCTGGCTCGACGCAAACGTTAAGGAGAGTAGCCGCCCATGCGTGCTGCTGTGTCGCGGCGATCTCACGGCGCGATTGCCGTTGAATCTCGCGGCTCATCAATGTCACGGTTTCTCGAATCAGTTGTGGCGGCGCCGGCCGGGGATACGCCTTTTCCGTCAGGACGGCAAGGGCATGGTCGAGCGCATTGGGAAAAGCAGGTGACACCCCGTCTTGCTTCTTGCCAGCAAACCGATTGATGACGGCTTGCTCGTCCCCTGTGGGAAATTCTTCCATGGACGTCTCGGGGATTGTGCGGTCCTTCGCGGGGGCATTCAATGCACCCGCTTGTGCGCCCTTCTCATCGGAAGTGATTATGGCAGCATCCGCACCGATAGGCTCGATCGAGGAAGCGTCTATGGCTTCCCCCTTGTCCATGTTGATCAGTGCCTTGATAACCTCAGTTCCCATTTCTTCGTCGCAGAACCCCGCAGCCAGTATAACGACGCCCACTTTGTGTTTCTTCGAGAAAGCCATGAACGAGTTATAGCCGCCGGTTCCGCCGTTGTGCCAGTAGATCGGGGCGTCGATCCCCTTGATGGTCACCGACATCAATCCAAGGCCAACTTTGCAGTTCTCGATGCCCTGCGTGTCGAATTGCGGCTCTTGGGTCCGTGCCAACGCTTTCCCAAGCGGCCCCGCAGGCGCTTCGATATTGGCACGCACATATTTCAGCATGTCATGGACTGTCGAGTTGATGCCGCCGCATCCCTGGAGAATCTCCGTAAGCGTCCAACGTTTCATTGGAAAGACCAAGGATAACCGGTCCAATTCGATGGGGCCGATATAGCCCTGCGCAAAACGTGCTGCCTGTTCCGGGTTTACGCTCACGCCGCTGTCCCGCATGCCGAGCGGTTCCAGAACACGCCGTTTGATTAGATCCTCATACGACAGCTGCATTTTTTGGCCCAACGCGTATCCGAGCAGCCCCATCCCGAGGTTTGAATACTCATCTTCGGCGCCCGGTGCACGAGGTAGTTTGTATTGGGCAAGATACCCGCGCACGAATTCCGGTGTCCCGTTCCGGTAGGGGTCGACTAAATTGCGAAACAGCAAGGTGTCCATGGTGTAGCCGGGCATGGGCTCGTCCGGCATGCTTGGGAGCCCCGACCTGTGCGTTGCCAAATCGTTTAGTGTTATTCTGCGCCCCTGATACTCCGGCACCGTCCACCCCGGCAACAGCGACGCGACCGGGTCGTCCAGATGCACCTCTCCCTCATCCACCAGGCTGGCCAGCGCCGCGCAGGTGACGGTTTTGGTGATGGATCCAATTTCAAACACCGTATCTGCATCAGGCGGCGCGCTGCTGTCCGGTGTCCTCCGTCCGAGACCCAGTATATAGGTCTTGTCGCCGTGGAGGACGCCCATGCACACGCCCACGCAGGTTACAGCGCGGCCGCCTATCCCCATCTTCCGCGCGGTCTTATCCAACAGGCCCAATACGCGGGCTTTCTCTGGCGAGCCGTCGTCGTTCTCCACGCGCCAATGGTAGGCCGCCGGGTCCTGGGGTGGCGGCGGCAGTATCCGGATCTGCGGATGCAGGTTCACCATCCAGACCACCGACACTGCAAGACAAAGCGCGCCCACACACCGCGCCCACCAGACACGCCATTGCGCGACCGGTTTGGCGGGTTTCCGCAGGATGGCCATTATGATGCGGTAGCCCAGCCGCCAGAGCGACAACCGGGCGCACAGTCGAGGCAGAAGTAAACAGTAAAGCCCGTATGTCAGAACTAGCACTGTCACCCCAAAATAGATTATGTAGAGCATCATATCGAGCATGAATTTACAGCCTTTCCTTGGGAAGCCCCATCATTGCCAGGTTGTGTGCGGCATAGTCTTTGTCTTTGAAACCGCGCTTCTCTTCGCGAGGCCACTCTCGGTGCTTGGCCCCGGGTGCCGCCTTCGTCCGTATGTAGTGCCTTTTGATTCATTCGGAAAGTTGTTCCTGGTTTTCTCTGGAATCCTCTTGAAAGTAGGGTGGCACGATGCTTTTGTCGGGCCAGTGCTGTCGAATTGCTGCGATCATAAGAATGATGCCGACCAGCAGGCAGGGAATTCCAAGCAGCCCGGCGATGTGCATGTCACCCGCCGAGATCGCTTCTCCTCCGGTGTCCGAAAGCGCGCAAGCGCCGAACTGTAGCGCGATGGCGGCAAGGTTGTTCACGAAATGCAGCCATATCGGCACCCACAACGAACGCGTCTTTATGTACATCATCGCTGCGATCAGACCGAAGAAGAACGTCCCTGGTTGCGACACATGTAACAGCGCAAATACAAAAGAGGTCAACAGGATTCCCCGTGTCGCGCCAAAACGCACCATCCAGCGGTTCAGGAGGAATCCTCGGAACAATACTTCTTCCACAAGTGGTGCGAGAATCAGAAACGAAAATGCCAAGTTGACGTAGTAGACTCCCGGGTACTTGCTGCCGCTGCTCTCCAGCAAGGTACCGGAAGCCGACGTGTAATGCGAGACGGCCTCAGGCAGTGCAAGCGAAACCGCGCCCAGAAGCATCAGCATCAATCCCGTACTCGTCAACAGAGGCGGTGCAACGATCAGCGTCGTTCTCCAGAACGGGCCTCCTCCCTGCGGACGGGCAAAGAGACGCATCAAAGGGATACCGTGCCGTCGGCATTGCCACAGGCACCAACCCAGCATGCCCCCGTACATCCACGCGGTTAGCAGGCTCATACCCGCCGACACATCCGATAGCGGCAGCACACCTGTCACGTGCAGCAGCCCAAACACCGCGAATGCCACTGGTAGCGCCGCCGCCATGAACGGGATAATCGTCAGGAAACGGATTTCGCGGAACGGGTTTTCGGAAGAGGTCTCGGGCGGCGTTTCATTCACGATCTGAGATTCCTCCATTGATTCGTTTGCCAATCCCTACCTATTTTGGCGCTTCCGTCAGAACGGCGTCCAGTTGCTTTGCTGCGCCGTCACGCCACACTTCCTGCTTGACGTTGGTTGAAGGGGCCAAGGCGCCTATTTGCCGGACCAGGTCTATGTTATTTTGGTTCGGCGTCCCGTTCACTTTTCGTATCACGTCACCAGTCTTAATGCTGGCCGCTTCCGCCGGCCTTTCCGGAAGTAAAGTGCGAACGTATGCGCCTTTCCCGTCTACCAGGCCAAGCGCGTCAGCATAGGGTCGAACTTCCGTAAGACATACGCCGAGGAAAGCTCCCGAGTGTTGAGAACCGTCATCAGGCGCCTCAGGTGTAAGCGCCGCAGCTTTGCTGTCCCAGATTATCTCGCGCATCTTGCCCGAACGGGCATCGGTAACATCGAGTCCGTCTGGAAACGCCACTTCAAATTCCGCATCTGGAATCCCCTTGTTCACCTTTATATCCAAGTTCGTGAAACCGCTTGGGGCGGCGCGGCCGAAACAAAGTCCGCTCGTGCCGGACCCGCTCTGTCCAGTCATTCACATAAATAATCCCCGCCGGGGGATGTTCGGCAAAACGGTCTTGGAAGCACAAACACAAATAGGATCAACCTTTATTGAACACATCCGGGCCAGTTGAGATGCCTTTGATTGAAAACTTTCCGTTTTCAAAGTCCCCCATGAGCCGCACGGCTCTCTTATCGTCACTGACACCAGCACACTGATGTTCCGGGTCAAGCACAATACCCAATGTATTGCCGCCCTCGGCTAATGTAATAGAAGCGCTTTGTTTCATGGTTATGCCGGGGGGCAGCGGACCAACGGAACGCCTTTGCCGCGCTGGGCTCTGGCCGTCCAGGTAGAACTCCACTCTCAGGATGTCCGTCTCTTCTGGTGTGGCATTGCAAACTGAGGCAAATAACGCAACTTCCGCTCTCGCGGGGTCCTTGCGCACCAGTTCAAGGCTTTCAACAAAGACGCCCGTCGCCGTTGTCGGGGCTTTGACGACGGGTACGCGGGTGATAGTTGGTTCTTCGACCTTGAACTGGCGCAGGCACTCATCCGGCGTCATGCCCAGGTACTGGTCGAATTCGGCTTGGTCCTTAATCTCATGCGTCCCGAGGCAGACCAGCTTTGCGCTGCCCTTGAGCATCTCGGCGATGGGCGGCGCATTATCCGCGCAGATGACACCGACCCGTTTTCCGTCTACCTTGTCCGCTTTATAGTGGTGGGTGCGGACGTTTCCCTTGGGGTAGTTTTCGTTGAATGCATCGAGCAGGGCGCTATTGTCGCTTATGTCTGCGCCCTCCTTCGGCGCAAACATGAACACGGTTATGGGGAAAGACTGCGCGCGCTCCCCAGTTCGAGGGGCGGTTGGTTCACTGTCAGCAGCCGCGACAAGGATTTTGCAATCCGTGTGTTGTCCGGATACCAGCGAAATGTTGGTGAAGTGGATCTTCTGAAAGGCGCAGGTTTCAAGTCGAAATTCCTGCACGTCATCCGGCTTTACACCTGCAAAACGGTATGTGTTTTGTTTCACCGTGTCGTTTCCGCCTCCACCTTCGTCGCCCATATGGGGGTGGCCTGATTTATCCACGGCTATCAGGCGCAGCGCGTTTTCCACGATGCGGCCGTTCAGTGTGACTGTGACACGGGTTGCATTGTCTTTCTCGTAAGGTTCCGCAAAGGCCACGAAATAGCCCTCGCCGGAATAAGCGGCGGTGGAACCTTGGCCAGAGTTGTGCGTGACCACAGGTTTCCAATCACCCGCTGCAAAGTCCAGGTGTATGTTTTCGACGACCGGATTGCCTCGCAGGACGGCTGTAGTAACACGTAGACCGGGCACGGCGACGCCGTCTTTCGTCAACGGGATGTTACCACCGCCGCACGGGGAATCGTCCAAGTGGGACCTCATCTGCAACTTATCATTGAGTCCCGCAATTCGAAACACAAACTCGTAGGGCGTTCCTTCGGCGGCGACGTTGCTATCCACATGATCGTACGGCGGCTCGGACAGCGGCGTCCCATCGGGCCGCCAGAATGAGGCATCGTCAGACTTATGCCTGCGTATCGCTACTAGCTCTACACTGCAGCCAGTTGGTAGCGAGGCTACGAAGCTTGGGCTAGGGATGGTATTGTCGGTGGCATCGCCGGTCGCCTTGGATTCGGTCAGGCCCAGCAACGCAATCAGCGTAATCGCCGCCACCGCCAGAACCGCCCCAGTCCTCTTGTTGTCTTCGAAATGGATCGTCATGG
>CAIYET010000034.1 GCA_903925285.1 Candidatus Hydrogenedentota bacterium | reverse complement strand
TGTCCTCTATCATAGATGGTGTTATTGGGCTCGAAGCCTTGTTGATAGAAGATATGGGTATACGTGCCCGGGGGCAGGTCATAGAAGTCGAAGCGCAGGATCGGACCGAAGGCGCCGTAGGGGATCGATGTGTAGATATCGGTCGGATCTGGACTTGCAAAGTCTATGCGCTCGCCGTTCCCCTCTCGCGTACGCACGGGGTCCGGCCATGTCGCGCACAGACCGCCCGATTCGGGGCCCACTTTATTTATACTTACGTTGAGTTGGGTGATGCCTTCGGGATACCGGACTATGAATCGAAACTGACGAATATAGCGCGGCACATAAGCCGCACGTAAGTATATCGTAGCCCTGTTCTCTACATCATGGTGGATCCGATACTCTGGAATGCGCAGCAAGCCCTTGGTCGCGTCGCCGGCATACTGGGAGACGACATAGTATTGATCTGCAGCATTTGGGGATGGCGGCGTCGTGTAGAGTGGCGCTACTATGCCGTTTAATGTGAGGTCAAAAGACGGGATGAACTGGTATGGCTTTAGGTCCGGCGTCAAGGTCGGCTTGAGTGTGACCCAACGCAACATATATCGCGCGCTGAGGTCGCTCACGAGCTTCCGAAATTGGATCTCCAATTCAGCGACGCTGGGCGCCGGATAGTATATGCCACCGGTAGAGGCGGTGATGGTTTGCAGGATTGGCAGTGCTGCGCCGTAACCGATGCAATAGATTTGAACATGGCGATCCATCGCGGCTTTGATGACGACGGCTGGGGTGTGTTCACTGGTCGTGTCGCTGCCATCGGAGAGAAACACGACGTAGGGTTGATCGTCGATAGGGGCTCCCACCGTGAAATTCAGTAACGCGTCATAGACGGCATCCCAGCAGAGAGATTCGGCGGGAAACCATGGCACACCCCCTTCGGGCTTCCACATGGTGTCGAAGCTATCCCTGAGCGCTTTCTTGTCGGTTGTGAGAGGGGCGAATAGTCTCGGGGCAACATCCCGGCGATGGAATTCATAGATGCCGACCTGTGCGTCCTCATTGAGTGCGTTGATTAAGGTCTTGGCGCCCCGCTCCATCATATCGATGGCGTCCGAGATCCCATTTTGGGGGTTCGTATCGCCGTTTACGACGAGGTTGGCCATACTGTTCGAGTAGTCGAGCACCAGATAGCTCTTGAATTGCTTGGTCCCGGTCAGCAACCCCGTTTCGGTGGCGCTGATCTCATCAGTACTAGGCTTGACGGGAAGGGCGGGGCTTTCAAAGGCGCGCACGTTCAGCTCGGCAGGGTCGACAAAGACCGATTGGTTGTCCTGGTCGCGCAGGGAAAAGATGAAATCGAGCAAGTATGGGCTGGCGTATTGCTTAACTACATTTTCGATCTTCAGTTCCGACCCGACGAAGGGCCCTACGGATACCCGGATGTTGACGGGCGTGTATGCCGCGACCTCCATCCCGGCCGAGGGGGTTTGACTAATAATATAGTCCTGTGGTACTGTCTGACTGAACTGATACGTCACGGAACCCAGTGTGAGCCAGAGATCCGTAATGGGTATCTCCACGTCAGCCAGGTTCATTCCCGTGACATCCGGAACGATTGCCGTCAGGCTGGGGCCAGGGCCTTTGGAAACGACGAGATCCACCGTCGTGCCTGGTGCAACTATATCGAGCGCCACCGGTTTCTGGCTGATGACATTGTGCTTTTGGATAGTAGCGTTGAATTCTTCGGTTTCCGTTCCGTTGTGAAGACCCACGGATGTGATAGTCGTTCGTGCAACTGTGATTGGTAAATTCACGACGTCGGGTACCGTCACGGACGGACCTTTGGAGAGCACGAGATTGACCGCGTCTCCCGGCACGGCGCTTGCACCAGCCGCGGGGTCTTGACGGATGACAGCGTCCGGCAGGATGGTAGCGCTGAACTCGCGGGTTATTATTCCAACGACAAATCTCGCGTTTGTGATGATCGTTTGTGCTTCTGCGATTGGTTTGCCCACGACATTGGGGACCGGTACTTCCGACGAACCAGCGGAAACCGAGAAATAGACTAGGGTTCCCGGCGGAACTCTTGCAGCCGGCACTGGATTTTGATCGATAACAATCCCCTTCGGGACTGTATCGCTGTGTGGTCTGACTATCGTTTCAGAAGGAGGAATGGTGCTGTTATCAATAAACTTTAGGTCTGCGTCTGTAATCGCCGTTTTTGCAACGGCCTCGGCTAAGCCCTTGATGTAGGGCACCAGCACTGGTTGCGGACCTTTGGATATCGCAAGATCGACTGTGCTTCCCGGCTCGACCTTCGTGCCAGCCGCTGGTGTTAGTCTGCTCACGCATCCCAACAAATACGTACTGAATTCTTTGGTTAGTGTCCCAACGACAAGCCCCGCGCCTATGAGGGCCTCTTTTGCATCTGCCTCTGGGGATCCCAGGACATTGGGAATCGCCACGAACGTCCCCTTGGAAATCACGAGACTGACAGGGGAGCCGGACGGAGCACTTGTATCCGCCAGGGGGTCTTGACTAATGACAGACCCCGCCTGGACCGTATTGCTGAACTCGTGGGTTATTATTCCAACGACAAATCCTGCGGCTGTGAGGTCCGTTTGTGCCTCTGCGCTTGGTTTGAATAAGACGTTGGGAACCTTCACGAGTTGCGGACCTGTGGAAACCGTTATCTCGATTGGGCTTCCCGGCACGGCGCTTGTACCAGCCAATGGGTTTTGAAGGATGACAGTCCCCGCGACCGTGGAACTGATCCCTTGGAGTATCGGTACTTTAACGAAAAATCCGGCGGCTGCGATGGCCGTCTGCGCCGCTGCGCTTGTTAAGCCCATGACGTTGGGGACCGCCACTGGTTGCGGACCTTTGGAAACCACGAGATTGAGTGAGGTTCCCGCCACAACGATTGTACCCGCCGCTGGGTCTTGACTGATGACTGTATCCGCTGGGACCGTACTGCTGACTACTTGGGTTAGCGTCCCAACGGCAAGGCGCGCGTCCGTGATCTTCGTTTGTGCGGCTGCACTTGTCAAGCCCACGACTTTGGGTACGGTCACTGGTTCAGGACCTTTGGAAACCACCAGATTGACAGCGGTTCCAAGCGTGGCAGTTGTATGCGCCTCTGGGAGTTGACTAATGATCGTTCCCACCGGGACCGTGTCGTTGTAGGTTTGGGTTGTCGTACCAACGACAAACCCGGCGCCCGTGAGCACCGTCACTGCACCGCCGCGTGCCAAGCCCACAACATCGGGGATCGTAGCGGGTTGCTGACCTTTGGAGATCACGAGATTGATGGAAGTTCCAGGTGCGACAATTGCGCCAGCTACCGGATTCTGTTCAATGACAATACCCGACGGAATCGTAGCGCTGAATTCTTCGGTTATCGGTGTTCCAACGACAAACCCCGCGCCCGCTATGGCCGTCTGGGCTGCTGCGCTTGTCAAGCCCACGACGTAGGGGACAGCTTGCGGCCCTTTGGAAACGACCAGGTTGATGCTGGTTCCCAGCACAACACTTGCACCGGCCTCGGGGTCTTGGCTGATGACCATCCCGGCCAGAATTGTACTGCTGAACTGTTTGGTTAGCGCCCCGGAAACAAGGCCTGCGGTTGTGATCGCCGTCAGTGCATCCGCGCGCGCCAACCCCACGAGGTTGGGGACCGTCACTGGTAGTGGCCCTGTGGAGATCGCGAGAGCGACAGTGGTTCCAGGCGCAACGATTGTACTTTCCGTTGGGTTTTGACTGATCACAATCCCCGATGGGACCGTATTGCTGAGTTCTTGGGTTAGCGTCCCGACGACAAGGCCGATATTGACAATCGTGGTCTGGGCCGCCAATCGGGTCATGCCCACGAGGTAAGGCACACTTGTCTGTATTGGTCCTTTTGACACCACGAAATTGACCGACGCACCCGGCAACACGACGGTTTCCGCCAACGGGCTTTGGCGGATGACCCGTCCAATCGGCACCTCGCTTCGAAATTCCTCTGTCACCGTGCCGGTCAAGAGTTGGGCGCTGGTTATGGCCATCTCTGCGGTGGGACGCGTCATCCGTACGACGTTGGGAACCGTGACCAAGTAAGGCCCTTTGGATACCACCAGACTAACTGCTGTGGCCGTTGGCACACTAGTCCCGGCAGGAGGAGTTTGGCTTATCACTTGTCCCGTGGGGATCGTGTCGTTAAACACCTCCGTCGATGTTCCGACGGCAAGCCCGGCGTTGGTAATGGTCGTGAGGGCAGCGCTCCACATCTGACCAACGACATTCGGCACGTTGACAGGGGCTGTTGCTGCTGGGAGACAGCCGATCATGCAGAAACAGAGTGACGCCAAGCTTATGGCAAGGGCGATACGCGACATACGTTTCATGACATTCTCCTCCGGGTAGCCACGCTCAGCTTCGCTACGAATCGCTGGCGGCAATCCGATTTCTCATGCTCACACAGGAACAATAGACGACCTCCCTGTATTTTGTCAATAATTTTATGATGCTCATGTTGCGATTCCACTCTTGGGGGCATGGGACGGGCGACCTGGCGCAGAGGAAAGTTCGAGGGGCGGCAGAGTTGGAGTTTTCGTGACAATTTCTTTCGACCCGTCGGGGAGCATGATGAAGGTATCCTCGGACTTGACACCGGGTGCGCTGGGATTCCATGCGAAGGCGTGGCCTAACGGGGTGTCCACGCCGAGGATTTCTTTGACGGCTTCGCGCCAGTGGGTGTCGAGGATGGGAAAGGTTTCGCCTGGGGCGGCTTTGCAGGTGCGGCCCGCGTAGCCGGTCGTACCGCCTTGGTGATGGCGCTGCCATTCGTTTGGATCGAAACCGAGGTCGGCATAGGCCTTCTGGCCGTCCGCGAACACGTCGCCAAGAGTCCGGCCCGGTTGGGTCGCTTCGTAGAGTCGCATGTCGACGGCGCAGATCCGGGCGTAGGCGTCGGCAATGCCCTCGGGCAACTCCCCCACTCGCTTGAATCGCGTGATCGACACGGTCAATCCTTCGCGCAGGAATCCGCCGACGACCATGACGTACCCTTTCACCGCGCGCTCTTCGGGACCGCCGGGCAGGAGGCTGGGCATGACGGGCAACGGATGCCGGTGCAGGGCGATGCGTTCGTCGGCGGCAATCAGCACGATGGGGGTTTGGCAGCGTCGTTTGGCGCCTTCCGCGACGAGTCTCGCGGCGATATCGGCCTCGGTCTGGCCTGGCTCGATGCTGTCGATCACCGCAACCATGGCCTCGGCGGCGAGTTTGCCCAAGCGCCGGTATTTTTCGAGTTCGTCGAGCGTGAGCAACGCGCGCAGGTATGCGAGCTTGCCGTTCACGTTCTCGCCGAGCGAACCGTCGTCGGATACGAGCGTTCCGGGGAATTCCTTCTTCACGAGCGCCGTTGCGGAGCCGTCGAACCAGAGGAATTCGCGCGCCTCGCATTCGAGGTGTTCGAGTTCTTCGCTCATGAGACGTGTGGCTTCGATGTTGTTGCCGATGAAGTACGCCTTGCCGTCCTTGGTCACGAAGAGGCTGGACGCGCCCATGTCGGTCGCGGTGGGCACGAAATTGCGTTTGCCGCCCGTGGCCATCGCGAAGTTGTCGACGCGCGACAGCAGAATGCCGTCATAGCCCTGCTCGAGCAAGAACGCCTGTATCAGGGCGATGCGCACCCTAAAAATCCGAAGTTCCGCCACGGTCATCCTTGTAGTAGTACAGAAATCAGTAGTCGTTGGGCATTTGGCTCAGTTGCGCGAGCGAGAATACCGGGCCTTCTTTGCAGACGTAGACCGGACCGCAGTTGCAGCGTCCGCATTTTCCGACGCCGCATTTCATGCGGTTTTCGAGGCTGGTATAGATGTCTTCTTTGGCAATGCCCATTTTGTCGAGGACGGGCAAGGTAAATTTGATCATGATCGGCGGTCCAACGACGAGCGCAATCGTGTTGTCGGCGGGAATCTGGGAACGTTCGATGACGTGGGGAATCAGGCCGACTTCATATTTCCATTCCGGGGTCTCGCCGCCGGGATCGACGCAACGGATGACGCGGGTGCGTTCGCGTTTTTCCCACTCGTCCAATTCGTTGGCGAAAACCATGTCGGCGGCGGTTCGCGCGCCGTAGACGACGGTGACGTTTCCAAACTTGGCGCGGTTTTCGAGGGCGTACCAGATCGCGCATCGGATCGGGGGCATCGCGATTCCGCCGCCGATGAAGATCAGGTTCTTGCCTTCCCACTGTTCTACTGGATAACTATTGCCATATGGCCCGCGGAACCCGATGGTGTCGCCTTCGTTCAAGCCCCACAGCACGTCGGTCACTTTGCCGGTCCGGCGGAAGCAGAATTCGATGAAATCTTTCCATGTCGAACTCGAACAGATGTTGAAGGTGGATTCGCCCGCGCCGAACGCGGAGAACATGCCGAATTGGCCTACGCGGAACTCGAACTTTTCCAAAACGGCCGGGTCGCGGAAGCGGATGCGGACCGATTTGACGTCGGCGGTGTGCTGGGTGACTTGTATCACTTCCATCAATTCGGGCTTGTAAATGTTCTCCATGGGTTATCCTTCCAGTACCATGAACGCGCGCAGTTGCTCGAGCGTGTTGAGCACGCCCAATCCGACCGGGCAGTTGCGCGTGCAGTTTCCGCAGCCCGTACATAGAATCTCGTTGAACTTCTCGGGGTAAATCCGGAATTTGTGTTGAATGCGCTGGCGCTGGCGCTGGCCTTGCGTCGCGCGGGGATTGTGACCGGACGCGTGCATCGTGAATTGGCCGAACTGGCAACTGTCCCAGTTCTTGATGCGGGCGCCGCCCATGGCCGTGCCTTCGTCGACGATGTCGAAGCAGTGGCAAGTCGGGCACGTGTACGCGCAGGCGCCGCAGCCCAGGCAGCGTAGGACGATCTCGCGCCATGCCGGGTCTTCGTAGTTGCCCGATAGCCGGGCGCGGATTTCCGCCAGGTCGAACTTCGCATCAGGACCTGCCGGCGTCGGCGCGGTCTTGTCGGAGGATTGGGTCTTGCCCGCGAACAGAGCTTTGCCCTTCGGGGTCATGCAGCGTACTTCGAAGCCGCCGTCCATCGGGATAAGCAGCGCGTCGGCCCCCTTCTCGGCAACGGGTCCGAGGCCGACGGATGTGCAGAAGCATTGGTCGTCGTAGGTCGCGCAGCCGAGCGCGACGATGGTCGTCGCCTGCCGCCGCGCGTTGTAGAACGCATCCGCGAAGTCCCAGTTGAACACGTGATCGAGAATCGCGACCGACGCGGCGTCGCATGGGCGCGCGCCGACGATGATCTGTTCGACCGCGTTCGGCACGCTGTCGCCGAGTTCGATGGCTTGGCCTTTGAACTGGTACGTGTAGATGGGTTCGGTGCGCGGGAATAGGAATTCCTTGATCGAATTGGCGGGATGGACGAATCCGTCCAGCGTAAGCGCGCCGGCATCGGCCAGCGGGGCGTATAGCACGAGGTCGTCCTTGATGCGCGTCGGGCCGATGGCGCGCTTGCCTTGCGCGATCCATTCGGATACCAACTGCTTCAGGGCGTCGATGGAAATCGTCTGGCTCACAGGATAAAGTTCTCCTTGTCTTCAAGGGCGTACGAGCCGATGATGGGCGGCGTATCCTTGTCCATCCCCGCGCGATAGTCGAAGTGCTCTTCGGCCGCACGGGTCAACGACAGGTTCAGCAGCGACAGGTCGATGCCCGCCGGGCATACGCGTCCGCATTCGCCGCAACTCACGCAGCGCCCGGATTGATGAAACGCGCGGGTGATCTGCCACGCGAAGTTGCCTTTGAGCGTCGCCGAGGTGTCGAGGGCCGTCGGACGGTTCTTGTCGACGATGCAGCGGGGGCAGTAACACATCGGGCAGACTTCGCGGCATGCGTAGCATTTGATGCAGCGCGAAAGCTCTTGCATCCAGTATTCGAGCCGCTCTTGCAGGGGTTTCTGAAGAAATGTATCGAGGGCGGCGAACCGCTCATCCGCAACGGGTTGCGCGTTTGATTCGCCGACCGTTTCGTCCGCAAAGCGGGGCATATGGACGCCGCACGCGGCGCATTTCGCCAAATGCGGCGAACCGACGCCGTCGCACGCGACGCCGATGACGTAAATGTCCTCGCGCTTGAACTGGGATTCCTGTTCGAGGACGACTATGGCGCGCTCGTCGCACCCCTTTACAATAATCGCGGGCTTGCCGAGGGCCTTGACGTCGCGCCGGGTCAGGTAGGTGGCCAGATTGTGAAAGCATTGGTCGTTCCACACGAGCCGTTCGACTTGATCGGGACGCGTAACGAACACGGGATGGACAGGCCCGTTGGGCGTGTCCTGTCCGTATCCGATGACGACGTTGACCTTGCCTTCCTCGAGGAGGCGTTTGCATGTCTCGCGCAATTGCTCAATCATACGCTGGCCTCGCAAACGCTATGGTAGCCCTTGTACGGCCCCATCTGGCGCGTTTTTTCGGTGATCTCGGTGATTGTTTTCTGGAACTTCTTGGCTTCGGCGGCCGAGATCCACGCGAAGTGAATGCGTTCGAGGTCGACGCCCATCGTTTCGAGCAGCGACCGGAAGAGGGTCCAGCGGCGGCGCGCATGATAGTTGCCGGCGGTGTAATGGCAGTCGCCGGGGTGGCAGCCCGACACCAGGACCGCATCCGCGCCCATTTCAAGGGCCTTGATGATCAGATTGAAGTCGATGCGGCCCGTACACGGCAGGCGGACGATCCGCACGTTGCTGGGATACTCGAGGCGGTTCGTGCCGGCCTGGTCCGCGCCGAGATAGGTGCACCAGTTGCAGACATAGGCCACAATCTTTGGTTCGAAAATGTGTTCGCTCATATGAGATTTCTCACCATTTCATAGATTTGCTGTTCGCTGAAACCGTCCAGATCCACGCTCTTTGACGGACATACCGCCACACAGGTACCGCACCCCATACATAAGCCTGGGTTCACGCGCGCCGTGTATTTCACCAAATTGCCTTTTCGGTCGCGAATTTCGACCTTCTCGATCGCGTTGTAAGGACAGGTCCGCACGCACGCGTAGCACGCCGCGCACGTCACCTCGTTCACAAGCGCGATCTCAGGCTCGCGGGTCAATTCGCCTTTGCAGAACATTCCGAGGATCTTGCTCGCCGCTGCGGAGGCCTGGGCGACCGCTTCCGGTATGTCCTTCGGGGCCTGGCACGCGCCTGCGATGTATACGCCGGCGGTATTGGTCTCGACGGGCCTCAGCTTCGGATGCGATTCGGACAGGAATCCGTTTTCGTCGTACGAGATCTTGAGCTTCTGCGCCAATTCGATTACGCCGTCGGAGGGAACCATCGCAGCCGCCAGCACGACGAGGTCCGCTTCGATGGTTACTGCGGAACCCGCGAGCGTATCGGCGCCGCGTACGATCAATTTGCCGTTCTCTTCGGTGATCTTCGATACGCGCCCGCGATAATACTTGGCCCCGTCCTGCTCGATAGCGCGTCGGACAAACTCGTCGTAATTTTTACCGCCGGCGCGAATGTCCATATAGAACACATGCGCCTGTCCGTCATGAACTTTGTGTTTGTACAGCATTGTGTGCTTAGCTGTGTACATACAACAAATCTTCGAGCAGTACGACATGCCCTTCGAACAATCCCGCGATCCAACGCATTGGATGAATACGACGTTCTTCGGGACTTCGCCATCGGAGGGACGCCTGATTTCGCCGCCCGTCGGCCCGGACGCCGATACGAGGCGTTCGAACTGGAGCGCGTCGATTACGTCCTTGTGCTGCCCATAGCCGTACTCGCCGTAGCCGACGAGTTTGTTGTTGGGCTGGTCCTTGGCGACCGTGTAGAGCTGATAGCCGGTGGCGACGATGATTGCGCCGACTTCCTCGGTCAGGACTTGGTCCTGGTCCTCGAAGTTAATTGCGCCCGCCACGCACTTCTTTTTGCAGGTTCCGCAGGCATCGCGCAGGAAATGGAAACAGGCGTCGCGGTCGATCACGGGCCGCGCGGGCACGGCCTGCGGAAACGGGATATAGATGGCCTTGCGGGTCGTGAGACCGTAGTCGAAGGTGCTCAACGTCTTGCGGGACGGGCATTTGGCCCAGCAGTCGCCGCAGCCGGTACATTTGTCGACATCGACGTAGCGCGCCTTCTTGCGGACGTTGACTTTGAAGTTGCCTACATAACCGTCGACCGATTCGACTTCGGAATAGGTGTGCAGGCGGATATTGGGATGTTGGCCGACCTCGACCATGCGCGGCGTCAAGATGCATTGCGAGCAATCGAGCGTCGGGAACGTCTCGGAAAGGCCCGCCATTTTGCCGCCGACGGACGGCTCGCGCTCGACGAGCACGACTTCGAAACCGGCGTCGGCGATATCCAACGCCGCCTGAATGCCCGCGACGCCCGCGCCGATGACCAGCACGCGCCGCGTAAGCGGCACCTTGATCGGGTCGAGCGAACGGTTGCGCAATACTTTGCCGACCGACATGCGGATCAGGTCCACGGCCTTGGCCGTTGCCTCTTCGCGGTCGTGATGCACCCACGAACAATGCTCGCGGATGTTCGCCATCTCGACGAGGTACGGATTCAGCCCCGCGTTTCTTGCGGCAGCGCGGAAGGTCTTGAGGTGCATGTGCGGCGAACACGACGCGACGACGATTCCGTCGAGGCGGTCATCGCGGATCATGTCGCGGATCATGGTTTGGCCGGGGTCCGAACACATGTACTTGTAGTTGACCGCGCGCCGTACGCCGGGTATCTCGGAAATCGCCTGCGTGGCGCGTTCCACGTCGACGGTTCGGGCGATGTTCTCGCCGCACCAGCAGATGAAAACGCCTATTCGTGCCATTCGCGCTTATCCTGTCCTATGTCGCCATCGCGGACTAATCTTCCGCCGCGACGGGTTGCGGAACGGGTTTCGGGTCCAAAACGACAAAATGGCGGTCGATGCCGAGCTGCTTCTTGTCAAGCCCGAGCGCCAAACCCACCAAATCGGAAAGGTAATAGACCATCATACCGTGCTCGACCCCGAATGCGCGGTCGATGTCCGGCTGTTTCATATCGAGATTGACGTGGCACATCGGGCACGCCACAACGATGCAGTTTGCGCCGTGATCGGCGGCGTTGCGGAGGATCTTGTTCGACAAATCGAGCACGGTCGACTCGGCGGCCATGGTCATCCCGGCCCCGCAGCATTCGGTCGCGTAGTTCCACTCGACCGTTCGCGCGCCGAGCGCCTCGATGATCGTCTCCATCGAACGCGGACGCTCGCAATCGTCGAACTTGACGACCTTCGGCGGGCGCGTCAGCAGGCAACCGTAGTAACACGCCGCGCTGATGTGTTCGAGCGGCTTCTTCACGGCCTCGCGGAGCCGGTCCACACCGGCCTTCATGAGCAATTGGATGAGATTGATGACCTCCGCGCGGCCCTCGACGTTCACCTCGACGATATCCGAAATCTGCTTGCGCAACGCCTCGTCGTCCGTCATGCACTGCCGCGCCTTGAGCAACTCCATCGAACACATCGGGCACGGCGCGAAGACCTCATCGAATCCGTCGCGTTCGGCGATGCCGAGATTGCGCGCCGGCAACGCCACCGCGAGCGTATGGTTCAGCGAATGCGCAGCCGTCGCGCCGCAACAAATCCAATCGTCCAATTCTTTCAGTTGCACGCCCAACACTTCGAGGCACGCGCGAATGGATTTCTCGTAATCGTTCGACGAACCGTGCAGCGCACAACCCGGATAGTAGCCGATTTTGGATTTTGGATTTTGGATTTTGGATTGCGGATTGCTCACTTCGCACCTCGCACTTCGCACTTGTCGAAAATGCGCTGGACCAGGGCACGGTCGCGCACCTTTTCGCCTACCACGTGAAACTTGCCGCGCTGCATCAACTTCGGCGCGAGCAACGCGTCCTTCAGCGCCAACGGGATGTTGAAATCCTTGAAAAAGGCCTGCCGCTTGAACTGGGCGATCAATTCGACTTCGCTCACGCGGCCGTTCTTGCGAACGCTGTCCAGAAACGCGCGCTGGAACAGGAACACGCGCTGCTGTTTCTCCGGCACGATACCAAGCGCCACGGCCTGATGGCGCACCGCGTCGATGACCCCGGCGCAATCGACATCTTGCGGACACCGCGCCGTACACGTCTGGCACGCCAGGCAGGTCCAGATCGCGAGACAATGCCGCGCCTTATCGAGCAAGTTCGCCTGCACGAGGCGCAAGATCTGGTTCGGCACGACATCCATTTGGTCAGCGACCGGACACCCCGCCGTGCATTTGCCGCACTGGTAACAATTCTCGACCTTGGTCCCGTCGAACCCAGGTACACTCTTCGACGCTGCTTCCGTCATCGAAAAAATTCCTTTGTCGTGTGGAATGCAAAACAACTGCGGAATGCTCTCATTGTAACAGAGGATTGCCGTGCCGTCAAAAAAAACTGGGACACCAAGTTCCTGCCGAGTGGTATACTGTGGCCATGCGGAAGACGTTTTCCATGCGGTATTCGCCGTGCATGTCCGTGTCTGTCCGTGTTCGTCCATGACGTCCATGTTCATTTGCGTTGATTCCACCGCGCCCGCTATAACGGCAACCGTATCATGAGGGAGGGAATCCCCGCGTGCCGCAGTTGTACAAACGATGATTTCAGAACCAGGAGGATGCCATGAATTGCGTTCTGTGTAGGCACGGCGATACGCTACCGGGTATTGTAACCGTGACACTCCAGAGGGAGCAGTCAACGCTCATCATCAAAGGCGTGCCCGCGGACGTGTGCGTCAATTGCGGCGAGTACTACCTCTCCGAGGCAATCACGGGCAAGGTCTTGAAACTGGCCGAAGACGCCGTCCAAAAAGGCGCGGAAGTCGAGATCCTGCGCTTCGCGGCGTGACCGTCAATCCCATGCTGCGTGGGCGGGGCAAAATCATGGACAAAGACGTGAACCCAGAAACGGCAGTTGAAGTCAGGAGTCAGGAGTCAGAATGAAAAGCAGGTTACGGAGCGAGCGCCTTTCACCCCCTGGGTTACTCCCATTGCCGTCCACTCCGTCCACTTTGTCCACTCCGTCCACTCCTTCGACAAATCCCCAGAGAGCCAACTGCCGAATTTGGGTGAACAGGAAACAACAGGCATGAATTGCCGAGTCTGCGGTAGTTCGATGAGCGGAACGATCACCGATCTGCCGTTCAAGGTGACCGCAGCCACCATCGTTGTTCTCAAAGACTTGCCCGTAATCCAGTGCGATGGTTGCGGCGAGTTTCTCATCGAGGACGCCGTCATGGAACGCGTCGATGCCATCCTCGAAAAAGCCGATACCGCCGTGGAACTCGAGATCGTGCGATACGCGGCGTAGCGAGCTGGGCGATAGCTACGGCGTCGAAAGCAGGTGGAAGTTTTGGCGGATGGCGCACCAGGGCTTGTTGGTCTTGATTGTCAACGTTAGGGGTTGTTTGGTCAGGTCTACTGGAGGCGTCAGCGCGTATCCGAAGTAGGCGTTGCCGGTTTGGTAGGTGTTGCGTTTGATCCATTCGAGGGGTTGTAGCGTGCCGTTTAAGCGCACTTCGTAGGCGGTGTCGAGATCGGTTCCGTCGGGGGACGCTTCGCTGTGGCGGAGTTCGAGGCGGATGCGATAGCTTCCTTGCACGCTGGCGAGGTTCGACCATGTTGCCGTTCCCGGCGTGGGCAGCCAGATCCCGTCGGGACCGCGTTTGTAGTCTGGCGCGTCGACGTTTACTTTGACGCCGCGTTGGACGGGTCGTCGTTCGGCCTTCAATTCTGCCATGGCATCGTCGGGCGTTGCGGTGGACAGCGTCATGCTTAGGCGGAGCGGTTCGGCGGAGCGGGCTAGATAGGTGTCCATGGTCCATGACTGGCCTAGTCCGAATGCGGCTATGCGCGGGCTCAAATCGGGATCGGTTGCATGGAATCGCAAGGCCAGTCCGTATGGTTCTTCGCATGGTTCATCGGTCCGATCCGTCAATACGATGTTCGTGGCGTTGGTCGCAATGGCGGACATCACGAGCGAAACGTCTCCCCCATCGTCGAACGCGATCGCGGGGTTATCGGGATGCAATGGTTCGAGCACGCTTTGCCACAATCGGCCCATCGGCGCGACGTGGTTGTAGAGGTCTATCGAGATCCACGGCATGTCGCGCGTCCAGACGTAGCCCGTTTCGGGCGGGAATGGGAAATGCCGACGCATCGTGAAATCGGACAGTAGCGCCGTCCGCCCGGACACGTGCCATTTGCGCGCATTGTGGACGACGCACTCGATGATCGGGGGCCTCTCCCCCACGTTGATCGTGCAGCGTATTTGGATGCGCCCGCTCTCGTTGTGCATTTCCATGCGGCCATCTGCCGATTCATATTGCGCAGGCGCGGTTTCGTGCCATGGCCCATTCCCGGCACTCAAGTCGGCAGTCAGCTTGCCGGAACGAATGGTCCAGCCTCGTTCCGTGGCGACCACCTGAAGCGGTTGCGTCTCGGTGTCGACCGTCGGTCTCTCGCCGCGATATCGTGGTCTCGGCGTGGTTCCTTCGGGACGTTTTCCGACGCGGATCAATGCCGTTTCGTATGCGTCCATCCCCCAACGAAACTGGCCGTTATGGACGACGGCGTTTCGACCACTCACTGCGTCGTAGACTTCGATACCATCCTCGAATGGAACGTGGACCAGCCCTTCGACTCGATATCCCGCGAGGTTCGACAGGCCGATGGCATGGCGTCCGTCGTGTGTGCGCAGACATGCGAAGACGGATGGATGGAACAGGATCGCGCCGTAGTCCACTTCGCCGCGTCCGAATTCGGGTACGCGACGTCGCGCCCAGTTGAGTTCGCGAAGTGCATCGAAGGACCCGATTTCTTCTTCCTGGTACATCATCGGGAGGCCGGGGACCATCAGGCAGACGCCGTACAGAGCACGGGCCAGACCTGCGCCATACCGGTACTGGACGCGGCCCGAATCGCAGACGGTATCGTGATTGTTGAGCGTGCGCAAGATGCGGGCGCCCGCAGGATACGCGTCGCGTTCGCACTCGAAAAATGCGTGCAACCGTTGGACCATCGCCTCGGGATCGTCCACGATACGGGCGAGGTCGTGCGCGAACATCATCCAACTGCTGTGGCCGTATCCTATGGGCGTCACGGCGAAATGTTCGAGCGTGTTCACGTTTTCGGGGATAATCAATGGCAACGCGAGCGCGGGATTGCCTTCTTGAAATCCGGCGCGGATTGCCTTCAACATTTCGACCGACCCGGCCAAGGTCGAGTAGGACGCGTGGTTGCGGCCCGGCGCGCCCCAATTTGGCCCGGAGCCATCGGCGCAGTCGATTCGTGCGCCTTCCATGTCGAAATCGCGGGCGAGCATGGTTGCGTGGCGCGCCATGGCCGCCTGCCATTCCGGCGACGAGTAATCCATGCCGTACCCGCCCCAGTTGCGTTGGAGCGCGCCGTCGCGTTGACGCGTCCACCACGGTTCGAACGCGGTCGCTTGAACGGATCGCCCGCCGTGCGGGACCAGTTCGCCAAGGATGTGGAGGCCGTTTTTACGAAAAGCGTCCGTCAACCGCTTCAATGCCTGCGGGCCGCCGAGAATCGAATCGACGCGGTCGAAGTCGATTGGGTCGTAAAGATTCCAGCCGCTCCGATCGGCGCGTCCGGGCGATTTGTGCTGTTCGACGCCTTGCAGCCAAATGACCGTGACGCCGAGATCCGCGAGGTAATCTGCTTGGCAGGCGAGCCGGTCGAACCCGCCCACATCCGAGAACCGGCTGTCGATATGTCCGCCGGCGTTTGTCTCGTACAAGATCGCGTCTGGCAGCCAATCCGGCGACGCCGGGACTTTGAGTCCGATCGCGTCGAACCAGCGTTGCGCTTCTCTGCGAAACCCTTCGGGCCCCGCCTCGCCGATCCAAATGCCTTGTGCGCCGATTACTGCCGTCTGGCCGGGCGCGAGCCGCCACGCGGCGTCAACATGATGCGACGGGCAACCGAGTGCGTCTACATCGATTCGGTAATAGTCCGTCGAGCCGCGATACGCGATGCATGCGGCGCGTCCGGGCGCGGCTTCGCCCATCCAGAAATACGGCGGATTCCAGACGGGCGCGTCCAGCGGAATCGCGGGATTCACGCGCAACGTCGCGCCGACGATATCCTGCGTTTGTTGCGAACGATTCATGTACGTCAGCGTTCGCAGCCACGCATTCGGCCCCAGTGCGGAAAAGGGTTCATACCGGTCGACAAGCGTTCCGTCGGCTCCGGCGTATTCGCATTGCCACGCCCCTTCGGACAAGTGCGCGATTGTCGGCTGCGCGGGAAACGTCGGCGCGGTTCCGCCGAATTCGAGGTTGCAGGAACGTCCTTCTCGCGGGGAAAACAGAACGGCCGCGCCGTCGTGCGCTACGAGCCAGCCGTCCTCGACCGACCAGACGATCTCGCCCGAAGCGCTCATGGAAAGCGCGAGCATCGCCGACAATAGGAGCCACATCGTACACAAACCTCTTGAACCTGGCACTACAACGCTACATTTTCCCGCAGCACGCCCGTTCATGGGCGCAATCATCCGTTCAATCTCTACCCGTCCGTGTTCGTCCATGTTCGTCCGTGTTCGTCCATGTTCGTCCGTGTTCGTCCATGTTCGTCCATGTTCGTCCATGTTCGTCCGTGTTCGTCCGTGTTCGTCCAACTTCGCGCTGTGCAGTCCCTCCAGCCTCCAGCCTCACAATGGGCGGAGGTGTTTCAGCAAGAAATCGTACACGCCGATCTTCTCCGCGTCCGGGGTGTCGCGATAGATCGCGACGCAGGGCAGTCCTTTGGCATCGCACGCGCGCTCGAGCGCACGCGTGTGCGCGGGATGATGCAGGATATCGAAGTTGACCGAGGCATCGTACTTGGTCTTCACAAACGGGAGCAGATTTCTCTTCGTCAATTCCTGAAGGACAAAACGGAACAGGTTGGGATACGTAAGTTTCGTCTCCTGTTGATTGCATAACAGGTAGACGGGCGGATCGCCGGAATCAATCCAGGAGAGCATATCAAGGTCCGCACGGAGCTTCTTTCCATCGTCAAGATTCGCTTGAATCGGCCTCAAGCGATAGTACCTTGGAGCAACACGCCACATCGATACATACCAGACGTACTGCGGGATATCGAGAACTGCTGGCCATTGGGCGAAGTCATACGTTGCCTGCGGCATCAGTCCGCCCGCAGCGGACAATCGCGTGGATTCGCGCAGTACCGGATCCGTGTTGTTTGGCTCGGCCAGATCGTCGTGGAACGCAAGCCAGAGCGATGTCCCCGCGCCGGCTGAATCTCCGAACGCCGCCACGCGCGTCTTGTCGATGTTCAATGACGCAGCGTTGTATCGAAGGAACTGAATCGCACGGGCCGAATCGCGCAAAATGTCTTGTAAGGGAGCGTCGTCGAGAAACCGGTAACTGATCGAAGCGACGGACACCCCCACCTCAAGACTATGCACGAGATCGGCCTCGCTGCTTCCCCAGAAACCGCCCTTGTTGCCTTCGTAGAAACCGCCTCCATGGATATGAACGATCAGCGGAGTAGGCGTAGCGGACGGCGCTTGCCACAGATCGAGCTTGTTCCGCTCATACGGCCCATAGGCAACGTCGCGCAGGGTCGGTTCGAGCGCCCAAGCGGAACGCCACACAACAACAACGACAATGAAAACGATTCGGACCAACCGCCGCAACGACGACATACGACAACTCACGTCCTCGACTCCAATGCTCGACCAGTTTAGTACTTCGGAATGCCGCCGATATGGAAGAGTTCGCGTTTGCGGTCGAGATAATGCAGGTAGTTCGCAAACGATACGTTCGCAGGCACGCGATGGTCCACGCCGGGCAGGAACGCGCCCTGTTCGACATAGGGGCGCAGCCGTTCGAGTTCGCGGTCGATGGCCTCTTTCGACTCGGCCAGTTTCATCTTGCACATGCCGCCCCAAATCCGCACACGCTTGCCGTAACGCTCGCGCAGCAGACACGGGTCCGTGCCGGCATGGACCTCGACGGGAAACATCGTATTCAACCCGTTGTCGAGAAACGCTTCCACGATGGGCATGAGATTGCCGTCGGTATCGGTCGTATAGATGCAGCAACCGTGTGCGGTCAACACGTCCGCGATGCGCCGGTACCACGGACCCGCGACCTCGCGGAAGAAACTCGGCGAAACGATTGGCCCTTGGTTGAAACAAATGTCTTCCCAACCCATGCAGAAATCGACCTGTATCTTCGGCAATGCGCGTTCGAGTACGCCTACCGCGCAACGCCCGAACGTGTCGATAATCTCACGCAACAACTCAGGGTCCTCGAGCTGCATCATCGCGATCCCCTGGAAACCAATGATGTTGCGCGCCACGCCAACCATGCTGCCGCCGTATACGCCGACTGGGTTCGGACTCTTTCGCAGCCGCTTGACTGATGTATCGAGGTGTTTGTACCGGCGCGGGTCATCCGGTTCGAGTGCCGCTTTGAAAGGCTCCCACGACTTGCGATCCTTCACAGGAAAGTCAATAAAATGTGGTATCGATTTATGCCCATATTTGTTAATCCGCGCCACACAACCGTACCCATCCCGGTAGGTTCTGTACTCGTCCGTCTCTTCGAGCGTTTTGGGCTTGCAGACCTCGAACGGGCTAGGATTCACGTTAATCATGTCCCAATGCTCGATGCCGAAGTAGTCGTACGCCGTCCCCTCGTCCTTGATATCCTTTGGCAACCCCTGCTCGTGCCATGTCGTCAGCGTTTCGTCCCAATACCCGAACTCGAAGTTCGGCAACAGGTCCACGTCCTGATAAAACATCGCCCGCCGAAATCGCTCCCGCAACGTCAACTTGTGCGCGCCCGCTTTTCCTGAAACGCTCGACGTCTGCCCAACCGCCTTCTCGATATCATCGAAATCCATACCCGATACCTTTCCGCTTCCGCGACCGCCCATGTCAAAACCACTGCGCATCCTATCATGCAATGGGAACGCAGACAAGAATCGATTTGACATCAAGATGCTGATGCGATATGTTTTGATGCATGAGAACAACCATCAATATCAGCGACCGCTTGCTGCAAGAGGCAAAGCTTCGGGCCGCAGGGTCCCAGAAGACGTTGACGTCCGTAATCGAAGATGCGTTGCGGCTGGCGCTCGATGCGAAACAGGCACAGGCCTCGAATCGCCGGATCAAGATACCCACATCGGGGTCGGGTGGACTTCTGCCAGGTGTGGACTTGGATGACTCCGCTTCCTTACTGGACCGCATGGAAGGCAGGACGTGATCCTTCCCGATGCGAATGTTCTGATCTATGCGTTTCGGCGCGATGCGGAACGGCACCGTGAATACAAAGGCTGGCTCGAGTCGGCTCTTGTCGCCGAACAGGTATTCGGGCTTGCGGACATTGTCCTGAGCGCAGTCATCAGAATCGTTACGCATCCGAGAATCTTTGCCAAGCCCAGCACCCTGGAACAAGCGCTCCATTTCGTGGAATCTCTGCTCATGCAGCCCAACGCGGTGCGACTCACACCGGGCAATCGCCATTGGAATATTTTCACGGACCTTTGTCGGAATGTCGAAGCCAAGGGCAATCTAATCCCGGACGCCTACCTCGCGGCACTTGCCATCGAGGCTGGTGCGGAGTGGATCACGACGGATCGGGACTTTGCCCGTTTTCCAGGGCTTCGTTGGAAACATCCGCTACGCTAAGGCGACGCAACCCTTCTTTCGTTCACATGGCCCTGCGGAACTCGCGCTGGCTCCGCCTTCAACTACCACCCACACGCATCCTATCACGAGGCAACCATCGCAAGAAAATGATCAAGCGTTGTTCGCCCGCTTGACAAGAGACGTCTGGACGTCTACAATGCGGATCATGAGAAAACCGACGGCAAGAAAACAACCCGGGCGCGTCCGAGACGCAATCATACAGGCTTTGTCATCGTCCGAAAAACCGTTGGCCGTCAAGGAAATCGAAGAGCACGTGCGCGAGACGATAGGCGAAACGCCGTCCTCTTCCATCCGCTCGTATCTGAGGCTGAATACCGACCACGCTTTCGTGAGGGAATCGCGAGGGTTTTACAGCGTAAGGTCGAGCCAAAGTATCGCGAGCCAGGAGGCCCTTTTCGAGAACGAGAAGCCGCGAGCGCCCGTACGTTTCGGGAATTCGCTTCTGTATCATGCGGATTGCATGCAATGGCTTCGGCAACAGGAGGACAGGAGTCTTCATGCCGTTGTAACCGATCCTCCCTATGGATTGCACGAGTATAGCGACGAGCAGCAAACAAAGCTTCGTAACGGCAAGGGAGGCGTATGGCGAATGCCGCCCTCGTTCGACGGGCATGTTCGCGCGCCATTGCCGCGCTTTACCACTTTGAATACTGAGCAACTCCGCGATCTCCGGGGATTCTTCCTGCTTTGGGCGAGAATGTTGTTGCCGAAACTTGTGCCGGGCGCAAACGTCGTTGTCGCGTCCAATCCCCTCGTGTCGTACATCGTTTCGGGGGCGCTGGCGGACGCCGGGCTCGAGCGGCGTGGCGAGATTATACGCTTGACCATGACGATGCGCGGGGGCGACCGTCCTAAAGCCGCCCATACCGAGTACTCGGAAGTGAGCGTAATGCCGCGTTCCATGTGGGAACCGTGGCTCGTATTCCGAAAACCCATCGAGGGCCGGATTCAGGACAACTTGAGAAAATGGCAAACCGGAGGTTTCAGACGGCCGTCCGAGGACAAACCGTTCGGCGACGTCATCCCTTCCAGCCCTACCCGGACAAGCGAACGCGCGTTAGCGCCTCATCCTAGCCTGAAACCGCAAGCTTTTCTGAGGCAAGTCGTGCGAGCAGTACTCCCGCTGGGCCTGGGAGTTGTCGTAGACACTTTTGCCGGAGCGGGTTCGACTTTGGCGGCCGCAGAAGCTATTGGCTACGAAAGCATCGGAACGGAAAAGGATCTGCGTTATTTCGAGATGGCCTGTGCCGCGATTCCAAGACTGGCTCGCTACGCATCCAACGGACATTTATAGAGCCAGCGTTCCCGCAACTTGCGGATGCCATCCTTGTGCAACGTTGCCGTTCGCGTGCCAAGCTCACCCCGGGCGTTCCATGGAGTTATGACATGTTTACAACTGTTCTCTTGCAAGTTAGTCGAGGAATCACTATCCTGAACAGGAACTACTCGTAGTGATACTGCGGCGTTTCTGGAAATGAAGGGAAGTACACAATGATGAGATCTTATGACTCCAAGAATGAAGACCGTTTGAGCCAGTTGTTGAAGCGAGATCACACATTGTATGGCGGAATCGTAGTCGGGATTGATGGCTATGTCGTCACGATACAAGCTAGAGCAGTTGAAGTATTGAGAAAGCCATCCGAGTGGCGGAGCACCACGGACATTACTGGTATGGCGAACCGAACTGTTCAGGAGTCGCTTGACCGTATTTCGGGTGCGTTCGCAAAATATGATATTCCGCTGCCACAAGTAAGAGTTGTGATCAACCTAGCCCCTGCTGACCTACCCAAAGAGGGAACGTGGTTGGATTTGCCGTTGGCTATCATCATGCTTCAGGCAGCGGGAATTCTTCCCGATCTGGACGAAGTCACAGAAGGAAAATACATCCTGATGGGCGAGGTGGGCCTGCACGGTGACGTACGGCGTGTTCCAGGCGTACTGTCAATTGCGTATATCTCGCAGCCTGGACAAGTACTGATTGTCCCTCAGGGCAATGAGAGGGAATGCGCACTCATCATGGCAGCACCAGGCCATGACGGCTGCATGATATCGGCGATTGCCACACTCGGAGATGTGATTGATTATTTCCGTGGCAAGACAAAACTCACAAACATCTTAGCAGGCGGAGTTCAATTCGAGGAGCACATACCGCCATGCATTGACATCGGGAGGATAAAGGGGCAAGAGAAGGCTAAGAAAGCGGCCCTAATTGCCGCTGCAGGCGGCCATAACCTGCTTCTAATCGGTCCACCGGGTGAAGGGAAGTCGCTGCTTGCCAGCGCCATTCCTGGAATCCTGCCGAAGCTGGCTCGCCAGGAAGTGGTGGACCTGACAAGAATCTACTCTGTCTGCGGCGAACTACAGAAGGATGGGCTCGTTGTATCCCGGCGCCCGATGCGGTGCGTTCATCACACAACCTCAAAGCAAGCCCTAGTCGGCGGCGGGAGCAAGATTCCGCGCCCCGGTGAGATCACGTTGGCACACCTCGGCGTCCTTTTCCTCGACGAATTGGCGGAATTCAGCCAGTCAACTCTCGACAGCCTTCGGCAACCCATGGAAAGCGGTGTCATTCAAATCTCTCGTGTTGGCGCATCCATTCAATATCCGTCACGGTTCTCATTGATCGCGGCAATGAACCCATGTCCGTGCGGTTATTCTGGCACTGATCGATGTCGTTGCTCGAATGCGGAAGTTCGCAAGTATCAGGGAAAGATCAGCGGCCCCATCCTCGATCGCATTGATTTGCAGGTGGAGATGACAACACTGTCCGTTGAAGAGAGATTCGACGAAAAAGTCCAGGATCTCACGCCAGAATACCGCAAGCGGGTAGAAATCGCCCGAGATCTCCAGGACAAGAGGTTCAAAGGAGCCAATATTCCGTTCAACGCGGCGATTCCTGGAGGCCACATAAACGACTACTGTGAATTCGCGCCCGAAGGTTTTGAGCACTATCGAGTGACCATTGAGAACAACAGTCTTTCAACGCGCTCCATGGACCGTTTGGCCAAAGTCTCCCGTACTGTGGCTGACCTCCACAATTCACCACAGATTCTCCCTCCGCATGTGGATGCAGCCGCGAGTTACGTGATTGGAGGAGTCCTGCGAACAGTCACATGAGACAATATAAGCATATTCGATAGGAGATATTTTGTTCATGACAGATGAATCGGTCTCCAGAGCATTAAAGGAACCACCCGATGAAGCTCCCTTTCCGCCGCAGCGGAATGAAGAGAAGTTGACGATATTCCAGTACCTGATTCTCATCCTCTCCATCCTAGTCTTAGCTGTACTTTTCGTTGAAAGCATAACCCAACTGCCGGAAAGAACTCTGCTCCTGCTGAATAAGCTCGATACACTTATATGCTTTGTGTTTCTCTACGATTTCTTCGCGCGACTGTGGTACTCTGAGAATAGGAGACAATTCCTTAAGTGGAATTGGATAGATCTGGTTTCAAGCATCCCAATGATAGAATTTCTCCGCTGGGGTCGTGCAGTGAGAGTAATCAGGATCTTTCGCCTTCTTAGAGCCTTTCGCTCTCTGCGATATATAATGGCGTTTCTATTCCGAAACCGGGCAAGGTGGACTCTTAGTATCGTGGGAGCCTCTTGTGTACTACTGCTCGTGTTCTCATCGGTGGCAATTCTCACCGTCGAAACGGAGAACGACTCTACCATTCGAACTCCCGAAGATGCCCTGTGGTGGTGCGTTGCCTCACTTACCAGTGCCAACCTTGACAACAAGTATCCCGTGACTTCTGAAGGGCGAGCGATCGCCGTCGTTCTTTTTGTTGTCGGCGTGGGGCTTGTCGGAACGGTATCAGGTTTTTTGGCAAGCTATTTTATCGAACCTGACCAGTACGCGCAGGAAAAGGAAATTGAGAAAGTGGTGATTGAACTCGCTACATTGAGAAGTCAACTTGATCGAATCGAGAGGAATCTGTCGCCCACAATCACGAATGGACACGTCATTCCAGGCAAGGAGGGGCCTGAGCCGTTTTAGATGGATTCTCCCGTCTTTACGCGCCCCCAATCAGCGCGAAGAATTTGCCATTTCGCACCGCCGCATAGGCTATACTCCATCTTCTTAACAGGAAGGAAGGTCTTGTCATGACATCGCGCGAACGCGTTATTCGCACGCTGGAGTTTGATTGTCCCGACCGCGCCCCGCGTGAATTGTGGGCGCTGGCGGGCGTGGGCATGTTGCGCAAGGCGGAACTCGATGCGGTCAACGAGCGGTTTCCGAGCGACTTCACGGGCGTCGATGGACGTTACGGCCCTTCGTCGCTCGCGCGTGGCACTTCGGGCAAGGTCGGCACGTACGTGGACGAATGGGACTGCGAATGGTCGGTCTGCGAAATTGGCGTTTGCGGCGAGGTCAAGAATCCGCCGCTGGCCGATTGGAGCCGTCTCGAATCCTGGACGCCGCCGTGGGAACTCCTCGACAATGCGAACCTGAGCGGTGTCGGGGCGAGCCATCGCCAGACGGACAAGTTCACGAAAGTCGGCACGCACGTCCGCCCCTTCGAGCGGATGCAGTTCCTGCGCGGCACGGAAAACTTGTTCGTGGATATCATGACCGAACCTGACGAGTTCAAACGCCTCTGCTCGCTGATTCACGAGTTCAATTTGCGCGATATCGAGATGTGGGCGAAGACCGCCGTCGATGCGGTCGGTTTTATGGACGATTGGGGCGCGCAGAACGCGCTGTTGATTTCGCCCGAGCGATGGCGCGCGATCTTCAAGCCGATGTACACCGAGTATTGCGACATCCTCAAGCGCGCGGGCAAGTATATTTTCTTCCACAGCGACGGCCACATCGAAGCCATCTATCCCGACCTCATCGAGATGGGCGTGCATGCGATCAACAGTCAACTGTTTTGTATGGACATCGAGGGGCTTGCGCGACGCCACAAGGGCAAGGTCACGTTTTGGGGCGAGATCTCGCGGCAGGACATTCTGCCGTTTGGAACGGCGGAAGAGGTCCGTGCCGCAGTGCGCCGCGTGCGCCGCGCGTTGGACGACGGCAAAGGCGGGGTCATTGCGCAGTGCGAATGGGGCGTGCGCGACCCGCGCGAAAACATCGAGGCGGTATTCGAGACTTGGCTTGAACCAATGGAAAGGAATGACCGATGAATAACCGTGAACGCACGATGGCGGTGTTGAATTATCAGCCGTACGACCGGATGCCGGTCCTGCATTTCGGCTATTGGGGCGCCACGCTCGACAAGTGGGCCGCAGAAGGCCACATCACGAAACGCATGGCCAAGGCGTGGGGCGACGGCAACGCGACCGACCTCGCTCTGGACAAGAAACTAGGCTTCGATTTCAACTATTACACATGTTTTCATATCGACACGCACCTGAGACCGGGTTTCGAGCGTAAAGTCGTCGAGGAATTGCCCGACGGTTCGCGGAAGGTCCTCGATGGCGAAGGCGTCGTCATCCTCGAAAAGCCCAACACTTCGGGTATCCCGCCCGAAATCGACCATCTGCTCAAGGGACGTAAGGAATGGGAGGAACATTACAAACATCGCCTCCAGTTCAGCGAGGAACGTGTAACGAAAGCCAACGTCCGCGCGGGAAAGAAAATGGTCCCGTTCGACGACGGCGGCCTCGATTATCTGTGCCGCGACAAACGCACGTTTCTCTACGGACTACATTGCGGCAGCCTTTTTGGACGCGTCCGCAATATCCTCGGCGTGCTAGGCTCGACGTACCTGTACGCCGACGACGAAGCCCTGTTCGACGAAATCGTGAACACGTATGGCAACCTGTGTTTTCAGTGCACGAAGACGGCCCTCGAAAGCGGCGCGAAATTCGATTTCATCCATTTCTGGGAAGACATCTGTTTCAAGAACGGTCCGTTGATTTCTCCGTACGTGTTCATGGAAAAAGTGGGACCGCATTACCGCCGCATCACCGAGTTGGCACGTAGCTACGGCATCAACATCTGCTCGCTCGACTGCGACGGCATGATCGACGCGCTGATCCCG
>CAIYET010000033.1 GCA_903925285.1 Candidatus Hydrogenedentota bacterium | reverse complement strand
CGTACAATTCCGACAATCTCTATGCCAAGAGAACGTACGTTGATTTTATCGACGGTTACTTGTCTACCTGTTCTACAAGTCTGAGTGGTTTAAGTGGAATACTGGATGCATGGATTGACCCATTTTCGGTCATGCGGCTCCGTTTCCTAACGACAGCGTTTCCGTACTTTCAGCCGACATACGGATTCGACTATCCGATGGGTCTGATTGGCCAGTATTTTGGCGACGAAATCGGCAGCTTCCAGTATGCCTTCGAAAGTGTGCCGTTTTACAATGCCAACTTCCAGTTCCCATTGTCACAGTTCTACACGACCCCACAGCCGCAGCCGACATTGCCCGCCTATGAGAACTGGCCGGGCAACCCCGCGCTGGGTCTTGTCGCATTCGGGACGAACGCAACGGTAGCCACCGGCTCGCTGGGAACTTGCCACTTCCACGACGCGGGTTCGAGCGCCGAAATGAGCGACGACGTTTATGTATTCAACGTACCGGACGCCGCGTGGCCATTCAACGCCTACACCGGGTTCTGGCTCATCGACCAGTACAACGCCAAGTTCCGCATCTCGGGCAATACGGCCAATCAGTTGTTCTTGATCCGCGCCGGCAAAGACGTCCAGTTCAAGACCAGCGACTCGCCGCCAACGTACGAGTGGCGCCATGTACCCGGCGCGGCGGACGGTACCTGGGCCATCGCCCGCTTTGTGCTACAGTCGGCCCGATATCCGCGGGTCAGCGACTGGCCCGAAGGGTTGGACCCGAAAGACGCGAATTTTATTGCCGTTCAGCCGTCTGGCGTACGCGCTGCGCGTTGGCTGACGGAGCGCACCGATCCATTCAGCCCAACGGACCCGGCAAGCCCGACGATGGGCATCACCAACATCACGGCGATGCTCGGTATCAACGTGTGCGGCGCGGACGACCCCATCACGAACCTGTACAGCGAGATGTCGCTGCTGAGCGTGACGGTGGCGTTCTGGGGTCCGGACTTCGATCCACACACCGATCTGCTTCCGCTGGATCCGACGGGCACGCTGCCCACATCGGGCGTGCTGCTCATCGAGGATTCGAGCGGCGACGGCGTATTCGGTCTGGGCGATAGGCCCGTCCCGTTGGTTGACTGCGTATGGAGCAATGCCCCCGTACCCATCGACTTGGATGGCGACGGCAAACCCGACGACTTGGATGGAAACGGGAAGGCGCCGATACTCGATGCGAACGGCAATCCGCTGGATGTCGATGGCGACGGCGTGGTGGATGAGAAGGCTGATTTCGCGTGGGTGCTGAAACTGACGCCCGCGACGACCTGGAAGGTTCCGCATGCCGACACAAAGGCCCTTGTCGTACCTACTGGTCTCAAGGACAACGATGCGAACGGTGTGCTTGCCGAGCGCAAAGACGCGTATTCTCGCAAGACAGTTCAAACGCTCGATGCGTCGCATTGGGAAGCGCCGGAAGATCCCGCAACGGATGCCGCCAAGGCTTTGCCCATCGCCCGCAACGAGGGCGACGACTTGTTCGTGACGGTTCGTACGTCGCGTAACATCAGGCGTTTCAAACAGTTCCGCGCGATGGTGCCGGTAGCACTGCCTATGAATCCGCCCGCCACGCGCAATGCGGGGGTCCAGATTACTCCGCCCCCGTATTTCGAGCCCGACTCGAATCTCAAACTGAATCCGGACGAAGGCCCCGTCGAAGACTTCTTCGGACACGATATGCTCGAGGTCAACGTGGCGGCGGACGTCGTCAACATGACGTCCTTGGGCCAGAAGATCAAGCCGGGCGGCACCGACTTGGCAGTGCTGGGTCTGGACCTCTCGACGAACCGCGACAACGTGTCTAATCCAAACGATCCGAACAACGCCACCGTATACAAGGCGGACAACGGAACAGCCGCCGCCGCGCCCGATCAATACGTCACGCCCGGCATGACGTGGTCCACCGACGTCGTCGGCGACTGGCTGGTGGGTTTGGCCTCCGAAACGGGGGCGAAACGCCTGGAAACGTACGAAATCACTGCGGCCACCGACGACACGCTTACGCTTCGCTCCGGCCACCCGGCCACCGGCAAGTTCCGGGTTGTAAAGGATCCGACGTTCCTCGAACAGGTAATCGTCGAAGTCTACGATGACGCAGGCAACCTCACGTTCAACTTCGAGCACGACCTCAAGCCGCTCGATATCGACCAGACCATAAGCGGTGTCGCGTTGTATCGCGACAATGACTGGAATACGAGCAACAACAATGGCAAGTACGACCCGGATATCGATATTCCCTTGACGCTCGACCAGCCGCCCACGTATATCGGCCTGGCCGGCAAGCCGCAGATGATTAAGTTCGTCTTCTCGTCACCGGGTACCGACGACCTTGCGGTGAATAATGTGCCGAAACTGCTGGCCGAACAGCCGCGTTTGCGGCAGTGGATTCCCGACTCGTTCGGTTTATCGCCGACCGATCCGGAAACTGGCCCCGATTTCTTCGTCGTCATTCGGGCAGCAAAGGAGATGGATAAGAGCGATCGCTTCCGCGTGGGCGTCGTATCGTGGGGTCCGGCCACGCCGACCGAACCCGATCCCGATCAGTTCCCGTCGCCGTTGGCGTGGCCGGGGGGCGAAGTGAACCCGACCGAATCACAGATTTTCAGCGAATTTCCGTGGAGTTCACGCGCGCTGGGATTCATCACTTTCTTCAAGAATCGGCCGTCGCACAACTACTGGACCTTCGATCCTAACAATCGCAAGATAGTCACGCGCGTTGAAGAGGACCACAGCCAGGATGCGTTGCCGGGCAAGAATTACAGCAGCACGGCCCCGCCCGTACCCGGTATCAGCGACGTACACAAATATCGTTACTGGATGCGTACGACCGCCAACAAAGCCGGGCAGACGTACCCGATCGCGGCTCTCGCGAGGCCCGTGGTCAATTTCACCGCCAACTTCACGCGGCGAGCACCCAACGAGTCGATTACGTTCTTGAGCCTCACGACGGGGTTGAATAATATCGCCAGTTACAAGTGGGAGTTCGGCGATGGCGGGACCTCTTCCGTCGGGCCACAGACCTCGCACAAATACACTGCCGTCGGCAAATACACGGTCACGTTGACGGTAGAAGACACAGACACGTCGTATTCGGCGACGAAAACGAACTATATCGAGATATTGACGGCTCCTTACGCGAACTTCGAGGGTGCGCCGCGCCTCGGTACCGCGCCACTCACCGTTCAGTTCACGGACCTCTCGCTCGGTACATCCGACAACCCGGCTGTCGCCTGGTCGTGGAACTTCGGCGACGGCTCGGCGCTCAGCGCTCAGCAATCGCCCAAGCACACCTATATTACCCCGGGCATCTTGGCGGTTACGCTGACGACGACCTTCCGCAACGACACCGGTGATATAACGGATACGCTCAAGGTCGAGAACTATATCTTGGTGCGTCCTCCAGGTGGCGGTGAAGGCGAAGGTGAAGGCGAAGGCGAAGGCGAGGGTGAAGGCGAAGGCAATTGCACGATAATCGCGGGAGATAATTACCCATCGGCATCCCTGACGGTGACCGACGGTATCAAGGACAAGGATAAGAACGCCTTACTGCCGCTGACCGACTGGGTGCCATTGATCTCGTTCACCATGAATTGGGACAGTAAAGACAAGCCCGCACCGCGGTATCTGTCGTCGATGACGTACACCGTGCGGATGGATCCCAGGAGCAGTACGGTTCTCGGCTATGACAACGTCGATGGCCCGGCTGCCTCCGATCTGCTCGAATTCGGTATATTCCAGAAGAAAAACACACCGGAGGCGACGCCGATGCCGAACCTGACGCCCTCCCAGCTACCGGGGATGGTGACGGACGCAATCGTCGTGTCAAAAAACTTCGGGATCCACATTGATAACGGCCCCTTCACATCGAGCGACGTGCTATATGTGTCCTGGGCGGTAATCAACCAGAACAATACCGGGCCGACGGCAGCGACGACAGTGCGCTTCGACACGACCCTGACCCTCACGGACACGGATACCAACACTACGCTTTGGAGCGCGCATTGGTACGCAGACCCGCCTGTGGAAGCTAGTTGCTATGTGTACGATGTGGATTACGATATCGGATCCCTTCCCGCCGGACACTACCAGTTCATGATCGTCACGGACGCGCCGCCCGGCGTGATTACGGAGAGCGACGAGACCGACAATACATGGGTGAAGGCGTTCGAGGTGACCTCCGGCAACGCGGCGAATCCGAAACAGCCCGGTCCGCCAATTCCCGCGATCAATGACTGTCCGCAGAAGGCGGGAGGCTCCGACACCGCCAACAGTCCTTCAACGCCGCGCGATACGCTAGCCATCGGGGAAGGCAGCGGCCCGCTGGACTCGTCTGTGCCCACGGACATCTACTGGGACAACTATGGCGCGCCCCTCGGACGCCTCATCAGCAACCGCCAGGGCTTGCTGACCTATCATCTGAATTTCATAGGCAACGGCACGCCCGGCAAGCCACAATTTCCTGTCCCGTCGTCCTCGCCCGATGCCAATGTATCGTACATCGTGGCCTTCCGCACATCGGCCACATGGCGTTCCGGACTGAGCCTGGGCTACACGGTGGACGATGCGCGCATGTGCCCGTTCCCAGTCAAGACCGATGGAACCGCCGTCGACAAGTACTCGCCCGATTTCAACAAAAACCCACCCAAAACGCTCGATCTGAAGGTTGGCTATTCGTCGAGTTTCGCGGTTTGGGACATCACGGGCGGACCGCTGACCACTTGGAACAACGCTTTTGCCAATGCCTGGACATGGCCGTACCGCATGTACTCGCCCATGGCCGAACAGTCGCGTCCGCGGTGGGACGTGGCTGGAACGCTGTTCAATTTGGTTTCGGGCGAGTACCTGGACATTCGCAAGCTCATGCCGCTCGAACAGTGGATACCCCTCGTCGGCATCAACCTCCACTCGGTCGCGCCGCCGTACATATTTGGCGCGAGCACGCACGGCCGTTATTACACCGGGACGGCGCCAAACATAAAGTGGCTGGCCGACTTGGAAGAGGTAAACGTGGTATTCACCGACATCGGTGCCGATCCGTACGGCGAGCCGGGCAACGGCGGCTTGAATGCGCCCGAAGGCTTCGACCCGATGCGCAACAACAGCGAACAGTTGGTTGTGGTCGACCACCCGATCGGTTACGATTTCGCGTTCAACGGCGTCTGGATCTGGCACGACAGCAACGGCAACGGCAAGTTCGATCCGCCCACGCAAGATCCTGCGGGCGGGGTAACCCTCATCGACAAGCCACTGTGGCCCGCGACATACTACAACCTGCTGGACACGGGCCAAGGGGTGTTTTCCGACACGGCTACGTGGGAGTATGTGCCCTTCCCGCCGGGCGGCGGCGATCCGTGGTGGAAGATCCGGCTTCGCACTACCGGCGGCGAACGACGCTGGACCGGCTCCGACAAGACTGGCGGATTCGTGCCCAATGTGCCCGACGGCGGCATCGCCAGCATGTACAAGAACGACTATTTCGTCGTATGCCGCGCCGACAGCGGTTATGAAGACATCAGCGTCTCGCCGCCCGACGGCGCGGGAATGAATCCCGGCGCGGACTTCCGCTGCTTCATCGAACCGCGCCGCTACGACTCGGTTGCGGGCCAGTACACGGGCGGGATCTATGTGGACAGCCAGATCCCGACGAACATCTTCTCTTCGATAGCGTGGCAGGATGATCCCCTGTGGGAAGCGGAAGAACCCTGGTGGCCGCAACGCACGTTGGTGGCCGACAATGCCAAACCGTGCCGGTTCAACCTGGATGTCCATGATTATGTCATGACGTATGAGTCGAACAATCGGTACGCGTACCAGACCCTCTTCTACCACGGCGACGGCGACTTTGGTGTGAGCATTCCCTCGCTGGGCGTTGTATTCGCAGGTACCGCCACGAACTACACGTTCCTGGGCGGCTACCAGTTCTGGTTCGACCAGTGGATGGACCCGATGCAGGCGCGCATGAGCCAGTTCTACAACTTGCATAGCGTCGGCGTGATGCCTTGGAACCTCCTTACCTGGAGTTGGACGTTCAATGGCGTCCATGTGGGTGCGGACGATCAGAACGGCGCCGGCCAGTTTGCCTACGAAACCGCTCCTTTCTTCAACGTGCTCGTCGACCAGCCGCCGCACGGGCCGCGCTCGAATGCATTTCCGTATCCACCGCAGCAACCGATTCTGCCGTATATCGGCACGTGGCCGGGTGGCCTGTTGGCGGGCCAGTTCCCGCGCGCCAGCGACTGGTCTCAAAGCCATCGCGAAGCCCGTTTACTGCATCAACACGTGGACATTTGCAGCCCGTTGACGCCCATGCTCGGCTTCAACCTGGTCGGGAGCGACGACCTCGTCACCAACGGGATAAACAAGATGTACCTGAAGGATATTACCGTCGCGTTTTGGGGTCCGGATTTCAATCCGAGCAAGCTGCTCGGCCTGGACCCAGACGGGCTGACGCCCGGTTCCGGCGTATTGCTCATGGAAAACTCCGGCAATGACGGCATGTTCCTATCTTCACCGTTCGACGAAACCGCCGACTTCGTCGGAGCCACCGACAACACGGCGGTACCGTTGACGGACCTGCAATGGAGCAACGCGCCTGAGCCTGTGGACCTCGACGGAGACGGCCAAGCAGACGACATGAACGGCGACGGCGTGGTGGATCGAGCCGACTACGCATGGGTGCTCACGCTGCATCCCAAACAGGCGTGGCCGCTCCCGACGCAGGATAATGCCTCATCCTTCGGAGTCCTCATCCCGTTGGGGAAAAAGGATGGCGAGGACGCTAAGGCCGCAGCCAAGCCGCGCGGGGACGTGATACCGCAATTGCTCGATGCGGCGGCGTTCGCCAACCCGGCGAAAGCAGTAGCCGCCACGTCGGTCAATACGGACAACTTCGGCGACGACCTTTTCTTGGTCGTGCGGACATCGGATCAGTTGGCCCGGTTCGAGAAGTTCCGGGCGTTCGTGCCCGCAACCCTTCCCGGACGGCCTCTCGCCCAGCGTACGGCCGGCGTCCAGTTCTCGCCCAAGACCCCAACCAGTCCTGGCGCCTTCATGAAGACCAATCCCGATGAAGGCCCCGTGCAAGACTTCTACGGCTTCGATATGCTCGAAGGCAACGTCGCGGTGAAGTTTACCGACATGACGAACCGTCCAAACAAGATCACGCAGGGCGGTCCGCCGATGCCGATGATCGGTATCGATGTCTCGACCAACGGTGCGGGTCAGACTTTGGATTCGGGCACGACCGGCGGCGTCGGCGCGCAGAGTACCTTCAACGTCGCGGGCCGTACGTGGACGATTGATGCCTTCAAGGCCTGCTTCCTGATCGATGGCCGCTATGAGGCCTACGAGATTCTCGGCAACACGAGTAACGAACTAAGCCTGCGCAGTGGACAGCCGCGCGACGGTGCATGGCGCATCGTAAAGGACCCGTCGTTCCTCGAACAGGTCATCGTCGAGTTCTACCGTGGCACGGGCCAGACCGGCGGCGAAGGCGAGGGCGAAGGCGAAGTATGGCCTTCCGACTTCAACCTGACGCGCGACTTATTGCCGTTGAACATCGACCAGAGCGTCAGCGGCGTGGCGCTGTACCGCGACAACGATCTCGATCCACGCAACCGCAACGGCATCTTCGACCCCGGCATCGACATTCCGGTCGCGCTGGATGTGATGCCGATGCTCGTCGGCGAGTCCGGCCAGCCCGAAACCCAAGTCAAGTTCGTGTTCTGCCAGCCCGGTACGGACGACTGGCCGAAGGCACTGACCGGCCAGGCGCGCCATCGCCAGTGGGTGCCCGACAACTTCGGCATCCGCAACGGCGACGCCGAGCAAGGCCCGGATTTCTTCGTCGTGGCCCGCGCATCGAGTCGGATTCCAGACGGCGAACAATTCGCAACGGCGATCGTGTCCTGGGGCCCGAACACGCCCACCGAACCGGATCCCGACACGTTCTTGACGCCGGGATCGCCGGTGAGGACCAGTGACGAAGCCGCGCTGTTCAGCGAATTCCCGTGGGCATCGCGCGGACTCGGGTTCATCACCTTCTTCCAGAATCCGCCCTTGAATTACTCTATGGACAGCTACAAGGCGCGCCAGGAGCCTGACGCGAGTGGGTTTAACTGGCTCCGTTCGAGCACGAGCCGCAAGTTCAAGACGCGCATGGTCACCGCACAAAAGCCGCTAGTCGGACCGTATTCGATCGTGATCGACAGCGTGTCGCAGTCGAATCTACCGGCGGCCATCACGCCGCCCGGCACCTTCGACCTCGTGATTCGCGGATCGGGCTTCGGGTCCGCGCCGCTGGTATCGATCGGCGGGTATGCCGTGAAGGTGAATGGCGGCACAGACACTTCCATCGAGGTGTCGTTGAGCAACATCAAGGATCTCAAGCCGACCAATCCCGCAGTGCTCATCGCACGCAATTCGGTGACCGGCGACGAGCGCAGCCGCGACGATCTCTTCAATGTAATCGACACGGCAAGCACGTCCGGGCCGAAGATTGGCGACGTCAATCCGAACCGTGGCGGGCGTGCGGCGTTCCCCGTGAAGATCACTGGCACGAACTTCAACCAGGTGCATGATCTCGAAGTGTTGTTCGGCCAGACGATCATGCCGATCGAGTCGGCCACCGCTACCATAATCGAGGTTGGCTTCCCCGTCAGCGGATTCCCCGAAACCGGGTCGATGGATGTGACCGTGCGCAATCTGGATCCCAACTCGACCAAGGGGCTCGAAGACATCTCGACCGGCGCCTTCTATTACGTCAATAGTCCGGGCGGCCCATGTTTCATCGCCACAGCGGCGTACGGTTCGCCACTCGAGCGGCATTTGGACGTGTTCCGCGCGTACCGCGACGATGTCCTACTCAAGACATCCGTGGGCACGGCGTTGGTCGCGTGCTACTATGCGGTAAGCCCTGGTCTGGCCGACGCGATCGCGCGGCATGCTGCGTTGGCCGCGACGGTTCGGTGCGTGCTGACGCCGCTGGCATGGGCGCTGGCCCAACCGTGGTTGCTGATGTTTTGCTTGGCGGCCGGCGTGGGTGGAACGGCGTGGCGCCGCCGGATGCGCGTGAAGTGATGTTCGGGGCCGCCGTGCCGCAAGTGCGGCGGCCCTTCAACGAGAAAGGAGCTCGGTTTGTGAGAGCGACAGTACGGAAATTGACGATTGTGGGGCTGTGCGCGGCAGGAGTCCTGGCCGTCGCGCCTGTGGCGGATGCGTTCTTCCCCTATGGCAGCTACAACCCCTTTCTCCAACTCAAGCTTGCGCGTTGGACGTGGGACATGTTCAACGACGTCAACAACGACAGTGACATCAGCGGTCCGAACGAGGGCCTGATCGTCTACATAACGGGCGGAAAAGGCGGCTTCACGGACGATGAACAGACGATCGTCAAGGAAGCGTTCGACGTATGGCAGAATGTCCCCACCAGCTACGCCCGTTTTCAGTTCAAGGGTCCCATTGTCGATCCCCTGCCGGCGCCGACCATCGGCATCGATCCCACGGCACGGACGGGTCTCGACAATATGAATACCATCTCCATTCAGCCTGGTATTACGATAACAGGGATTGGTTCGGGGGTTATTACCGACCTAGGTCAGTCGATTGGCTCCGTGACCGCCATCACCTTTGCGATCACCGATACGCCCCTGACGATCGGGAATTACACGCTGTGGTTCACAGGCGGCCAGATTGTCGAGGCAGATATTCAGGTGAACAGTTCTTCCGTGCGCATCACCACGCCCGGCGTCAAGCCCCTCGTCGATCTGAAATCCGCTGTCGTGCACGGCGTCGGATTCATGCTCGGCTTGTCCGCCACACCGCTTAACAATCTCCAAATGACGACTATTGCCGGCGTAACAGGCCCCGTGGAGTCGCCCGTGGTGGCATTGCGCGATGTCACCAACACGCTGCAACTGGTGGGTGCGACCCCGAGTATGTTCCCCGCCGCCTTCTTCGTGGACATGGGTGGAGGCCAATACGTAACTGGCAACGGAGATCTCGCGCCCGATGACATTGCGGGCATCTCGTACCTCTATCCGCGCGGAAGCCAGGACAAATTCTTCACGATCTCGCATGAGGCGCGCACGAAGGCCCGTTCCGGCATCCCATCGATCCCGCTTCCCGGCGCACACGTCGTCGCATGGTGCGACGTCGACAACGACCCCAACACGAGCTGCGTCCCGTTGTTCAGCACGGAATCGGGACTGTACGAACTTCAGCCGTTGCTGGGCGGGCGTTTCGACCTAAACGGTTTGAGCAAGACGATGGAAACCATCGACGGCCAGACTTTCGCGCCGACCTACACCTTGACGATGTCCCCGCTCAACCTTAGCGACCTCGAACGCCAATCGCCACCCGGAAGTTCACCCACCCTGTTTGCTTCCATTCTCGGCGGCGCAGCCGGAACGGCCGTCGCGGCGCCCTTCGACCTGTTTCAATCCGAAGTCTTTCACGATAGCGAGAATATTTTCGACATGGCCAAGCACGATCTTGGCACCCCGCTCACATTCGATCGTGTTCGCAACAACGTGGTTAGTGCCGATACGGGCAAGATCCTTGCGACGATGTTGCCAGGCGAGAAGCCGATGTTCGGCGACCGCAATAATGTGTGTCCCCTCAACCTCATGCCCGGCCTTACGACGACAAAGACAACGGAGCCCCCATCGCTCGGTTCGTCGCTGCGTTCATTCCGTGACGGCACCTTGTTGAGGTCCATGTTAGGGAGTATGATTGTGGGCACTTACTATCAGATAGCTCCGGTTGCAGCGCGCTTTCTGCTCAAGCACCCCACGGCTCTGAACGCTTGGTCCAATGCCATGGCGAGCGTCCAGTGGCTGCTTGTGAACGCCAAGTGGATCGCGTGTGTTTTGGCGGTTTTCGCACTAGGTGTCTGGGGATGGCGCCGCCACCGGAAAGCGGTTGCGATATCTTCGCTCATTATCGTGCTCGGCCTGATGGCTATGCCCGCGCAGGCGCTTGTGGCCTATCTGAGCGACGAGGATATGGTACGCCTTTCCGATGCGATTGTAACTGGCAAAGTGACCTCGGTGAACAGCCAATGGGTATCCACGGCAGGCGGCCCGGCCATCGTCACCGATGTGGTCGTCACGGTTGAGGATGTGGTTAAAGGCACAGCCAACAAGGACGGCGACATTTATCTTCGGCTGGCCGGCGGACGCGTCGGCGGAATTGTGACCGTGATATCCGAGTTGCCCGAGTTCACCGAAAACGAGGAAGTCATTCTCTATCTTGAGAACGACCCGCAGCAGGGTTACGTCCTGGTCGCGGGCAGCCGAGGCAAGTTCTCCGTCCAGGTCTCGACAACCGGCAAGAAATATGTCACGGGGGCCTCTCCCCAAGCCAAGGTCGCTATGCTGGATACCGTCAACAAGCAGGTGGCCACGGCCGCCGACAAGCAGTCGGGTGAAAAGGGCAAGAAACTTTTCAGTCCAGATGAGCCTAGCATCCCGCTGGACCAATACAAGGATTACCTTCGCGATATCGTCAAGCAACAGAAGGCCAGAAAGTGACTTGTGGTTTTGACAGACTTCAGGCTTCAAGTCGCGGCGATCTCCCTGAAGCCTGAAGCCTGAAGCCTAGTTTTGCTTGAGGCAGCGGCCCGGGTCGTTACCAAGACCTTTTTCAGGTAAAACATCCCGTCTGTTCACGAATGCGTGGGACATCATGTAGTTGATTGCCGTTCTTGGCGACGAGATGTTGTGTGCTGCATCGATTTGCGCGGCGCGGCGAATTGGTTTATGCTGAGTGGCGTTGGGATGTGGCATGTCCGCGCATCGCAAGGGTTTATTGCGTCCCGGCGTCAACGCGTTTTCGGTTGGAAGCGTTGTACAAACGAGACGTGTATGTGTAGATCTGCCTGACCGTCCACTGGGGCGGCGCACTAGGCGTCCATATTGGCATAGAGGAAAAGATGCTTCGAGGGCTGGCGATACGACGCGCGTTCGTGTTTGGAGAACGCCTCTTGATTCTTGGTGTCGCGGCAGGCGTCGCGGCGTGGTATACCGGCTTTTTGCGCTACTTGCCGCAGACGAAATTTTCTACTGGGTCCGTGGCGTCAGCCATTGCGGTGCAACCCGATGCGTTGGCGGGTTCGCTCGCGCAAGTCAAAGCCCGCGCGGACTACGAGGGCCTCGTGACCAGCGGCCTTTTCGGCGATGCGGCGAAGTCGGTTCAGGTAGCCCCCCCGCCCCCACCGCCCGAACCGATTGAAAAGGAAACCGAGCTGCGCCTGCAACTGTGCGGTACGGCGGCCACGTCTCCGAAGGATCCGTTTGCGTCGGCCTTTATTATGAATCTGGACAATGCCAATAAGGTAGGCGTTTTTTTCATTGACCAACAGGTGGTCGAAAACGTTACGCTCGAAGAGATTTATCCGAGAAAAGTCATCCTGTTCAACAAGAATGCCAACCGGCGCGAAGTGCTGCGCGCCGACGCAAAGGAAGGCGGTCAAACGCAAGTGGCCTCGGCGCCGCCGCCTAAGCCTGCGCCGCCGCCACCTGTGGGTCCCGGCAACCGCGTGAACCTTAAGAAGGCCGAACTGATCCAAGAAGTGGTAACCAACTACGCGGATCTCGTTACCCAGGTTCGTCCAGAACTGTATCGGGATGGATCGGGCAACATTGCCGGGATCACGGCAAATAACATTGAATCGATCCCGTTGGCGAAGACGCTGGACGTGCGCAACGGCGACGTCCTCCAGACGGTGAACAACGAGGTGATCGACAGCGAAGAGAAGGTCATGGAGATCGTGAACAAGTATCGGAACTCGAACACGTTCCGTGTCGGCATTCTGCGCGACGGTAAACCGATGGTCATTACCTACAAGTTGGACTAAGGAAACGCTATGAACAGGGCCTCGATGCATCTAGGGACAATCCACCGGGTACGTATGACTATTGCGCCATGTGTGCGCTCGACGGTGCATACGCGCAAGCTCGTGGGGTGGATGGTATTAGCGTTTGCGGCGTGTCTTTGGACGGGTTGGACAAGCGCTCAAGACGCGAACGAAGTGCCTGCTGCGCCTCCAATGCAGGAAGCGGTGTCTGCCGAGCAACCCATGCCACCCCAGGCGCCGGTTCCCGAAGCGCCGGTGGTGGAACAAGCCCCGGATGTACAGGATCCCCCTCCGCCACCCCCGCCGGCGCCAATGCCGAGACCCATGCCCGTGCGCCCACGACCTGCCCGTCCGGTTCGTCCGAGCGAATTGCGCAATACCGCTCCGCCCCTAAAAGGCGCGGCGTCGGCGCCTGGCCAGCCGAAATCGGCAACGACCCCAGGCGAACCGGTAAACGAGGACACGTTGCCGAAGGAGGGCAAGACGCCCACAGACCCCATTTCGTTCGATTTCACCAATCAAGATCTCAGCGAGGTGGTGGCGGCAATCGCACGAATGACCGGCAAGAATTTCGATGTCGACCCGGCTATCGCCTCGGCAAAAGTCACGATCATCACGCACAGCAAGATACCGCCGGAAATGGCGTATCAGGTGCTTCAGTCCATCCTCCAGTCGCGCAAATTCGCGATGGTCGAAACACTTGGCGGCAAATTAGTCAAGATCGTTCAGGCAAACGAGCAGATGGAGAAAGTGCCCATTAAGAAAGGGACGAAAGAGTTACCCAAGGACATGTACGATCAACTCGAAACGCATGTCATCAAACTCGAGCACGCGGACTCCGCCGACGTCATGCCGATCCTTCAAAACCTGGGGTCGATGTTTGTCAAGATCGACGCCTATCAGAAAACCAACACCCTGATCATCACGGACACGACTGACGGTCTGCGGCGCATTTTTACCTTTATCGACGAAGTGGACATCCCCGGATTCGACAGCCAAATGGAGATCTTCACACTCGAATATTCGCGAGCCGAGGTGCTGGCGCAACAGATCCAGGAAGTCTTAATGGGCAATACGAACGCGCCGCGTCCGGGACAGCCCGTCGCGGCGCGGCCGCCACAACCCGTTCGCCCCTCTTCGCGCCCGACCGTCCCTGGCCAGAACGCGTCGACGGTCGCGGGCAACCGCGACGAGACGTTACGCATCGTCCCCGACGATCGCCTGAACTCGCTCATCGTCGTGGCCAGCGCGGAACTCATGAAGCGGGTGCGCGATCTGGTGGGCAAGCTCGACACGCCGACGCCTTACGAAGCCAACAACATGAACATATACAAATTGCTCAACGCCGATTCGGAAAAAGTCGAAAAAGCGTTGAACGCCATCGTCGGCACCGCGCCGCGCCAAGGCGGTGAAAAGGGCGGCGGCGGCGGCGGCGGCGGAGCACAGTCCGCTGAAATCCAACCGTTCGAGAAGAAAGTCGTCGTGACGCGCTACGAGGAGAACAACTCGCTGATCGTCCTGGCCGCGCCGCAGGACTACAAACTGATCAGAGAGATTATCTCGCAATTGGACATACCGCAACGCCAAGTGTTGGTCGAGTCCACTATCATGAACGTAACCATCAACGACAAGTTCGAGTTGGACGTGAACGCGGCCGGCCTCACCGGCAATACGGGATTCGTCACGACGGGCACGGACATGATGACGTCCCAAGCCACCGCCCTGACGAGCGAGGTTACGGGCCTGCTTTCCGCAACAACCGCCACGCAGTTGGCCAATACGTTGGCGGCCGGACAGGTTAGCCAATCCGCCTCCATCCTTACCTTAGGTGCGGGTTCGCAATTCACCGCAGGCCTCTACCGCGACATCACCGCCATTGTGAACATCCCCGGCGTCGGCAAGCGGCGCATAAGCATACCGTTCGTGCCATTGCTGGTTAAGTCCCTGCAAGCGCTAACCGATACGGACATTCTCTCGCAGCCCAGCCTCACCACGCAGGACAACGAGGAGGCCAACATCATCGTGGGCCAGGAACTGCCCATCATCACTTCGCGGCCCACCTACACGAATCCGACTTCAAGCACCGCGACGGCCCTCGCATCTAGCGCATATAGCGGATATGGCGGCGGATATGGCGGATATGGCTCCAGCAGCGTCACTCGGCAGGACGTCGGCGTGAAGATGAAGGTGAAGCCGCACATCAACGAAGGCGATTACGTTTCGCTGGAAACCGAAATCGAAGTGTCCTCGCAGGCGACGAACAGTTCGATTGACGCGAACAACCTGGGGCCCACGCTGAACAAATCGAAGGTGACGAACAACGTGGTGGTGAAAGATGGCTGCACGGGCGTCATCGGCGGGTTGATCACCGAGTCGACGAGTCATATGAAAAACCAAACACCGCTATTGGGCGACTTGCCACTGATAGGCTGGTTGTTCGGCAGCAAAAACAGCCAGCGCACCAAACAGAATATGATTGTACTGGTCACGCCGCACATTATCAAGGAGGGGGCGGATCTCGACCGGATTTCGCAGTACAAGCTCAAGGAATTTCAAGACGAAAACGTCGATATCCTGTTCGACAAAGGGATTATCAAGAAGGTCCGCAAAGGTAAGCATATGCGTAACACCCATCGACCGAGCGTGGAGCGCACTGAAAAGATGCTGGAGAACGAAGACACGTTCGGGCGCGGCGATATCGAAAGGTAGGTAATGGTCAGCACGCAAGAAAAGGAT
>CAIYET010000032.1 GCA_903925285.1 Candidatus Hydrogenedentota bacterium | reverse complement strand
TGCATTGCTGCTCTCCCAACGCGGGCTATGCCCGCAACCCAAACAAAACAAACCTCACCACAGAGTTACCATGTAGCTGAAAAGAAAAGTCAGTCCTCGCAGGAAGTGGTATAACTGTTCCGTAACGAATCGTTAAACCAATCAACCAGGAGGACTGACCGTGAAGAAAGTTATCATGTGTTCGGCGGACGTGCACGAAAAAAACATTAGCGTGGCGATTGCGGTTCATCGGGAGGCATCCGTGGCGAAGGACTATCCCTATACGATGAAGGGGCGGCAAAAGTTGTTGAGTGATTTGAAGACGCTGGCGGAGAAGAACCAGGCGGACCGGATTGTGGTGGTGTACGAAGCGTCGTCGCTGGGGTACGGGTTTTATGATGACTGCCGGACGGCGGGTGTGGAGTGTCATGTCTTGGCGCCGACGCGGATGGCGAAATCGGCGCAAGACCGGAAACGGAAAAGCGATCGGTGGGACGCCAAGAAAATGATGGAATTGTTGCGGGGCCATGTTCTGGCAGGGAACGAGTTGCCGAGCGTCTGGGTGCCCGATCATCAGTTGCGCGATGACCGGGAGTTGGTTCGAACGCGCATTGATATTGGCGAGAAGAAATCGGCCGTCAAGGCCCAAGTTCAGATGTTGCTTAAGCGGACGAGGGCGAAGCGTCCGCCGGAATTCAAAAACTGGACGTTGGCTTATCGGGCCTGGCTGAAGAAAATCGAGTTGCCGGTGGGGACGCGAACGGCGTTGGACAGCTTGTTGCGGCAATTGTGCCATTTGGAAGAGGAGTCGGATCAGATGGACGCAGTGATCGAGACGTTGTCGCAAACGCCGCGCTACCTGAAGCCGGTGGAGGCGTTGCAGAAAGTGAAAGGCGTAGGTGTTTTTGCAGCCATAGTTTATCTGACGGAGATGGGCGACTTGAGCCGTTTTGCCAACCGCCGAAAAGTGGGGGCCTACTTGGGATTGGCACCGGCCTGTTACGAGAGCGGAGAAGCGTCCGATCGCAAGGGGCATATTACGCGCCAAGGGCCGTCGCGGCTTCGGAAAATATTGTGTCAGGCCGTCTGGAGTCGAGTCCGGTGTGATGAACAGGAGCGCGTGGTGTACGAGCGGATCGTGTCGCGTAATCCGAAACACAAAAAAATTGCCGTGGTTGCGTGCATGCGACGGCTGGGGATTTTGCTGTGGCATAAGGGTCTGGAGGCGAAGGCGGCGGCATAGATGCTGGTCGGCGCAAAAACAGAGGCTTCGAATAAGAGAAGCGGCTAAAGCGAATTTTATAACCCGGTGTGATTCTAAATCGTAAGTCATACGCTCACGTCGAAGGAATGCGATCGATTGTGCACTGGGGAGGTTCCCCGACACGGAGTCTGATCCATTCCGGCGATTCGGTAAAATGATCTGTTGGCTAAATGCCTTCATGATCGAATAGCAGACTGTACGTGATGCGAACTTCGGATCGCATAGGATGAAAAGAAACGCTCGAAGCTAAAGCCCCAGTCGGATGAAGCCATAAAAAGCGTTCTCGCCCCATGACCGTAAGCGACATATTGAAAGGTGCAAACATATTTTTTCGGTTAATAGAATGGCTCAATGAGAGGACT
>CAIYET010000031.1 GCA_903925285.1 Candidatus Hydrogenedentota bacterium | reverse complement strand
CCGTCGGTTTCGATTCGAGGATGGATTCCAAGAACGTTCAGCGGCTTTACAACGTCAGTTGTGTCCTTGGGGCAACCTCCACGGACGGTATTCATTGGACGAAGACGGACGGGCCGATTCTGATCTGGGATCGGGAATTTACGACGCCGTGGGAAATAGTTGACGGAAAGATTCCGCCCGCGCCCAAGGATTACTTCGGCTCGTACCACCGCCCCTCGCTTCTCTTCGATGACGGGAAGTGGAAGCTGTGGTTCGATTACTTCGTTCCCGGCACCTTTGTTTCCATGGGGTATGCCGAGAACAAAGGCGATTTTATCAAGCCTGCGGATTGGCGCGTGCTGCGGGCTGGAAACGAACCCCTGTTAAGGGACTGGCCGAACCCGACCGTCATCAAAGTAAAGAATGTGTACATCGCGTTTTCCGATGCACCGGATTACCCGCAGAGCTTGGGCGGCGATGGACGCCAGGTCACCATGGCTACGTCGTCAGACGGTGTGACCTGGAAAGTCCATGGACACATTAGACCAAACGGCGAGGCATCGAGTCACGTGCCGCAAGCGCTGGTCCTGGAACAAGACGGTGTTGACTGGGTGTACGTGTTCTACTCATGGAGACCCGAACGCAAACCGGACGCCCCGTGGGATTTTCGGTATAAGGAAATTCGCTACATGCGATGCCGTGCAGGTGACCTGCTGACGAAGTTCGCGGCGCAAGGGGACGCTTGACCTCTTCGCGGGATTATGGCCGGGGGTCAATTAAGAAGAAGCGGCGGGCGGGCGGATTGAAACGGGTTGCGATTCGCGATGGTCAAAGGGGAAACCGGTTTCAACCCGCGGAGAACAGAATGCGATTTGATGTGAAGGTCTTGGCGTGGATGCTGGTCGTTTGCGGTTGCGCGTGGGGTGGCGATGCCGCGGACAAAATCCCCATGAACCACATCCAGGCTATCGGAACGCACAACAGTTATCATGTTGCGACCACTCCCCAGGCGGCGTCGTTCACGGGCAACCTTTCCAAGCAGTTTGGCTGGGACTACACGCATCAGACACTCGACGTCCAGTTGGACCACGGCGTCCGCGGCCTTGAACTCGACGTCTATGCACACTCTGGCGAGACGCTTGTGATGCATGTTCCCATCTACGACACAGGTACGACCTGCAAGACGTTCACTGCAGGTCTCAAAGTTGTGCGGGACTGGTCCGACAAGCATCCGCGCCACGTGCCCATCGTCATTCTCGTCGAACTCAAGGTCGAGAGCATCCCGTTCGCCAACGTGCTTCCCTTCGACGAACCGGCGTTGGACCAGTTGGACGCGGAAGTGCGCAGCGTATTCCCGCCGGACCGCCTGGTGACGCCGGACGATGTCCGCGGGGATATGCCGACGCTTGCGCAGGCGGTGGAGCAAAAGGGCTGGCCGGCGCTGGGCTGGGCGCGGGGCCGGGTCATGCTGGTGTTGCACACACGGGGAAAACCGGCGGAACTGTATACCAAGAACCGTCCGTCGCTGCAAGGGCGGACAATGATGATGGAGTCCCAGGAAGGCGCTCCGTTTGCCGCTGTCTTCATTCTCAATAATCCCCAAGATCCGCGAATCCCTGCACTCGTCAAGCGTGGCTACTACGTCCGCACGACCGGCGATGGCGGGCGGAAAGCCGAGGGCGCCGCGGCGGCACAACACATCGCGATGGCGCTTGCCAGTGGCGCGCAACTCGTCACCACGGATTGCCCGGAAGGAGAAACCGATGCGAAGACGGGGTATACCGTAAGACTGCCGGAGCGGACGCCGGCGCGCTGCAATCCGTTATTGGCGCCGGACAAGATTCCTGCGGCGGATGTGGCTCGGTAGAAGAAGAAGGGCATCCCTGGACGCGATCACCACACGACGCTCATGAGCCGAAAGACAGTGCCCGCATTGACGGCGTTTCTGGATCGGCACACGCCCTGATCGTGGCGAGGGCAGGATGAGGCATTCCATGCTCTCTGGAGTATTGAAAGCCCCTATTGATAGGCCTAAAATAAACACATTGGATGTTTCATTTTTCTTGACAGCCAACATAGCGCTCGTCGGGGAAGGATTTATGGTGCGGATCATGCTGCTGGTGACAATACTGACCTTGGCGATGGGTTTCAGCGCGGAGGCGGACGCGCCGCCTGCGTTCCGGTTGGGCATCGAACTGCCATCGCAGATACCCGTCACGCCGGCTGTGGAAGGTGCCTTGCGCGACCTCGGCATCGGGTACGTGAATTTCTACGTGGCCAACACGCCGGAGGTTGAGCCGCCCGAGGGAGAGACCGCAGCGGCCATGATGGCCCTGTGCGATCGGCTCAGCCTGAGCTTCTCGCTGGCGTGCCACCACCGGAATCCGTCACTCGACACTGTGCGCGCAGCCGTGGCGGCGGGGGCGCGCTTCGAGGGGGTTTTGTTCGACGAGCTTGAGCATATCCGTCTGTTGTTCCCGCAGTTCGCACCGGTGGCGGCCCAGGACATGCTGGCGGACGCATCCGGGTTCACGAGCCTGGAGGACGCTCAGACGAAGACCCTCGACGGGTATGGCCGGTTGAAAGCGCATTT
>CAIYET010000030.1 GCA_903925285.1 Candidatus Hydrogenedentota bacterium | reverse complement strand
TTCCTCAAGGCCGGATTCTTGATGACGCCGCGTTGGCCAGCGTCTTGACAACCACGCAACCGGCCGACCGTCTTCTGGGAGGCAACCAGATCGTATCGCTCAAGAACCATGCGATATGGCTCCTGACAGGTAACAACGTGAAGAGTACGCTGGAGATCGCGCGGCGGAGCGTCTGCATCCGAATTGACGCCCGGACCGACCGGCCCTGGTTGCGCAACGGTTTTCTGCACAGCGATCTGCTGGACTGGGCGCGGCGCGAACGACCGCGTCTCGTGCAGGCATGTATCAGCTTGATACAGGCATGGCTCGACGCGAGAAGGCCACGTTGGCAGGGCACTTCGCTTGGTTCCTTCGAGGAATGGTCGGCTGTACTGGGCGGCATCCTCGATGTGGCGGAAATCCCCGGCTTCCTGGGAAATGTCGAAAGAGCATATGCCGAAGCAGACATCGAGACGGAAGAATGGCGCGCCCTGACGCGCCTTTGGTGGGAACGGTTCGCGAATGCCCCAGTCAAGGCGTCCGACCTTCACGATCTGTGTCAGCAGAATGAACTGCTGGCCGAGGTCCTGGGCTTCGGCGGACAAAGATCGCAGGTGAGCCGGTTGGGACGCGCGCTCAACCGTCATGTCGATAGATCCTTCTGCGACCTGCAGATCACCCAGGAACGGGGCGTAGCGCGCAGTTCGGCGCGATACTTCCTGAAGAGACATGAATCCCGAAATGAGTAGACTTCGATAGACTTCCGAAACGGCCTTGTTGGATCGCAAGTCATTGTCCCCCAAAGGGCGAGCGGATGCCAGTAGACTTCGTAGACTTTTCGTGCGTCCAGGCGACATCTCCATCGCGAAGGCCGTGTTGCCCCCGCCGTAGTCCTTTCATCTGAAACGTGGCCGGCAGTTCCACCGCTATGGCAATTAGAGAGCGGTTTCCGCGCTGGGCTCGTTGATTGGAAGGAGGCCCTCTGGACTTGGGCCGGTCCTGCCAAGTCAATAACGAAAGCCCGCAGAGATGGAGAAATCAAGAATGCCTGGCTACATACGCAAACGTAACGGGAAAACGGAACCGTTCCAATCGGCCAAAATCGCCTGCGCCATTTACAAGGCGGCGGCGGCCTGCGGCGGCAATGACTTCGCACTCGCCGAGCAACTGGCCAAGCAAGTCATCCAACTTGTCGAGCGGGCATTTCATAGTGCAGTTCCCGATGTCGAGGATATTCAGGACTTCGTCGAGAAGGTGCTCATCGAGAACGGCCATGCGCGCACTGCCAAAGCGTATATCTTGTACCGTGAGAAACGCGCCAACACCCGCAATCTCGGCGGACTCATTGCTGAAACACGGCGGATGTTCTCCAACTATCTCAGCGAGGATGACTGGCGCGTTAAGGAGAACGCCAATACCCAGAAGAGCATCAACGGGCTCAACAACTACCTTCGCGAATCCCTCATCGAGAACAACTGGCTGTACGAAGTCTATCCCGTCGAAGTACGGCAAGCCCACCTGGGTGGTGACGCTCATATTCACGACCTGGGATTCTGGGGTCCGTATTGCGCTGGCTGGGACTTGCGCCAATTGATGGCGGAAGGTTTCGGCGGCGTGCCGGGCAAGGTGGAAAGCCGGCCTGCCAAACACCTGCGCTCGTTCCTCGGGCAGATTGTAAACGCCACCTGCACGCTCCAGGGCGAATGCGCTGGCGCGCAAGCGTGGGGCAATTTCGATACGTATTGCGCGCCGTTCATTCGCTATGACGGATT
>CAIYET010000029.1 GCA_903925285.1 Candidatus Hydrogenedentota bacterium | reverse complement strand
GGTTGGTTCAAGGCGGTCTGCATGTATTCCAACAGGCTTTCGTGGGCGATGCGGCAGTAATCCTTGAGCAGGGCGCGATTGAAGCGGAAATACGGGCGTAGCATCTTAGGGATGCCAAACGAAAACGGAGAAGGGTCGTATCTCGACATAGGACAATAGGTTGTTGGCAGGGGAGTGAGGCGCGAAGCGGGGTCGTATCTCGACATTTGATTCCGCTGAAAAAGTCGCTGGCGGGCGCGCGTGGGCGGCCAGGCGGCGGTAGGCGCGACGCGAATTCGATCATGGTGTCGGGTGCGAGAGAACGGAGAAGGGTCGTATCTCGACATAGGACAATAGGTTGTTGGCAGGGGAGTGAGGCGCGAAGCGGGGTCGTGGAGCGGAAAGGGTCGTATCTCGACATAGGACAATAAGTTGTTGGCAGGGGATGGCGGATTTGGTACGGTTGTGGGCATGCTAAGGCGGCGCTCATAAATAACATTTACAACCATGGATAAAGATCCTATAGTTGTCTGGTGCAAAAAACACCACATGGTCTGCGGAAGAAATTTTCCGGCATATGGCCGTTTCTCGATGAGCGAACGCGCCGGATTGTTGCAGCCAATGAGGCGCGATTTCTGGGGTACGGCGGCGTACGCACTGTGCAGCGTGCATGCGGACTCTCTCGCGTGACGATTACAAAGGGGATTCGGGAAATTACATCAGGTATTGTCCTGCCGGAGGGTCGCATCCGAAAGGCCGGGGGCGGACGGAAGCGAATCACGGAGCGGGATCCAGGGTTGCTGCCGCTGCTGAATCAATACATTGAACCGGAAACGCGTGGAGACCCTGAGTCGCCGTTGCAGTGGGTATGCAAGAGCACGCGCACATTGGCCGCAGAGTTAACGCGCCAGAACCATCCGATTTGTTCCGTGAAAGTGGCGCAGCTTCTTCACGACCAGCAGTACAGTCTACAAAGCAACCGCAAGACGGAGGAAGGCAGCAATCATCCGGATCGAGACGCCCAATTCCGGCACATCAATGCGCAAGTGAAGCGCGCCTTGGCGGTTGGAATGCCGGTGATATCCGTGGACACCAAGAAGAAGGAATTGATCGGAAATTACGCCAATCATGGGCAACAATGGCGTCACGCCAAAGATCCGCGCCCGGTCAATGGACACGATTTCGCGAGCCCCGATGTTCCGCGTGCTTACCCATATGGCATCTACGACATCGGACGCAACACCGGCTTCATCAATGTCGGCACCGATCATGACACCGGCGCCTTTTCCGTTGCGTCCATTCACGGGTGGTGGCGCGCAGAGGGGCAATCCCTGTATCCGAAGGCAACGCAACTTCTGATCACGGCCGACGGGGGCGGAAGCAATGGCTATCGCCTTCGTCTTTGGAAATTGGCCTTGCAGAAACTGGCCGACCAAACTGGGCTTTGTGTATCCGTGTGTCATTTTCCGCCGGGCACAAGCAAATGGAACAAGGTGGAACACCGGCTCTTTTCGTTCATTTCGTCGAACTGGCGTGGTGAACCGCTACGCGACTATGAAACGATCGTGAATCTGATTTCGCGCACAAAGACGTCCGCCGGGTTGAAAGTCACCTGTCGATTGGATCGACGCAAGTATGCGACCGGGCGGCGAGTTTCCGACGAAGAAATGGCACGTATAAATCTGAAACCGGCCGCGTTTCATGGCGAGTGGAACTACACTATTTGCCCCGCAAGTGGTTCACATATGTAAAGTTTGTTTATTAGCGCCGCCTAAGGCGATTACGTCATCATGTGCGGGGCGGATGGTGCCACATCACGACGCGGGGGATGGGGCGGCGGGAGATTTTTCACAACGACCGAGACCGGACGCATTTTCTGGAGCTGCTGGCAGAGATGGTTGACCGGTACGGCGTGATTGTGCGGGCGATGGAAGATGTGAAACAGGAGTCGTGGAAAGAGTTTGCCGACCGCCGGGGGGACTGGGGACGCGATTTGGCCCTGTACATCGGACGCCGGCACAGC
>CAIYET010000028.1 GCA_903925285.1 Candidatus Hydrogenedentota bacterium | reverse complement strand
GAGACGCAACGCAAGTGCAGGCGTAGTCGCAGGTGGCTCCGTGAACAGTGGCGTGGGCAGGTGGAGGCTCAGGCTTCGAGCGGGGTGTCGGGCATCGCGTATTGCCGTCGCCATGGTCTTCGGGCGAAGAGTTTCTATCGGTGGCGTCGTGTCCTCGGCGCGGCGGCAGCGTCGGCCAAGACGGTTTCGCCGGAAGGTGAGCTGGCGCGTCCGGTGTTCGCGGAAGTTCGTGTGCGCGATGCGGCGGTCGTATCGGAGCATCCTGCGTCGGACGGATGCGCGCGGTTGGAGGTGGTCGCACAGGGCGGACGGGCCATCCGCGTGTGGCCGGGATTCGATGGGGAGACGTTGGCGCGGACGTTGGCCGTGCTGGAGGGGTTGTCGTGCTGAGGTTGCCGGCGATGGTTCGCGTTTTCTTGTGTCTGTTGCCGGTGGACATGCGCCGTTCGTTCGATGGGCTGGCGGCGATGGCGGAGCAGGTCGTCCATGCGGACCCGCTGTCTGGTCATCTGTTCGTGTTCCGGGGGCGTCGCGGGGATCGCCTCAAAATCCTCTATTGGGATCGGGACGGCTATGCATTGTGGTACAAGCGTCTGGAAACGGGGACGTTTCGATTTCCGGTGGGCGGCTCGGACGCGACGGAAATCACGACGGCGGACCTGGCTCTCATTTTGGAGGGTATCGACGTGGATGCGGCGAAGCGTCGAAAAAGGTTCGCGCTTTCGCCGCGGTGATGGAACTTTTTGGCGTGATCGTGGATATATATAGTAGCACTGAGGCTTAAGTAAAAGATGAACGCCGCGACGACGCCCGATACCGCAATCGAACCCCTCCCCAACGACCTCGCACAGTGTCATGCGTTCATCGCGCATCTGCAAGCCACGCTGGACGAACTGACGGCGACGGTTCGGCTGCAGCAGCGCAAAGAAGCGGCGCTGTTGCATCGCATCGAGCAATTGCTGCGGCAGACCTACGGGCGGCGTTCGGAAAAGATCGACCCGGCGCAGTTGCTGCTGTTCGCGGCGCAAGCGATGGAGGCGGTCGCGCCCGACGCCCAGGCCGAGGCGAAAGTCGAAGAGCCGTCCACGCCCAAAAAGAAAGGCCACGGACGCAAGAAGCCGCCACTCGAACTGCCGCACCTGCCCCTCGAACATCCCGTGGCCGACGCGGACAAAGTCTGCGCCGAGTGCGGCGGCGAGAAGAAACGCATCGGCGAGAAGATCTCGGAGCAGCTCGAATACGCGCCCGCGTCCCTGTTCGTCATCGACCACATCCAACCCGTTTACGCGTGCCCGTGCTGCCAGGCCGACGTGACGGTCGCGCCAAAGCCCGCGCAACCCATCGAAAAGGGTTTGCCGGGACCGGGCCTGTTGGCACACGTCGTCGTGAGCAAATACGGCGACCATCTGCCGCTGTACCGCCAAGAAGACATCTTCGAACGCCACGGCCTCGAACTGAGCCGCCAGACCATGTGCGGGTGGGTGATGGCCAGCGCGCATTTGCTCGAACCAGTCGTCGAGGCGATGAAACGAAGCGTCCTCGAATCCAACGTCATCCACACCGACGACACCCCCGTGACCGCGCGCACGCCCGGCCAGAAAGGGACCCACCAAAGCCGCTTCTGGGTTTACCTCGGCGACGGCGCGCATCCTTATACCGTCTACGACTACACCCCCAGTCGCAAACGCGACGGCCCCGTCGCGTTCCTTGATGGATTTTTCGGGACCCAAGAGAAACCGCGCTACCTGCAAGCCGACGCGTTTGGCGGCTACGACGGCATCTACGCCACAGCCGACGAGAAGGTCCAAGACCGCGTCGTGCTCGAAGTCGCCTGCTGGGCGCATGCCCGCCGCAAGTTCTACGACGCCCGCACCAGCGACGTCACGCGCAGTCACGCCATGCTCGGCTGGATACGCGAACTCTACCAAATCGAGCGCGACGCCAAAGAACTCGACGCATCACAACGCCACGCGTTACGACAGGAGAAATCCAAAGCGATCCTCGACACGATCGAAAACTGGCTCGACGAGCAGCAAGGCGCCATCCTGCCCAAGAGCCCGAGCGGCGAAGCCATCCACTACGCCCGCAACAACTGGAAGGCGCTCACCCGCTACCTCGACGACGGCGATCTCGCCATCGACAACAACGCCGCCGAGAATGCGCTGCGCGCCATTGCCATTGGACGCAAGAACTGGATGATGATCGGCAGCGCCCGAGGAGGCCGCGCCGCCGCCACCCTTTATAGCCTCATCCACAGCGCCAAACGCCACGCCATCGACCCCTTCATCTACCTGCGCGACCTCTTCCTACGCGTCCCCACCCATCCCAACAAACAAATCCAGCAACTTCTGCCCGACCACTGGAAACGAGATATCCTGCCGACCCTCGATCCCCCGGCAAAGCAGTAGACTCCACCCCCATACCCATCCGTATCACACGATACGCCCCTACGTCGATTACAGGACGTTTACCACTTTTTCGTCTTCGATTGACCTTACGGGTAGGCGATCTTTCGTCGAGCAACTACTTCGCGAGCTCATAGATGGCACGCGCGTAGATCCGGGCATTGAGCAGCACGTCACGGATGGCGATGTACTCGTTGGGCTTGTGTTCGAGGAGGGGTTGGCCAGGGAAGACTGGGCCAAATGCCACCATATTGGGCATCGAACTCGCATAAGTTCTTCCACCACTAGAAACCGCCGTTGCGGGCGCCCCCATCTCCGCCGCGTACACGCCCATGAGGGTCACGGACAACGGCTCGGTTACCGGGAAGTAGAGTGGCGGATCGTCAGCCGAATGTTGAACACATAATCCGTTTCCCGCGATCTTTAGGTTTACCGCCGCCGTGATCTCTTCTAGTTTGTGCGTCACGGGATACCGAATATCGGCGGCAAACGTAACTTGGTTGTCCGCCATTGCGCCGATGCCGACATTGAGGGTGAGTTTGCCAGAAGGCTCGTCCGCCATCGCCACGCCAAGAGATTTCCCATCTATTTCCATCCCAATGCTCTGATTAATAAAGGAAATCGTGTCCGCAATATCAGACGGTCCCAGCGGGAGCGTCGCCAGAAAAGCGACCAATTGCATGAGCGCATTCTTGCCTTCCTCGGGAGTACTGCCGTGAGCGGAGACGCCCGTCGAGGTAATCAGGACAACGCCATCCTCGTTTTCCGCGTGAATGGCATAGGTGGTCCGTTTCGCAAACGTGTCGCAACTCTTGATGAGTGCATTTGGGTCGGCGGTTGTGATCTCGGCCCGGGCCGAGGCGGGCACGATGTTCGGCGCAAGCCCTCCGGAAAATGATTTCAGTATCATCTTAGAAGAATTCCTGCGTAGATCTTTGCTAAAGACGAGGACGGTCCTGCCTTTTTCGGCAAACACCAACGGGAAGAACGAATCCGGCGTGAAACCGGCCACGGGCGGCTTTTCGGTGGCAAGGTAATGAGGAATGTCATTTGTGTCGGTTTCCTCGTTCGTGCCAAAGATTATCCGGACACGTTTGGACAGGTGCAGACTTACATCCTTAAGGGCCTTAAGGCCAAAGAGCGCACTGAGCAAGGGGCCCTTGTCGTCCACCGCCCCACGCCCATAGATGCGGCCGTCGCGGATAACGGCGGAATAGGGGTCGTCGGTCCAGCCATCGCCTTCCGGCACTACATCGAGATGTCCGAGTACGGCGATGTAGTCTTGCCCTTGGCCATACTCGGCATACCCGACGTAGCCATCCAGGTTCTTTACCGTGAAGCCCAGTTGCTCCCCGATGGACAGTGCCTTTTCAAGCGCCTTGGCTGGCCCGTCTCCAAAGGGCGCACCGGGCTTGGGCTCGCCCTGAACGCTTTTGATGCGGATCACGTCCTGGATCGCCTTAACCGTCTGATCCTGGTTGGCCTCGACGGCCGTACGGAGCGCGTCAGGGCTTGGGCTTGCAGTGTCCGCCCTTTTCTCTTTTGTTGGAACACCATGCGCGGAATCCATCAGCATTCCAACGATCGCAAATAACGCGAGAGCCAGAATCCAATTCTGCGCTCTAATAAATGACATGGTGTCCTCCAGTTACTGGAATAAATGCACATTAGTGTGTCTGCCTCGAGTTGCTTTTCATCATGTGACAACGCCATTGTTCACCCCTGTTCGCCTGTCCAAGCTTCCATGATCTGTCGTCGAAAAAGGGAGCTCTCAACGAATGATTTCTGAGCTGTAATGTCTTCGAGTGCATTCATCTGCTGCACAACGTCGTCATAAGCCCTGTTCAGTGCCGCGAGTGCCTCCGGAATACGTCCGACCGCTTTCAGTATTTCATACCGGTACATGTTAACGATTTGGACCTCCTCCGTATTTGAACGCCTACAATCGACCATTTGAAGCCCCATGTCGGAGGCGATGATGGCCTTATCTACCATTCCTTGATGAAACAGCGCCGATGAAAGATAGCCCAGTGTTTCCCCATCGCCGTCAAAGCCAGTGACCTCCTTGAGTAACGCAATGGCTTGCTCAAGATAATCGACTGCCGTCCCATAATCGCCGTGCGCCAGACAAGTTGCGCCCAGATTACTCAAGACCATGGCGGTGTAGTACCTCTGGCCAGATTCCTTGTAGAGGCGGAGAGACTGTTCATAGGCGCGCGTCGCTTCCTCCAAGAGGCGCCCTTCATTTCTATAAGCTTCGCCAATAGCATTGTATGTGTAGGCAATCCAATCTTTATCGCCAAGCAATCGGAAAGTAGTCAGTGCTTCTTGAAACTTCGCATGTGCTTCTTGCCAACGCGCGTCCACCTCAAGAATCAGGCCTAGGTGAGTCGTCGCCTCTGCAAAACCTTTTCGGTCACCGATTTGTCGATAGATGCTGATTGCGTGCCGGAGAAATTGACTAGCCTTTGCTGACAACCCGCGTTCTCGATGAAGTACGCCAAGTTTCTGCAATGTTTCGGCCATCCCACGCTCATCCTCTATTGCAGTGTATGTGGTTCTCGCCTTTTCCGCGAAATCAATGGCGCAGTCAATTTGGCCGGTTCTATAGTGAAGTTGCGCTAGGTTGTTATATGTACTTGCTTCCCCTGACCGCGCCTCTTTTGTTCCTAATCTTGCTACGAGATCTCTGTCAATGCATAACGAACGTTCAAAAAATGCCTCCGCAGTCTGAAAATCGCCTAGTTCGAAATACACCATCCCTATGTCGTCGAGAAGTTCCTGCTGCAACGAAGGCTCATGCATTGGCTCAACAAGATCCAATGCCTTCTTGTAGAGTTCGAGCGCATCTTGTTTGAGGGCAAAATGACTTTTGATAGTACCGAGACCGCGCAAGCTTCTCACGAGAGCAATTGGTTCAATATCCGAATTGATAAGTTGCTCGTAAAGGAATCGCGCGCCATGGTAGAAACCAAGAGCCTGTAATCGTTTACCAAAGTCAAGCATTACGTCGCTAGCCCACGCATTAGAAACATGCGGCGGAGCAAGCAGGATGCGAATCAACTCGGCCACGGGGCTGCCGGACGCTTCTGGAAGGTTCTCTTGAGCCGTCACGGGGCTGGCCTGCACCAAATCCACCAGCATGTTCACGGCTATGGAATTCATGACGTCACGGCGTCCAGCGGCCAGCAAAGACGCCGCTTCACTATACTCAGCCTGTTCGATCTTCAGTTCGATCAGAGACGTTATAGCGCCTCGCAACGGCAAATACGTCAGCGCCTTGTCCGCCAATCCTACGACTACTTCTGGAGTAATCACGAAGCCGTTAATCGAGTCATTGTACAGTTCGTCTACAATCCGCTGGGTCAGTAAATAGTCAAGAAGTCGGTCATAAGTAAATCCTATGCTCCTCTGCGGGCGCAGATTCGCGGCGATTCTCTTGCTTTGTATTTCCAGGATCTGTTCATCCAACAGTTGGACCAAAGGTGACGCAGGTGAGGTATCCAGAACCACACTCTTCAAGTCGGGCTCTTGGGCAATTTTGTCAAAGCCAGCCGTGGCTAGTAAGCGACTGTAGAGAAAGTCTATAAACCGGTTGACGAAGTACTCACGATTGGGATCGCTGAAAATCTTCTTATGGCAATATTCGTGGAACACCTCGGTTGTTAGAACCCTTCGAGGAATCGTGCGTCCATTGAAGACCTGCATTACAATTTGTAGGAAGAGAGGATTTGAAATCGTCTG
>CAIYET010000027.1 GCA_903925285.1 Candidatus Hydrogenedentota bacterium | reverse complement strand
GTACTGGGTTTCAAACTGGAGGAGAGATTCAATGCGTACAACCGTCATCCTTTCATCTATCTTCATGCTGCTGCTGGGGAGTATTGGGGCGTACGGCCTGACGGGCTCGGCGGATTCGCCCACGGGCCCGATCGAGACGGTTTCGCCGTGGCTCAATGCCGTCTCGACCCTGACCGAGAACAGCCTGTCGGCCGTTTTCAGCGAGCCGATGCATGCTCCTAGCATGATCCCCGGCGCGTGCGAGGTGTCGGGTCCAGGCATGGGTTCGCTGGATCCCAATCCCTCCACGGTAACCGGTACGGGACCCTACACGCTGTCGTGGAGCCCCGGCGAGATGCTGAATCACAAAAGTGTGATGCTGACAATTTCAGGCGTCCAGGATGCCGTGGGTAACCCCATTGACCCCGTCAGCAATAGCGGTTCGACGCTCGGCATCGGTATCCCGCCAACATTCTCCAATCTCACGGCCGTTCCCAGCCGCGTGGCGGAGGGCGACACGGTGACGATCTTGTTTTCGGTTTCGGAACCCATTGACGGAAACCCGCTGGTGACGGTGAACGGCCATGACGCCACCCGCAGCGCGGGCAAGGATGTCGATTACTCCTACACATACACGGTTTCGGCAAGCGATCCGCTCGGAATGGCCGCCGTGGCCATCTACGGTGAAGACCTTGCGGGCAACTCGGCAAGCCTGAGCAGCGACGGTCTGTTCGATATTGTCGACGCACTCGCGTCGGCACCGTTGCACACATGGCCGACGGCGGTTGCGCTGTTGGTTGCAGGCGTGGCGGTGGCGGCGTGGCGGCGGAAGCGACTCGCCGTCCTATTGCTTGTGGCGGCGCTGCTGGCATCGTCTTCGGCCATGGCCGACGGCCCCGTGGTGTCGAACGTGACGTTTGCGCAGAACCCCAACGAGACCTCCACCCAAGTGGACATCTACTATGACCTCGTTTCGCCCAACGGCCCCTGCACGATCCTCCTGTCGCTGTCCAAGGACGGCGGCACGGACGCATTCCCCTTCCCCATCCGGCACTACAGCGGCGACAGCGAGAACGTGCAGACCGGAACGGGCAAGCACATCGTATGGGACATCCGCGCCGACTTCCCCGAGCTGGACATCCCACAGGCCCGCGTCCGCCTGACCGCCGACGACTCCCTGGTTCAGCACACGTTGACCTACTCCGCCGGAAGCCACGGCTCCCTCACGGGCGCCACCACGCAGATCGTCAACCACGGGGCGAACGGCTCCCCCATGACCGCGGTGCCCGACGAACACTATCACTTCACGGGATGGAGCGACGGCGTCCTACCCCCCGAGCGCACCGACACCACCATCATGGCCGACTTGAGCGTAACGGCCTCTTTTGCCATTGACACCTACAGCGTTACGTGCAATACGGTGGGTAGCGGGACATGCGCGGCCGCACCGGCCACCGTGGACCACGGCGCCACGGCTGAGGTCACCGTGACGCCCACGGAAGGCTGGCATATTGTCAGCATCGAGGACAGCGAAGAAGGCGCCAAATCCGGCTCGTATACGACCACGCCCGTCACCGCCAATCGCACGGTGACGGCGACGTTTGCCATCAATACCTACCAAATCACGTTCGTTACTGCCGGCCCGGGCGTCTGTAGCGCCAGCCCCGCGACGGTCGCGTACGGCGGCACAAGCGACATTACCATAACGCCCGACACGGGTTGCCATATCGCAAGCATCGTGGACAGCGTGGAAGGCGCAAAATCCGGCTCGTACACCACGACGCCCATCACCGCCGACCGCACGATCAACGTTGCCTTTGCCATCAACACCTACACGCTGACGTACACGGCGGGAACCGGCGGCACGCTGGACGGAACCCTGTCGCAAACCGTCAACTACGGGGCATCGGGCTCGACTGTGACCGCAACGGCAAGTTCCGGCTTCATGTTCGGCCAGTGGAGCGACGGCCTGACGAGCGCCGCACGCACCGACAGCAACGTGATGGCCGATATCTCGGTAACCGTGCAGTTCCTGCCGCCGCCCGTGGTGACGTCCTTTGCCATCAATAGTGGCGCGGATACGGCCATGTGGCTGCAGGTGAACCTAAACAACGTCACGACCAACGCGCCCACCGAGTATATGGCCAGCGCGTACCCGGACTTTGCCGGCGAATCCTGGCAGCCCTACGCGAAAGCTCCCCTGAAATGGCTTGCGCTGGGGGTCGGCACCCGCACCATCTATTTCAAGGCCCGCAACGGCGCCGGCGAATCCAACGTCATGCAAGACGACATCTTCGCGCTGCAATCCACTGTGCCCGTAGTCGGCGGCACATTCATGATGGGGCGGACCGCCTCGGGCGACGACACATCCGGCGACACCGACGAGGACCCGGCCCATTCGGTTGCCTTGTCCCCGTATCAGATCGGATGGGCGGAAACAAAAGGCTATGAGTACTGCGACATCCTCAACTGGGCCAAGGCAAAAGGCTACCTCTATACCGACGCGACGGGGACGACGCCTTGGGCGGGTGCAGGCGACATCTATGCCGGCGCCGCGGCCGGGGCCCGCTACTTGATCGTGGGCTTCTCTTCGCCGGACTGCAATATCATTTACACGGATGGCCGGTTTTCACCCTGGAAGGGTCGCGACGGCCTGCCCGCCGGCACCACCTACTGGATGTGGACGCATCCCATGGTGCAGGTGACGTGGTATGGCTGCGTTGCCTACTGCAACTGGCTTACCGAATGGCAGAACCTCGCCACAAGTTCGACCATGGCGCAGTGCTACAACATGGGCGCGCCGGACTGGCCGCTGACGGTCGCGCCGCCGGCCGCGGGCGGCTATCGCCTTCCCACCGAAGCGGAGTGGGAGCGCGCCGCTGCGTGGGACGGCACAAAGCACTGGATTTACGGCTACAGTTCCGACACGCTTACCGGACGGAATCGCGCGAATTACCACGTGACCGCGCCCGATTACGTAAACCCGCTGGGGCTGACTACAATGCCCTATACCAGTCCCGGCGGGTGGTTCAACGGGTCGAATATCAGCCCGAACGGGAACGTGCAAACCCTCGACAGCAAGAGTCCCGTGGGCGCATACGATATGAGCGGAAACGTCTGCGAGTGGTGCCAGGACTGGTACTCCGCCACCTATTACCAGGGCGGCCCGATGAGCAATCCCACCGGCCCCTCGACCATGAGCGGCTTCCGCGTGTTACGCGGCGGCAGTTGGAACAGTAATGCCCTGGATTGCCGCACGGCGAGGCGGCTTAGGCTTGCACCGACCGCCACCGACTACGGCCTCGGGTTCCGCATCGCCCGCACGACCGACACGCAATACAACCTGACCTATACTGCGGGAACCGGCGGTTCCATCACGGGAGCCGCCGCCCAGACCGTCCCGCTCGGCGGCGCCGGCACGACGGTTACGGCCGTGCCTAATACCGGCCATGTTTTCGTGCAATGGAGCGACGGCGTGCTGACGCCTTCCCGGACCGACACCTACGTGACGGCCAACATCGCGGTGACGGCCAGTTTCGGCATGATTCCCGTCATCACCTACTTTTCAATCTTCAACGCCCCTTCGACGGAGGATGCCAGGGTGACGTTGAATTGCTGGGCCACGGGCGACCCGACGCACTACATGGCGAGCGAGTCCGCGACGTTCGACGGCGCCAGTTGGCAGCCCTATATCTGGAACCCAACCTTCACGCTCTCACCGGGCGTGGGCACGCGGACCGTCTACATGAAGGTAAAGAACGAGTACGCCGTATCCGAGGACCCCTGCCCCAGCGCCAGCATCTTCCTGGCGCCGTCCACCGTATCCGTGCCCTGGGGTACGTTCACCATGGGCCGGACTGATGCCGGCGACGACTGGACATACCGTGTGGATAACGAGACCCCGCGGCACGACGTCACCCTCGGTGCCTACCTGCTAGGCAAGGGCGAAACGACCAATAAGGAGTATTGCGACGTCCTGAACCGGGCCAAGGCGCAGTATCTCCTCAAGGCCAGCAACGGCGCCGATTGGGTGGATATGGCTTCGGGCGACCTCTACGCGGGCGGCCTGGGCACCCGATACCTCATCTTGGGCATTACCCAGCCGGAGTGCAACATCCAGTACGCGGCCGACGCGTTTTCGCCAAAAACTCGGACCGGCCTGCCCGGCAGCACGGCCTACGCGACGGGCGACCACCCCGTGGTGGACGTTACGTGGTTTGGCGCGGTGGCGTTCTGCAACTGGCTGAGCGCCATGCAGGGGTTGACGCCCGCCTACGATATGAATGCGGCGAACTGGCCGCTGACAACCCCGCCGCGGACCGCGGGCGGCTACCGGCTGCCCACCGAGGCCGAATGGGAGCGCGCTGCGGCCTGGGACGGCACAAAGCACTGGATCTACGGTTACACGAGCGATTCCCTTTCGGGCGCCAACCGCTGCAACTACCTGCTGGCGGCCCCGTCCATCTACGTCAACCCGCTCGGCTTGACCGCCCTGCCGTTCACGTGCCCCGTGTTGTGGTTCGACGGGACCAACGTGAGCCCGAACGGCGGCACCACGACGACGAACAGCAGGAGCCCCGTGGGCGCGTACGGCATGAGCGGCAATGCCGTGGAATGGTGTCAGGATTGGTATGACGTCTATTCCGGCAGCGCCGCGATATGCCCGACCGGGCCGGCGTCAGGAACGGGTCGCGTCTACCGGGGCGGTCATTGGGCCTGCGAAGCCCGCTGGTGCCGTACCGCAGTTCGGGATTCCAAACCCGCATTCAGCACCGACTACGCATTCGGCTTCCGGGTCGCCCGGACGTACAGTAACCAGTATGTGTTGAGGTACACTGCGGGCGCCCACGGTTCGCTTTCAGGGACGCTCCTCCAGATTGCGACATTCGGCGGAGGCACGGCCGTTACGGCAATACCAAACAGCGGCTATGGCTTCGTCAACTGGAGCGACGGCAGCACGGCCAATCCCCGCACAGACGCCAATGTAACCGCCGACATCAATGTGACGGCGAATTTCCTCAAGACGCCTGTGTTCTCATATTTCGCAATCAACAACGGCGCGGCGACCACGAAATCGCTGTGGGTGACGCTCAATAACACGGCATCGGAGAGCCCGACGCAGTACATGGCGAGCGAATCCGCTTCGTTCACGGGCGCTTCCTGGCAGGCGTACAGCACATTCCCGGCGTTCAGACTCTCCGCGGGGACGGGCGGTACGAAGACGGTGTATTTCAAGGCACGGAACGCGGGCGGCGAATCAGACGTGGTGAGCGACACAATTGCCCTGCGTGAGCAGACGATCCAGCTTCCGGGCAGCGTGCCCTTGGTGCTGAAATGGGTACCTTCGGGCAGCTACCAGATGGGTCGGTATTCCGGCGAAGTGGACAGTTCCCCGGAAGAAGATCCGAGGCATCCGGTCACGCTGTCCTACGGGTTCTGGATGGGCAAATACGAGGTGACGCAGGAGCAGTGGCTGGCGGTACAGGATTCCTGGCCGGGCACGGCGCCTTCCACAAACTTAGGCCTTGGCAACACCTATCCCGCTTACTATGTTTCGTGGGATGATACGAAAGACTTCATCACGAAGTTAAACGCGCATATCGTGAGCAGCGATCAGGGTCCGTTGACGGTGCGGCTGCCGAGCGAGGCCGAGTGGGAGTATGCCTGCCGCGCGGGCACGCAGACGCGGTTCTACTGGGGCGACGATTCAGGCTACACACAGATTGGGACCTACGCGTGGTACAGCGGCAACAGCAACCCGGGCGGCAGCAAGGCCGTCGGCGGGAAAACGGCGAACGCCTTTGGCTTGTACGACATGAGCGGCAACCTTTGGGAGTGGTGCGAAGACGACTGGCATAACAGCTACACCGGCGCGCCGACCGATGGGAGCGCGTGGATTGATTCGCCACGGGCCTCGAGCCGGGTGATCCGGGGCGGCAACTGGAGCGACTACGCCAGGTACTGCCGCTCGGCGTTTCGGTACTCCGGCGACCCGTCGTACCGGCACTTCTACTTCGGGTTCCGCCTGGCCGCAGTTCAGTAATTCCTGTCGAGCCAGGTCAAGCAGTCAGGTCAAGCGCATCGGCTGCGAGCGAAGGGCGTGCGGTAGCCGCCCGTAGCTGCAGCCGATGCGTGGCCTGGAGTTAGGGTTTCGGCAACGCTTCCCCCCCCGCGGGGGAGCAGTACCGAAATCCCATCTCCCTGCAGGCGGAGCCTGACAAAGGCCAATACACTGCTCGACACACTGGGGATGATGCCTTCAACACGAAGGCTCTTTTATCCGTCCCTTTTCCCGTGTCCGAAGATGTGCGTTCCAGCGGAAATGCGAAAGCTCCATCTTCGATGAGGAGCACGTGGAACGATGGACCCACGTTTTTCGCGAGGGCCGTACGATTTCCGATGGAGCGACCGCAGCCCGTTCCACAGTGCCACAAGTTCCACACCGGAGAAGTGGGATTCGCACATTTCCGGGCAATCGTCCGCGCGGCCGCCTTGGCCGTCCGGGGGGATCTCCCAGCATCCGTTGCCCCCATCGACCGCGCCGGAGACGGTGACGGCGCATCCAGTATATGATCGCCGGGAGGGACCGGCGGGATCGGCCGACCGGCCTATTAGCGGCTCCCATGCGCCCCAACGGGCATTCCGGGGAAATGGGCGCCCTGACGCCGCCGGGCGCGCCCGCCGCGGGAATCCCCGTCGAACCTGGATTCGCGTCGATCAGTCCCCGGAGTCGGCGCGCGTCGGCCACGAAACCGACCCACCGGCGACATGGCCCGCGAACGAGGCCCGGCACTCCTCCAGGGGCGCGACGCCGATTTCACCGTGCGAGATTCTTCCGACTCCGTGAAGCGCCATCCAATTCAAGAGCCGCGCAAATGCGAATGCGTCATCTGAACGGTGGAACGCGTGGAACGGTGGACCCGTCTTCGGTCGGGACCGCGGGCTACTCGATGAACGCGCATTATCCGCCCCACAGAGCTACGGGGTCTGCCAGCGAAACGGAATGGATAGCGCTGTCGAGGAGTGTCGCCATGAGCGGCGCGCGACCGCCGCGAAGGGTGGCAAGGGTGGAACAGACACCGCCTGGCGGCCTATTAGACGGGATATGAGCCTTGAGGGATAATGACCTCCACCGGGGGCTATTCGCGGACGGGCGGGCAGGCCTGTCCGTGGCTCCCACGCGCTCCGCGGGGCATATCGCTGTATTTGCTATGCGAAACCCATATGCACGTTGCGTCTG
>CAIYET010000026.1 GCA_903925285.1 Candidatus Hydrogenedentota bacterium | reverse complement strand
GGTACAGCCGCTGGAACAGAGGCTCCCGGACATGGGACGAATCGATTGTCTGGTGCTACATAGACGACTTGCGCAGTCTTGTTCAAGCCCTTGACGATCTCAACGACAAGGAATGATATTGGGAGGACCTCCTTCCATCCCTTCTTTTTTGCGTTGCTTGCAGAAGCGGGCATGGGGTTGTTTCACAACCTTCAGCCCACTGCTGCGTCTTCCGATAGATGGAATCCCCAATAGTTGCGGATTCCGGGGCAAACCGATCACCCATTACGATTGATTCGGATCACCCATTACGATTGATTCGGATCACCCATTACGATTGATTCGGATCACCCATTACGATTGATTCGGATCGCCAAGGTGCCTTGCTTGGGGGAGCGGGCGGCGCGAGATTAACCACCACAAACGGGGTATGCTCTGTCCTTTTTGGAACCAGGGTTCAAACCAAGGAGGTCGTCATGCCCAAGGAGCGGTTAACCATGCGCAAAATCAAGGAAGTACTACGGTTACGTTTTGAACAAGGGTTGAGTCACCGGGTCATTGCGAGTAGTTGCACAATCGGAGTGACCACGGCACGCGAGTACCTGGTACGCGCCAAGGCGGCGGGGCTTTCGTGGCCGCTGCCCGAAGACGTGCTGGATGAAACCTTGGAGCATCTTCTGTTTGCGCCCAACCCGGCGGGCGCTTCGCAAGCAGGTGCGCCCCTGATTCCAGATTGGTCGACGGTGCATGTCGAGTTGCGCCGGAAGAAAGGGGTGACGTTACAACTGTTATGGCAGGAGTACCGGGGAGCGCACCCGGACGGCTATGGGTACAGCCGGTATTGCGAATTGTACCGGGCGTGGGCCAAGACGCTGGACGTGACGATGCGATTCACGCACAAAGCAGGCGAGGTACTTTATGTGGATTATGCCGGGGAAACGATGGGGGTGACCAATCCGCAGACGGGCGAAATCCTGCCGGTCTACGTGTTCGTGGCAGCCTTGGGGGCGAGCAACTATACATATGCCGAGCCTACATTTTCCCAAGACCTGCGGCACTGGATTGGCGCGCACGTCCGGACGTTTTCCCACCTGGGTGGCGCGCCTTGCGTGCTGGTGCCGGACAATACCAAGACCGCCGTCACGGCACCGCACCGTTATGAGCCGGATATGAATCCAACGTATTCCGATCTCGCTGTGCATTACGGTTGCGCGGTGGCGCCGGCGCGTTCGCGCAAACCTCGGGACAAGGCGAAAGTGGAAGCCGCCGTACAGGGCGTGGAGCGCTGGGTGATGGCTCCGCTACGCAACCGCACGTTCTTCAGCCTCGTGGAACTTCATCATGCATTCCGCGAACAATTGGACGCCTATAATCGGCGCTCGTTCCAGAAGCTCGAAGGCTCGCGCCAATCGTTGTTCGAGCAACTGGATAAACCCGCGCTCCGGCCGTTGCCGCCCGCACCCTACACGTTCGCGCAATGGAAACAGGCCACAGTCCACATCGACTACCACGTCGAGACCGATAAACACCGCTACAGCGTGCCCTACCAACTCGTGCACAAGAAGGTCGATGTGCGGCTCACGCATGATACGGTGGAGATTTTCTTCAACGGCAAACGCGTGGCCGCCCACCGCCGCAGCCTGCGCCAAGGCGGCTTTACCACACTGCACGAACACATGCCCAAGAGCCACCGCGAATACGCTCAATGGACTCCCGAACGCATTATACGATGGGCGAACAAGACCGGAGAAAACACCAGAAAACTCATCGAAGGTGTCCTGGCCGGCCGACCCCATCCCCAGCAGGGATTCCGGACCTCTTTGGGGATCTTGCGTCTCCAGACGCCTTATGGCGCACAACGCCTTGAAGCCGCGTGCCAGCGCGCCCTGGCCATCCAAAGCTTCAGCTACAAGAGCGTCGAGTCCATCCTCAAGAACGGTCTCGACCAGCTACCATTACCCCAGCAACAAACCAATGTGCCGCCCATCGAACACCCCAACGTGCGCGGCCCCCAATACTACCAAGAACCCAACTGATTGAAAGGAAAACATCCCCATGCTCAACCATCCTACTCTCGACAAACTGGACGAACTACG
>CAIYET010000025.1 GCA_903925285.1 Candidatus Hydrogenedentota bacterium | reverse complement strand
GTAGGCAGTGCCTACAGCCTAAAGCCTAAAGCCTTTGTTAAGTTCAATTACCTCAAGAATGACACACAATCGCGCTGGCAGGCAAACATCGCGAAAGATACCACAGACCCGAATAGCATCAAAGCGTCGCGGAATTCTTGACTCTCTTGCGGTAGCTGGGTAAAGTCACGGGGTTGCAAAATATTTGGCGCGCGGGTGCTATCGCATGGAAAGTTCAGCCGGGAGGGTGAGGCCAATGCCTCGTGTTTTGGGCTTCTCGATTCTGGTGGTTTTTGGATTATCCAGGGGGGCCATGGGATTGACGGGCAGTGGCGATTCGGGGATCGGTGTGCTCGAGACGATTCCGCCAACGGTGATCAGCGTGACGACGGTGTCGCAATCGTCGATTGAGGTTACGTTCAGCGAGCCGATGCTCGATCCGGGCGTCATGACGCCGGGCAAGTATGTGCTGTCCGGGGCGGGTATGTGTACGCTGACTGCGAATCCTACCGCTATCGCCGTAACGGGCAGCGAGTCGTATGCGCTCACGTGGGCTTCGGGCGCGATGTGCGCCGCAACCGTCACGGTAACGGCCACGGGCCTGCAAGACGCCGTGGGCAATCCGATTGACCTGGCACACAACAGCGCTTCATGGATGGGTGGAGCGCCGCTTCCTTTGTATGCCGGGTCGTTGGCGCTGGCGCTGTTAGGGGTAGGTTTTCTTGTCCTTGCCAGGCGACGCAATCGCGTCGACGCGGTGCTTCCGCTCGTATTGGCGGCATTTATCGCCGCGCCCGCAGCGCTGGCACGAGCGCCGACGGTCTCGAATGTCGTCTTCACACAAGGCCCGTATGGCGGGAATACGCAGGTGGATATCACCTATGACCTCGACGCGCCCAATGGCCCGTGCACCATCACCGTCTCGCTTTCGAAAAATGGCGGCGCGGACGGATTTATCCATCGCGTTACCTCGGTCGCCGGCGATATCGCCGGTGTGATCACGGGCACGAACCGGCAAATCGCCTGGAACATCGCTGCGGACTATCCAAAGGGGATTATTCCGCAGGCGTGCATCCGCGTTACGGCGGATGACGGTAGCGCCGATCCTGGACTGCCGGTCGAGATGGTGGCGGTGGCGGCGGGAACCTTCAACATGGGGCGCCGGTCGGACGGGGACGATGCGACGGGCGGACTGGAAGAACTGCCGGTGCAGGCGGTGACGTTGTCGGCCTACCAAATCGGCAAATACGAGGTGACGAACCAGCAGTATTGCGACGTACTGAACTGGGCGCTGGCGCAGGGGTACCTGAAGACCTCGGCGGGCGTTGCCTGGACGGGCATCGGCGACCTCTACGCGGGGGGGAACCTCCAGTTGATCCTGGCCCTCACGCGGACGGACTGCAACATCGCGTATTCGGGCGGGGTGTTTTTGCCGAAGACGCGGACGGGAGCGCCGGGAACGACAACTTATTCGATGGCAAATCATCCGGTCGTGGATGTGACTTGGTATGGTTCCGTGGCGTTCTGCAACTGGCTGAGCGAAATGGAAGGGCTGACGCCGTGCTACGACATGTTGGCTGCGAACTGGCCGCTGACGACCCCGCCGCCGACGCCGGGTGGTTACCGATTGCCGACGGAGGCGGAATGGGAGCGGGCGGCGGCGTGGGATACGTCCATACCCAAGCACTGGATCTACGGGATGATGAGCGACACCCTGACGGGCAAGAACCGGGCAAACTACCGCGATGGCGCCCCGAGTTACGTCGATCCACTTGGCTTGACGACGGAGCCGTATACGTCGCCTGTCGGCTGGTATAATGGTTTACATGTTAGTCCTAATTCGAGTGTTGAAACGGCAGACTCGGCATCCCAAGTGCGCTGTTACGACATGTCAGGAAACGTGTCGGAGTGGTGCCATGACTGGTACGGCGCATATGGTGCAGGCACGCAGACGAATCCGGCTGGCCCGGTTGACGGCTCGAATCGCGTGTTACGGGGCGGTAACTGGTATAGCTTTGCGCATACCTGCCGCACTGCGTCACGGGCCAATGCCGACCCGGCGCTCGCGGACGGCGGTTTCGGGTTCCGCCCTGCCCGGACCGTAACACCGGCGGCGCCGGAGATGGTGCAAGTGTCGGCGGGGGCGTTCACAATGGGGAACAGTGGGGTTGGCGACGACGCGACGTATCGCGGGCTGGGAGAACTACCGACGCATTCGGTGACGCTGTCGGCATACCGGATCGGGAAATACGAGATCACGAACCAGCAGTACTGCGATGTACTCAATTGGGCGATCCGTCCGTCGCGGAACTACCTGCTCACGGATGCGGGCGCTATCTGGACCGGCACGGGCGACATCTATGCGGGGGGGAACCGCCAGACGATCCTGGCCATCACGCGGGCGGGCTGTAACATCCAGTATTCGGGTGGGGTGTTTTCGCCGAGGACGCAAATGGGGCTGCCGGGCACGACGCTTTACTCGATGGCGAGTCACGCGGTGGTTCGTGTCTCGTGGTATGGGAGTGTGGCATTCTGCAATTGGCTCAGTCAGATGGAAGGGTTGCCGCCGTGTTACGACATGACGACGGCGAACTGGCCATTGACGACCCCGCCGCCGACCGTGGGCGGGTATCGACTTCCGACGGAGGCCGAGTGGGAGCGTGCGGCGGCGTGGGACGCGAGTGCGTCCAAGCACTGGATTTATGGGATGATGAGCGACACGCTGACGGGCAAGAATCGGGCGAACTATTTCGATGCGGACCCAGACTATGTCAATCCTCTTGGCCTCGCGACGCCTTATACGTCGCCGGTGGGGTGGTTCGACGGGTTGAACGTGAGTCCGAACGGCGTCATCGTGACGGTGAACTCGCCGTCTTCGTCGGGTTGTTACGACATGTCGGGGAACGTGTATGAGTGGTGCCAGGACTGGTACCTTGACACGTACTATAATGGCGGCTCGATGACGAATCCGGTTGGTCCGGTCAGTGGCCCGAAACGCGTGGCGCGTGGCGGTAGCTGGTACTACTACGGCACCGACTGCCGCTCGGCGGGCCGCAGCTTCTACAATCCGTCGGGCACGAAAGACAACTTTGGGTTCCGCCTCGCCAAGTCGTAACGAAGGACGAGGCTTTAGGCTTTAGGCTTTAGGCTGTAGGCAGTGCC
>CAIYET010000024.1 GCA_903925285.1 Candidatus Hydrogenedentota bacterium | reverse complement strand
GTTGAGTTTGAGTTGTAAAAACCTCCCGCCGGCCCTTACCACAGCGGTCGAGCACCGGTCGCAGGTGGTTTCACCAACGGCCGGCGGGAGGTTGAAGGTAACACTACCAGTTGGCCGTTGTCGCGGCAAAGCCCTGGTTGCGGATCACATAACGCGGCTCGCGGATGGCCGGTATGCCCATCTCGTCGATGAACATACTGAACACCAGTCCGCGGTCGGCCATCTCGTAGCTCGTCGGAGCAGCACGAGTGATCGTCAGCGGCAGGTTCTCCACGTAGACGAACGCCTTCTTGAAGTTGCCAGCCAGCCAGATACCACTGGCATAGGCAGCCTTCTGGGCGGCCGACCACGAGTAGCCGTTCTGCGTGTTGATCTTTTCGATCAACCCGTCCGTTACGCTGTCGCTGGCCGCGTCGACCAGGCGCTTGTAAGCGTACTGGCTGACGAGGGGCGTACCCCATTGGCCGCTGATCGGGTTCTTGCCATAACCCAACGGCTGGCCGACCACTGTGGTCGAAGCAGCGGCGCCTTGCCGGACCTGGGTGTCGCTGAGGATTTTGTCCATCAACGCACGGCGTCCCGGCATGACGAGCAAGTCGCGGGCATCGACGCTGATCGGCTGTCCGGTCTCTTGATCGACCATCTTGCTGAACAGCACGTAGTCCGTGTCCAAGCAGGTCCAGTCGGTCAAGTCGTTGTTGACGACGTTGACCCAGTTCCCGCCGCTTGCGACGTAGGTGTAGTAGCTGGTGCCGTCGTAGGTGTAGGAATTGCTGATCCCCAGCACCACGTCCAACATCAGGTACTCTTTCCGCAGGGCAAGCGTCTGGCTGACAAGCTCGGCGTGTTCCATGACCTGACGAGTCAGGTCGAACATCACCGCCTCGCGGGTCACGTCGACGGCGTTCGCCCGATTCTTGGTAATCGGGGTCGTAACGTAGCGCTCCGTCAACTGGGCACGCGGGTGTTGCTGACCAGGCTTACGCTCCTGGGCAGCGTCGGCCGGCGTCGAGACGCCGATGAACTTCTCCTGAACCTTGTTCGAGGGGATGTTCGTCGCCAACTGCGGAGCCAAGAACTCGGGCCGGTTGTAGGCTTCAAGAATCTTGACCTCCAACAGGCCGGCAACCGTCTCGTTGTAGGCCGTGATGTCGGCGAAGTTGCCGGGGACGATGTCGTTGCCGGCTTCGAGGACATCACCTTCAAGCTCCGCAATCTGGGGAGCCGGACAGCTCAACCGACGCTCTATGTTCTGCTCTCCGAAGATTGCAGTTGCGAGCGCCTTGAGCGACACGCTGTCGGGCCGGATCGTCTGACTCTCCAGAACCGGTCGGCCCTCGGCGTCACGATGCTTGATGCCCTTCGCATTGCGCAGGCCAAGCAAGCTGTGCATCGAGCGAACGAAACCGACCGGACCCCGGTCGGCGTACATCCGTCGTGCGTAGTCGATGGAAAACGCCATTGTTAAACCTCGCTAGTGAGAAAGAAACACGTTTCGTAAAGTACTCCAAAGCACGAATAACCAGGTGGCCGGCACTCAGCGGGCGGTGGCCGGTGAGTAACCGGACCACCTGGCGCTTCGGGCACGGGGCAGCGGGCCTATGCTACGCCTTTGATGATCCCCACAGTTACCAAGTCCGCACGCAGTCGGTTGACCAACGTATTCACGGCGGCAATGTCCGTGGCAGCGGCATTGATCTGCGTGTTCAACGCCAACACATCGACACGCAAAGCATTGTGCTGTGCGATCGCAGTGTTGAACAAGCCAGGAGCGTCGAACCCGTAGCCAGTGTTCTGAACCGGAGCGTTCGTCGCCAACGCAGCACCCACAGTAGCATTCATCGCGGCAATCGTCGCAGCAACAGCGTTCTGGGCGTTGCTGGCCTGTTGGATCACAGGCGTCGCGTTCCAGAAGCCTAGCTTCTGAGCAGCCGCGGTACCGATCTTGGTGCCGGTTGACGTATTGACAGCGATGATAGCACCTTTGTCCATTACCATACCAGCACTGTTCGTGGTACTCATCACAGGCATGTACTTGGGCAGCACGCGGCTGATCAAGCAAACCGTGACGGT
>CAIYET010000023.1 GCA_903925285.1 Candidatus Hydrogenedentota bacterium | reverse complement strand
CTTCGGGGAAACCGAATCAAAACGATAATTTTCCGTGAAAGTAAAGATGAAGTACGTTAAGCCATAAAGATGACTCGACGCTCGCTAAAGGAATCGTCGATCAAGTACGTGCTTCGGGGAAACCGAATCAAAACGATAATTTTCCGTGAAAGTAAAGATGAAGTACGTTAAGCCATAAAGATGACTCGACGCTCGCTAAAGGAATCGTCGATCAAGTACGTGCTGATGGCATCGAGCGCGATGTGCATCGTGATCGTCTTGGTCATCTTCATCTTCCTGTTCAAGGAAGCCGCCCCGTTCGTTCAAGAACCGGGACTGTCGCATCTGGCGGGAACACGCTGGGTGCCGGTGTCGTTTCAGAGACAGCAATTCGGACTTGGGCCGCTTCTCTCGGGAAGTCTACTGGTCACGCTGCTGGCCACGCTGCTGGCCATACCATTTGGCGTATGCGGGGCCGTGTATATTGCGGAACTGGCCGGACCCACGGAACGCGAAATTCTGAAGCCGTTTATCGAACTCCTTGCCGCGATACCTTCGGTCGTGTTGGGATTCTTCGGATTGGTGGTGCTGGCGCCTCTCGTGAAAGCGGTGTTTCATCTGGACACGGGGTTGACCGCCCTTACGGGCGCACTGCTTCTGGCGTTGATGGCGATCCCAACCATTATTTCGATTTCGGAAGATGCGATCCGCAGCGTACCGCGCTCGTACCGGGAAGCTTCGATGGCCCTCGGAGCCAGCGAGATCCAAACGGTATGGAAAGTGACCGTACCTGCGGCATTATCCGGCATTGTGGCGGCGGTGATGTTGGGCATGGGCCGGGTGATCGGCGAGACGATGGCGGTGCTCATGGTGACGGGCAACGCGGCCATCGTAACGCTATCGCCGTTCGAGTCCGTGCGCACGATGACCGCCACCGTCGCCGCCGAAATGGGCGAAGTGACCTACGGCAGTACTCATTATCAGGCCTTGTTCTGGGTGGGTATCGTGCTGCTGTTGGCAACGTTCGTCCTCAACGCAATAGCCCAGCGCGTCCTGCGGCGATACCAGAGATCCTAATGATGAAGCAGTGGACAACCGATATCGCGGTGCGCTGGACTATGCGGACAGTTACATACTTTATTGTTGCTGCCGTTGCTTCCATCGTCGCCGACATCGTCTGGAATGGTTTGCCTGCTTTGACGTGGGAGTTCGTGACAGGCCCTCCGAGGGAGAGCGGCGCGGCAGGCGGCATTTTCCCTGTGATTGTCGGGACGTGCTATCTGATGGTTGGCACGATCTCAGTCGCACTTCCCTTGGGCATGTCGAGCGCGATCTACCTTTCCGAATATGCGCGCCAAGGACGATTCACGCGTGCAGTTCGCTTGGCGATCATCACACTGGCCGGGGTTCCTTCGATTGTATTCGGGTTGTTTGGACTGGGCCTGTTCGTACTGTTCTTTGGCTTTGGTTCGAGCATTCTCGCGGGCAGCCTGACGCTGGCATGCATGGTGCTCCCGACGATTATCGTGGCCAGCGAAGAAGCGCTACGCGCCGTGCCGCAGTACCTTCGCGAGGGCAGCCTGGCGCTGGGGGCCGGAAAATGGCAGACCATCCAGAAGAACGTCCTGCCGTATGCTATTCCAGGGATGGTCACGGGCAGCGTGCTGAGCATCGGACGTGCCGCAGGCGAAACCGCGCCGATTCTGCTGACGGCCGCGGCCTTCTACCTGCCAAACCTGCCAAGGTCGGTGTTCGACCCGTGCATGGCGCTGCCGTATCACCTGTACGTCCTGGCGACGCAACATCCCGACGCCGTCAAGGTGCAGCCCATGCAATATGGCACGGCGCTTGTTCTGGTCGCATTGGTTCTCGGCGTTAATCTTGGGGCGATTCTCCTCCGCCTACACTTCAGAAAGAAGTACAAATGGTAATCCCGAATTCAGCAGATAACGGTTTTCAACTGAAGGTGTGCGCGACCGATCTCGATTTCTACTACGGATCGGTCCAGGCGCTACACGGCATTTCTCTCGACATTCCGGCCAAGCAGGTGACCGCCCTCATTGGGCCTTCCGGCTGCGGCAAATCGACCTTCTTGCGAACGCTGAACCGGATGAACGATATCATCGACGGTACACGTGTCGAAGGCACAGTCTTAATCGACGGCGAAAACATCTACGCACCCGAGACGGACGTGGTTGCGTTGCGGCGGCGCGTGGGTATGGTGTTTCAGAAGTCGAATCCGTTTCCGAAGTCTTTATTCGACAACGTGGCCTATGGACCGCGGATATTCGGAATCAAAGACCGCGCCCGGCTTAGCGAGATTGTCGAACGCAGCCTGATCCGCGCCGGACTATGGGAGGAAGTGAAAGACCGCCTTCGTCAGAGCGCGCTTGATTTGTCTGGTGGGCAACAGCAGCGATTGTGTATTGCGCGCGCGTTGGCCATCGACCCGGATATCTTGCTCATGGACGAACCGGCCTCGGCGCTGGATCCGCTCTCGACGACACGCATCGAGGATCTCATCGGCGAGCTTCGACGCAACTACACCATCATCATTGTCACGCACAACATGCAGCAGGCGGCGCGCGTTTCGGACTTCACGGCGTTTTTCTATGAAGGCCATCTGATTGAATACGACCGCACCGTAAAAATGTTCACGAAACCCGCGCAAAAGAAAACCGAAGATTACATTACCGGGCGCTTCGGCTGAGAAAGGGATACTGCCATGTCGGTCCACCTGCACAAGGAAATCGAAAAACTCAAGAAGAGCCTCCTATCGCTTAGCGCACTGGTCGAAACCACCGTCCACAGCGCCATCCGATCGTTGCGGGAACGCGATGTGGAAATGGCGCGCGCCACGATTGAAGCAGACGTTCGGATTGATGAACGCGAAGTCGATATCGAAGAGGAATGCCAGAAAATATTGGCGCTTTACCAACCGGTGGCGCACGACCTCCGATTCATCATCGCGGTTCTGAAAATCAACGCCGAGCTTGAACGCATCGGCGATGCAACTGTCAATATCGCCGAACGCGTGTTATTCATGGTAACGCAGGAATTCATCGAAGTGCCATTCGACTACGGCGGCATGGCCGAGAAAGCCCAGACAATGTTGCACAAGAGTATCGATGCATTGATCAATCTGGACCTTGGCCTAGCCTATGCCGTGATTGATGCGGACGACGAAGTAGACGCCATGAATCGCGAAGCGTATCAACAAATCGAGGAGTGTATTCGCAGTAACCCAAATTCCGTCAGCATTTACACCCATCTCTTGGGCATTTCCCGCCATATCGAGCGCATCGCCGATCACGCATCCAATATCGCCGAAGACGTCATCTATCTTGTCGAAGGCAAAATCGTACGCCACCGCACCGAGGAATATCGCCCCCGATAATTAGGAATTAGGAATTAGGAATTCCTACTACCGAAGCCAAGCATTGACGGGAGGCTCTGTTGTCACCTAGAATCCATCCACCGCCAATTGGCATATGGCGTGAGAGTCATCCTGCGGTAGGCATTAGGCTGTAGGCATTAGGCTGTAGGCTTCCTTCCTACAGCCTAATGCCTACAGCCTACAGCCTTTGGAGATTTCCATGAAAAAATCTTCTGTCCGTCGATTTATCGGAGCGTGTGCATCGGTATTGGCGTGCGCACTACTCATTGTCGCATGCATCGCCGTCGCCGAAGATGCGCCCGCGCCCAAACCGCCCGCCGAAACCGCGTCCCCCACGCAGGCGGATCCGAACGACGTGCGCGATCTCCCCTTGATCGAAGTCAAACGGGAAACGCCCGCCACGGACAAGCTGGGCATTCTCATCAGCGGCGACGGCGGTTGGTGGACGCTCGACAACACCGTCTCGGAAGTCCTGGCCGCTCACGGCGTGCCCGTCATCGGAGTAAGCTCGCACAAGTATTTCGCAGTGGCGCGCACCCCGGATTCGACCGCCGTCGACATGGCCCGCGCCCTGCGCCATTACCTGAGCGCGTGGAAAAGGGAGCGCATTGTCCTGATGGGATATTCGCTTGGGGCGGATATTATCCCCTTCGTGGCGGCACGATTGCCCGAAGACCTTCGCGCCCGCGTTGCGGCCATCGTCATGATCGGCCCTTCAAAAGAAACCATGTTCGAATTCCACACTGCGGACTGGCTCCATACGCCATCGGACCGAGAAATGTATCCTGTTCAGCCGGAGATCGAGAAACTTTATGCAGGCGTAAAACTGATCTGTACCACCGCCGACGGCGATCCCGACTGTATCTGCAACAAGCTCGACGCATCCAAGGTGACTGTGATCGCGCGGAAGGGCGACCATCATTACGGCGGCGACTTCAAGGGACTCGGCGAAGCCATCTGGGAGGCATTGAAGGACGTGAAGTAGGGTCTGACGCTACGCGGGAATCCAGGTCATGAACGAAAACAAGATCGCCGCCGGTTCGATACTACACAAAATCGCGCCATTGGTGGGCCTTGTGGCCTTTACTTTGGCCGGGCTGTCTATCCATCACGAGTTTCGCGGAATCCACTACCAGGAACTACGCGATGCCTTTCAGGCCATACCGTCCGAACACATCATACTCGCCGCGTTCCTCACGGCCTTGGGGTATTTCGTCCTGACCTTCTACGATGTGCTGGCGTTCCGCTACGTGGCTATCGACATGCCCTATCCCCGTCTGGCCCTCGCGGCGTTCTCGGGGTACGCCCTCAGCAACAACGTCGGCTACTCGTTTCTGAGTGGAGGCGCCATCCGCTATCGGCTCTACTCGAGTTGGGGCGTTGGCGCCGGCGAGATTGCCCGTATCATCGCCTTCTGCACGCTCACGGGGTGGCTCGGATTCGCAACCATGGGCGGCGTGGCGTGCCTCATCGAACCGGCGGGCGCGTTTCCCGCCGTGTTCCCCGCCGGACTTCGCCTCCCCATCGGACTTGGCCTGGTCGCCCTGACCGCGTGCTACTTGGCAGCGAGCTTCTCCGGGCGCGCCGGCATCCAGTGGAGAAACTGGCGTCTCGAACTTCCTCCCGGAAAACTTGCCGTACAACAAGTGCTCGTTGGAATCGTCGATCTTAGCGTCGCCGCCGGCGTCGTGTACAGTCTCATGCACTTCGATACACCCATCGGTTTTCCCTCCTTCGCCGGCTTTTTCATGCTCGCGATCCTGGCTGGATTGATAAGCCAGGTCCCCGGCGGCCTGGGAGTCTTCGAAACCGTCCTCATGACCTGCCTGGCGCCCTACGCCCCGTCCACGCACATCCTTACCACGCTCATCCTATTCCGCGTTTTGTACTACTTCTTGCCGCTTGTGCTCGCAGTCGTCGTGTTGGGCGCCTATGAACTCGCCCAGCGGCGCGCCTTGCTCGGTCGAGCCTCGCAGACGATCCGTGCACTCTCGCCTATCGCCCCCGACGCATTTGCGTTCCTCACGCTCCTCGCGGGATGCATTCTTCTGTTTTCCAGCGCCACGCCCCCGGCTACCGGACGCATCGATCTCCTCGAACCGTTCATGCCCCTGGCACTGCTTGAAACCTCGCACTTCGTTGCCAGCCTCACTGGCGTCGCACTCCTCCTTGTCGCACGGGCGCTGCAACGCCGCATCGATGCCGCCTATTGGATGGTTGCGACACTACTTTTGGTCGGAATGGTTGTCTCGCTGGTCAAAGGCCTGGACTACGAAGAGGCCCTGCTCCTGGGCCTGATTTTGGCGGCCTTGCTGCCGTGCCGCCGCGAGTTCTACCGCAAAGGCTCGCTCATGGCCCCGCGTTTCGGCTGGGCATGGACTCTCGGCATCGTCACGATCCTCGCCAGCGCCCTCTGGCTGGGCGTATTCGCCCACAAACACATCGAGTACTCCTCCGAACTCTGGTGGCAGTTCGAGTTCTCGAATAGCGCACCGCGATTATTACGCGCCGCTGTCGGCGTGGTCATTCTTGCCGCGTGTTTCGGGTTGACGCGGCTGTTGCGTCCCGCACCAATCGGGAAACTTGCCGTAGACATCCGAGTATCCGACGCGGTCCGCAACATCATGGCAAAATCGCCGAACACCGGCGCTCTCCTGGCATTGCTCGGCGACAAGCGATTCATTCTGGATGCCACGAATTCCGGCTTTATCATGTACGACATAGCCGGACGTTGCGCCGTGGCCATGGGCGATCCTGTCGGCCCTGAGAGTGTCCACCGCGATCTCGCATGGCAGTTCCACGAACTCTGCGACCGCCAGGGGCTTATGCAAGTTTTCTACCAGGTCCGCCCCGAAAACCTTTACCTCTACGCCGACCTCGGCCTCATGGCCGTCAAGACCGGGGAAGAAGCACACGTAAACCTCGCGGCGTTCTCCCTCGAAGGTTCGGGCCGAAAGACCGAGCGCCACGTCCTGAGCAAGCTCGAACGCGAAGGGATAACCTTCCACGTTATCGAGCGCCACGAGATCCCCGCCCTGCTCCCCGAACTCGAAGCAATCTCGAATGACTGGCTGCATAACAAAAACGCACGGGAAAAGAGATTCTCACTCGGCTTTTTCGACCCCGACTACCTCGTCCAATTCCGCCACGCCGTTCTGAAGCAAGACGGACGCATCGTCGCTTTCGCCAACCTCCTCGAAACCATCGGCAAAGAGGAGCTTAGCGTCGACCTTATGCGCCACTCCCAAAACGCCCCCGCCGGAACCATGGATTACTTGTTCCTCAAACTCATGTTCTGGGGCAAAGAGCAAGGATTCCAGGACTTCAATTTCGGCATGGCGCCCCTCTCCGGCATTGAGAAAAGGCAAGCTTCACCCCTGTGGAACCGCGTGGCGACGCTCGTCTTCGAACATGGCGAACGTTTCTACAACTTCCAAGGACTCCGCCGCTACAAGGACAAATTTCATCCCGAATGGCAGCCACGCTACATCGCCGCACCAGTCGGGGCTGCGGCGTTTCCGCAAGTGATCACAAGTATCGCCTCGCTGGTAAACCGCGGGATCAAAGGGACGGCGGCAAAGTGATCCATGACAACCGATAGGTGCATCTGCGTCCAATGCGTGGGTTGCGCAACGGCGGCGGGACAAGAAAGGTCTTTTCGGGCCGGTCGTACAGAGATACGGAGATCACAGATAGGACCCGATACAAAGGAACGGCACAATTCTTCGGAAAAGAAAACAAATCCGTTTAGCCTAAAAAAGGTAGTTGGCGCAGGCAGGCGGTAAAGGCGTCCGCGCGAAGCAGGCGTTCCGCTTCGACAAGGCACGCCAACCCGGCCACGCGCTCACCCGTGTCGGGCAGAACCAAGCCTGGATCGAGTTCACGAAGTCCCGCGGAGAGGAATGCCCGTTCGCGAATATCGGGATCGGGAATCCGCAAATCGTCTTCGACGACGATTAGGGCGTCGAACAACAAAATATCGAGATCGATTGGGCGCGCCGCGTAGGCGTCGTCCGTGCGAATGCGGCCCAGCGCCGTTTCGATGCCGCGAAGAACCTCGAACTTGAGCGGACGCGCATCGAGCGTTGTTCGCACGCGGATCACGCCATTCAAGTACGGCGGTTGTTCGGGGCGCAGCAATGCAGGCGTTCGATAAATGGTCGAGACGCCTGTAATCGTTGCATACGATTTCAGGCGTTCGAGAGCCGCGACGATGTTCGTTTCGGGGGCGATGTTCGACCCGACCCCGATATAGACAACGTGCTCAGGCATGGCGTACGCGGGTAATCTCGACGGCCACGCTACGCGCGAATCGCAACGCGCCGGGCTTGTCGACGCAAACGGTCACACGCTCGACCTTCGGTTCATCGAGGCACAATTGCGCGACGTCTTCGGCCAGCCGCTCGATCAGGAATCGCGACGACGATTCGATCATCGCGACGACGCGTTTCTTGAGTCCCTTGTAGTCGATCGTATCCTCGATCCGATCGGACTGGCACGCCGCGCGCAAATCGGCTTCGAGCGCGATGTTGACGACGACATCCTGCTTGTCGCGCCGTTCTTCCGGGTAGATTCCGATGATACAGCGCACCGTCAAGTCGCGGATATGGATGCGCTCCAGCGGCGCGTCAGCAACCATACATGTTCCCTCTCAGGCACCGCCCGCCATCGACGAACAGAACTTGGCCCGTCACGAAATCGCTACGCAACAGAAACAGGGCCGCCTCGGTCACGTCGTCCGGCGCACCATAGCGATTCAGCGGATTCGTCGACGCGAGTTGAGCGAGATACGATTCGTCCTTGCCCGCCGGCGGCAGAATCAGACCCGGCGCAACCGCGTTCACGCGTACCAGCGGCGCGAACTCGACCGACATCATCCGCGTCAACGTAAACAGCATCCGTTTGCTGAGGTGATACGACACATGTTCGCGGTCGTAGTCCGCGATACGCGCATCGAGCAGGTTCACGATGCAGCCCGGACGCCCTTGCGCGGCCAAACAACGGCCCAACACCAGCGGCGCAAGCGCGTTGAGATTCACCGCCGCCTCAAGAGTCTCCGGCGTCATATCGTCCAAACGGTCCGGCGCAAAACTCGATGCGCTGTTCACAAGATAGTCGACAGGTCCCGCAAGCGCGACCGCTTCATCGAACAAGGCCCCAACGGCCTTCACATCCGCGAGATCGCACGGCAACGTCCACGCCTTCACGCCCAACGCGCGCGCCGCCCCAGCCGTGTCCTCCGCTTCCGCCGCGCTAGAATGGTAATGCACGACAACGTGTACCCCCCCCCGCGCCAGCGCCAACGCCAGCGCGCGCCCTATCCGCTGTCCCGCCCCAGTAACGAGAGCGGTCTTTCCCGACAATGTCTCCACATCTCACACCTCAGCCAGGATCGATTCGAACAGCGCGTTGCCCTGCGGGATCGCGATGGCTAACTCCCGATGCGCAAGGATCATCTCGTGCAACGCATCTTCCAACATCGCGCGGCATTCTTCAAGCGTTGCGCCTTCGGTCACGACTTCCGGCCATTCAACCAACTGGCCCATGTAGCCGCTTTCTATCCTAAGATATTTCGCCGTGTACCGCTGCATCATGACCTCCAGCCTACAGCCTACAGCCTCATTTCTTCTCTTCGGGCTTGGCCTCGGAGGCTTGCGGGGCTTGCTCCGCAGCTTCCTTGATATCCGGTACCGGGATGACGATGGCCAGCATATTGCTGCCCATACCCCCCATCATCGCCATGGCCCCTTGTCGCTCGCCCTTGATCGAGCGTAGTACGATGACGCCCACGAGGTTGCCTTCGAGCGTGAACACCGGCGACCCCAGGCCCGAATGCGTCGGATCGTTGCCCGGGATGTAGAACGTCCGCGGTTTGCGCACCACCGCCTGCACATGCTCGATACTCGCCGAGCACGCACGATTTGCCACCTTGCCGAGCCGGTTCAATGCAATCATCGGATCGAGCACTTGTGCCTCGCCCGGTTTGGACAAATCGACGAACGCCATCGGTTGTGCCGGTTTCGCAGCCGGGCGCACAAACGCCAAATCCATGTCCTTATCGCGCAAAACGACCTGCGCCGGAAGTTCCGTACCGTCGTCCAACAGCAACTTCACGTCGCCGAGGTTGCTTTCCATCTTGAACTTGTCGCCCACATCGCCCATCGACGACATCATATTATCGAGCAACCCGCTCGGATCGGTCGACGACAACGCCAGGACAGTCAGGCCGCTGGGATCAATCACGAACCCCGTCGCTTCTTCCTTGCTCTCGTTTTCCTGTGAACCCATCCCACCCGCCGAGAATTTCTGTTTGATAACCATCTGCACCGTTACGACCGCCTTCTGATTCTTATCGAGCACCGCCCGGCCCTTCTCTTCGACTTCCCCGGCCACGGCCGCCACCGCGAACGCCGCCAACGCCACCGCCAACACCCATACACTCAATTGCTCAAACCGATGTCTCATGCCTGGTTCCTTTACGCATCTTGCCTTGGTTTTGATAGTCTCCGGTATTCATTTAGGCTTTAGGCTTTAGGCTTTAGGCTTTAGGCTTTAGGCTTTAGGCTTTAGGCTTTAGGCTGTAGGAAGAACTACT
>CAIYET010000022.1 GCA_903925285.1 Candidatus Hydrogenedentota bacterium | reverse complement strand
TCATCCTTCATCCTTCATCCTTCATCCTTCATCCTTCATCCTTCAGTCTTAAGCCTTCTGTGTGGACTTGCCTGGTTCGTTCTGGCGTGCGGCATGGCCAGGGCGGAGGAAGTGTTGAGCACGGATTGGGGTTTTTTCCATTCCTTGGACTTGAAACGTCCGGGGTTGGAGTTCGTCCGCGAAGCGGTCGCGCACGACGATTGGCCCACGGCGCGAAAAGCGTTCGGGGACTATATCAAAGAGCGGAAGACGCCGATCTGGTTTGTCGATCCGCACAAACGGCCCGCGAATCCGACGCCATCCGAGACGCCCAGTAACGACCGTCAAGTTGCCGATGACGCATTGGCGCATACGTTCACCGTCTGCGGGGTTCCATACCGGTTCGGCATGAAAGAGATCGGATGGAATTTCAATCCGACTCAGTTGGCGTCGGTCGGTATGGCGTTCAATCCCGAATGGACATGGCAATTCAACCGGCACTCGTACTGGGCATCGCTGGGCCGGGCCTATTGGGAAACGGGGGACGACCGGTACGTCCAGGAATTCGTCGGCGAAATGATGGATTGGGTTCATCGCAACCTGGTCCCACGATACGCCGCAAATCAGGTAACCGGTTCACGCTGGCGGACGCTCGAAGCCGGTATCCGCATGTCGGGTTCATGGCCCGATGCGTTCTTTCTGTGCCTGTTGTCGCCTTCGTTTACCAACGAGGCCCTCGTCACCATGGTCCGCAGCATGGGAGAGCATGCGCGGTATCTCATGGCGCACCCGACCACGGACAACCGGGTCACTGCCGAGATGAGCGGACTGTACACGGTGGGCGTCCTCTTCCCAGAGTTTCTAGAAGCCCAAACATGGCGGACATTTTCCACAGAACGACTCCGAAAGGAACTGGACGCGCAAGTGTATCCCGATGGAGCGCAGAAAGAATTAGCGCCGGGATATCACTGCGTGGCGTTGCGATACTTTTGCGCCCCGGCCCAACTCGCGCTCCTGAACGGCGGTTTGCCTCTTCCAGAAGGCTACGTAGCATCGCTCGAACGCATGTTCGACTGCGTGACGCGGTTGGCGACGCCGAACTTTGGCCTTCCGCCATTCAACGACTCCGACATGATGGAGAACTCGATACTGGAAATCATGCGCACGGGACGCGAGATCTTTCCCGATCGTGCCGATTTTGCATGGATGACGACGCGGGGTCGAGAAGGCGTTCCCCCGAAAGCACTCTCATGTGCGTTTGCGTACGCCGGTTATGCCGTGCAGCGCAGCGGCTGGGATACGCAGGCGCGCTATCTGGCCTTCGATGGCGGCCCCTTCGGGACGGGTCATCAGCACGAGGACAAGCTGAGTTTCGTGCTGATGGCCTACGGCCGCGAAATGCTGGTCGAAGGCGGGAGCTACACGTATGACGCGTCCAAATGGCGTCGCTACGTGATCGGGCCATACGCGCACAACGTCGCATTCATCGACGGCGAAGGAGAACATCGGGCCGACGTTCCCGACACCTATGCAACCGAAAAGCCCCTGCCCATGATCTGGCGTACCGGCCCATGGTGCGATTACGTCCGCGCCACATACGGCGAACCCCCCGAAGCGTTCGGCGACAAGCAGCAACGTCCCGCCGTGCACACACGGCGGATCCTGTTCGTTAAAAGCAGCCCC
>CAIYET010000021.1 GCA_903925285.1 Candidatus Hydrogenedentota bacterium | reverse complement strand
GTATCATCCATCCAAAGCGGCGTCGCAGCCGCCGCACTCCAAGTTTCGACAGTCTTCTGTTTACGTGTATGTTCGCCTGCTTGAAAACATCCATGGGCATGGCTATCATGCAACGTTCTACCTAGAAGGTTTCAGGATGAAGAGCCTGAACCCTGAAGCCTGAACCCTGAACCCTGAAGCCTGGAGGAAGTGAGCATGACGATGACGGTCGAGATGGCGATGACGCCGTTCTTGAAGGTGTGCGCGGACCCCTATGGGGCGGCGCGCGAAGCGTCGAAAGACGGCCTCGCTGCGGGGTATATGTGCACGTACGTGCCGGAGGAATTGCTGCATGCCGCAGGGTATCTGCCGGTACGGGTTCTGGGTTGGTCCGACGGGACGCAGCACGCCGACGCGTTGATTCAGAGTTACGCGTGCAGCCTGGCGCGCGGCGCGCTCGAAGCGGGGCTCACCGGGCAACTGGACTTCTTGTCGCTGATGGTCTTCGCGCACACGTGCGACACGATCCAAAACCTGACGGACATCTGGAAACGGAACGTCCCATCCGCCGCGCGCAAGGCTTCCGCGTCGGTGATGAAGCATTTTGCGCTCTCGTCTCCGGTCGAGACCGGCACCGAACATGCCGTCACCTATTTCGTGAGCGAACTACGGCGCTTGAAGGCGTTTATCGAGGCGGAAGGCAAGGCCGTTTCCGACGACGCGGTGCGCGCAGCCATTCTGCTTTACGATCAACATCGGATCGCGATGCGCGCGATGTATGACGCCCACCGTAAGAATCCCGCCGCCCTCGGCGCACGCGGATTGGGCGCCGTGGCCTTGTCGGCGTTTTTCGTGCCGCGTCCCCAGCATCTGGCATGGCTCACGCAACTGCTTGCGGCGATGCGCGAAGCGCCACTCGAAACCGACGGCAAGCCGCGCGTGGTGGTCCTCGGCAGCGTCTGCCAGGATCTTGGCTACCTCGACGCTATCGAGTCGGCGGGATGCGTGGTCGCGGACGACGATCTGTGTACAGGCGCGCGGCCCTTCGCGGTCGAAGCCGTCGAGGACGCCGACCCGTTGCGCGCGCTTGCACGGATGTATCTCGATCGCCGGACATGCGCGTCGAAGCATTGCGACGGTTACGATCCGGGCGCGGAAGCGTCGAAACGTGCGCAGGCCGCAGGCGCAAACGGCGTTATTTTCCTGTTTACGAAATTCTGCGATCCGTGGGCATTCGACTATCCGCGAATGCGCGAATCGCTCGAACAAGCGCAAGTCCCGTCGTTATTGTTGGAGATCGAACAAAACCAACCGCCTTCGGCCCATTTCCAGACGCGCGTGGCCGCGTTCGCGGAGATGCTGGGCGCCCGGCATTAAGGAGATGAGACGATGAGTGGTGAACGAGTTCCAATTGCAACATACGTCAACATGATGCAGCTCATGACGCAGTATTACATGGGCGCAAAGATGGCCGAAGGGACCGACCAGAAGATTGCGTGGGTCACGAGCGGCGCGCCGGTCGAGTTGTTGTATGCGGCGGGCGTCATCCCAATCTACCCGGAAAATCATGCGGCGCTCTGCGGCGCACAGAAGATGGCCGTCACGATGTGCGAAGCGTCGGAGGAGCGTGGCTACTCGCGCGATCTCTGTTCGTACGCGCGGACCGATTTCGGCGCGATCTTCACGGGCACGAGTCCCGTACAAGGGCTTCCGAAGCCGGATTTCCTCCTCTGCTGCAACAACATCTGCGGCACCGTGACGAAGTGGTACGAAAACTTGGCGCGCCACTTCAATGTGCCGTTGTTTTTCCTCGATGCGCCGTTCGTTCATGACAAAGCGACGCCCGAAGCCATCGACTACGTCCAGCGGCAGATGCAGGACCTCTTGGACGGCGTCGGCAAGATCGTCGGTAAACCCATCAAGCAGGATGTCTTGCAGAATACGCTCCAACTCGCCGCGCGTGCGACGGTTTTGTGGGGCGAGATCCTCGAACAACTGGCGTTCAAGCCGTCGCCGATGACGTCGTTCGATACGTTTATCCACATCGCGCCGATCGTCGTCATGCGTGGCACCGAAAAGTGCGTCGATTATTACGAGACGCTGTTGGCGGAGATGAAGGACCGCGTTGCGAAGGGAATCGCCGCCGTGCCGGGCGAACAGTTCCGTCTCGGCTGGGACAACCTGCCGATCTGGTTCCAAATGGGCGGCCTGTCCAAGAAGTTTGCCCAACACAAGGCATGCCTCGTCGCGGCGACGTACGCGCACGCGTGGGCGCACCCGGTCAATGCGGAAGCCACGGACCTGTTGCGCGAGATGGCACGCGTCTATCTGACCGTCTACATCAACTGCGGGCTGGAAGAACGCGTGCAGACGCTGCGGCGCACGATCGAGCAATACTCGCTCGACGGATTCGTGTTGCATTCGGACCGGAGTTGCAAGGCGTATTCGCTGGGCCAGTACGAACTTGCGCGCACCTTGCGCGACGAACTCGATATTCCGATCCTTATCATCGAAGCGGACATGAACGATGTGCGCGTCTACGCCGAAGAACAGATCCACGCGCGCATCGATGCGTTCATGGAAATGCTCGCCAGTCGTTGCACCGCGTAACATTCAATGCGATCGGTTGATCGTCGCGAGCGTGGTTGCGAACGCGATGGACTGCTGGCGCAAACAGTTTGCTTTCCTGGGAGAGGCCAAGATCCGCGTGTAAGTAGGTGCGGATTTCGGCTTGTATCGGGAGATCTTGACACTTTTTTCAGGTTTCTATATGATGGTATCCGCTGATTGAGGGTGCGTTAAGGGATTCCCTTTCCGCGCTTTTCCAGGAAATGCGCTGTTGCTATTGGGTAATAATAAATGCGGCGATTGTGCGATCCCCTGTGTACTGGGACAGGATCACCGTATAGGGTCGTTGTTATGGGACGATGTATACGGCGTCGGACATGCGAAGTGCCTGAATCAAACGGGGCGATACCATGGAAGGAACTGGGCACATGATTGACTGGAGAGCGTGGGTTTGGGTGGTGGGTACGGCGGTCGCGATGCTGGTGGCGGCGAACGAGGCTGCTGCCAATCCGGTATGGGGCGAGAAATTCGAACTCCGGCAGCCGGATGGCTCTCTGGTGCCGGTCCGGATCTGGGGCGATGAGTACTACCAAGTCGTCGAGTCCCCGGATGGGTACACGCTGGTACGCCATCCGAAAACGCTCGAGATCTGTTACGCCACGTTGTCGCCCGACGGATCGCAATTGGTCCCAACGACGTCTTCGGCCAGCCAGCCGTTGTCGGCCACCCTCAAGATCTCGCCGCATATTCGCATCACCCAGGAGGCGAAGATGGCGGAGGTTGAACGCGCTCGTGCCCGGTTTTCCGTAGCGGAGGAACAGACCCGAAAGGCCGTGGGCATCTCGAAAGTATCGACTGCGCCCAGCACCGGCGACGTGAAGGGCATTTGCCTCCTTGTCGACTTTTCGGACGACGTCGGCACGATCGCCCGTTCCGTGGTGGATAATTACTGTAATGATATAGGATATACTGGGGGGGGCAATAACGGGAGCGTCTACGACTACTTCTCCGAGGTTTCCGGGGGCGTCTTCCGTTATACGAACTACGTGACCCCGGTGTACTACCGCGCTCTTCATCCTAAAGGCTACTACGACAATCCCAGTGTGCCGAACGGCTCGAAGGCGCGCGAGCTTATCATCGAGGCGCTGAACTGGCTGGACGGCCAGGGTTTCGATTTTAGCCAGTACGACGCGAACCACGACGGTCTTGTGGATGGGATCAACTGCCTTTACGCGGGCAACTGCAACAGCGGTTGGGCCATGGGCCTCTGGCCCCACTCGTGGACGGTCGACTTCACGCGGGACGGCGTGTCCACGTACAAGTACCAGATCACGAACATGGGGAGCAGCCTGAGCATCGGGACGTTCTGCCATGAGAACGGCCACATGATCTGCTGGTGGCCGGATCTTTATGACTACGATCATGACAGCGCCGGAGTCGGGACCTTCTGCCTGATGTGTTCCGGCGGGAGCAGTACCAACCCGGTCCAGCCGTGCTGTTACTTGAAGAGCGTGTCGCATTGGGGGACGGTTACCGACTTGGTTACGCCGCAGTCAGGCCTAAGCGTGTCGTCCACGCTTAACTCCTTCTACCGGTTCCCGCACCCGACGCTGCCCAACGAGTTCTACATGATCGACAACCGGCAGGCCACGGGGCGCGACGCCTCTCTTCACGATTCGGGCTTGGCCCTCTGGCACATCGACACGAACGGCAGCAATAACAATCAGCAGCAGACGCCGTCATCTCATTACCTGGTAACGTTGGTCCAGGCCGACGGAGACTGGGATCTCGAACACAATGTGAACCAGGGAGACTCGACCGATCTATTCGACGCGGCCTCGTACAACCAGTGCGGTTCCTCCACCAATCCGACCACGAATTGGTGGGACGGCAACATGTCCGGACTCCTGATTAACTCGATTAGCGCTTCGGGACCGACGATGACGTTCTCGTTTGCCATCGAACATATGTTGGGTATTTTCGTGGCGGCTTGGGGTGATAACACCTCTGGCCAATGCAATGTTCCAAGCCCGAACGTGGGTTTTGTGGCGGTGGCTGGGGGAGGGCAACACAGTCTTGGATTGAAGTCCAATGGTTCCGTGGTGGCTTGGGGGTATGGCAACGAGGGCCAATGCAATATTCCCAGCCCGAACGTGGGTTTTGTGGCCGTGTCCGCAGGAGAGGCACACAGCCTTGGTTTGAAGTACGATGGCTCCGTGGTGGCTTGGGGCGATAACTATAATGGCCAGTGCAATGTTCCCAGCCCGAACGCGGGCTTTGTGGCGGTGGCTGCGGGAAAAAACCACAGTCTGGGTGTGAAGTCCGATGGTTCGGTGGTGGCATGGGGTAATAACGACTACCGCCAATGCAGTGTTCCAAGCCCGAACACGGGTTTTGTGGATGTGGCTGCGGGACTGTATCATAGTCTTGGATTGAAGTCCGATGGTACCGTAGTGGTGTGGGGTGATAACACCTCTGGCCAATACAATGTTCCCAGCCCGAATGCGGATTCTGTGGCCGTGGCTGCGGGAGGGTGGCACAGTCTTGGCGTGAAGTCGGCTGGTTCCGTGGTGGCCTGGGGGCATACCAATTATGGTCAATGCAATGTCCCAAGCCCGAATGCGAATTTTGTGGCCGTGGCCGCGGGAAACGCGCACAGTTTTGGTTTGAAGTCCGATGGTTCCATAGCGGCTTGGGGTAATAACGACGATTACGCATGCAATGTTCCAAGCCCGAACGCGGAGTTTGTGGCCGTGGCCGCTGGATGGTTCCACAGCTTGGCGCTGTCGACGACCCCGACATCGCCCACTATTTTCCAGCATCCTATCTCTTGGTCGGTCTGGGAAGGCGGGGCTGCGCTTTTCGTGGTTCAAGGCGTGGGATCTGTTCCGCTTTCTTACCAGTGGCGAAAAAACGGTGTGAACATTTCCGGCGCGACATCCTCGAATTACACGATTCCTTCGGCGCAGCAAGCAAACGAAGGCTTCTACACGTGTGTCGTGGCCAATGCCGTGGGCAGCGCCACATCGAATGCCGCTGTGCTTTCAGTCGACGGCCCGAACGAGCCGCCCGAAGCCAATTTCTATACCTTGAATGCGTGGGGTTCTCCACCTCATGAAGTCAGTTTCATAGATGCCTCTATCGCCGGGGCATCACCGATCTTCGATTGGGCGTGGGATTTTGGCGACGGGCATACTCTTTCAGGCGAAGATCCCAGTCCGATACATGTCTATGAACTCACGGGCGTCTATACGGTTAAGTTGACCGTGACCACGCTGCTCGGAAGTTCCACAAAAACGGCCACGGACGTAATTGTCGTGAGTAATCAACTGCCCGTTGCCCCGTGGGGCCTATTGGTTGCGGCAATCACTCTAGCCGCCCTTGCTCTACGCTATCGGAAGGTGCGCAGCTAGGAGAAACGGGAGGAAGGCGAGGAAGGGGAGAAGTGCGAGGCGCCGTTTCGCCTCCGAATTGACTCGATAGTTCGTTGCGGGTATTCTCGGCTTCTTGCGAAAGCGGGATTTCATCAAACATGCCGGACGATAGCAAAGCGCCGCTCGAATATCTGGCGGATCTGGAAGTGCATGGCATCAAGTTGGGTCTGGACAATATCCGGGGCTTGCTTGATGCCGCTGGCAATCCGCATCGAACGTATCCGGTGGTCCATGTCGCGGGGACGAACGGCAAGGGCAGCGTGGTCGCGTTTCTCGACGCGATGTTGCGCGCGGCGGGCTATCGCGTGGGCCGGTTCACGAGTCCGCACCTCATTTCCGTCAACGAACGCTTTACCATCAATGGCGTGCCCATCGACGTGGATACGTTGAGCGCGCTCATCTCGTGGTTTCGTCCCGTCATCGCGCAAATGGACGCGCCGCCGACTTTTTTCGAACTGACTACGGCGGTCGCGTTCCGTTGGTTCGCGGAGCAGCGCGTGGACGTGGCCGTCGTCGAGGTGGGCATGGGCGGACGCCTCGATTCGACGAACGTCGTCGAACCGCTCGCATGCGCAATCACGAATATCGCATTGGACCACACGCAATATTTGGGCAACTCTCTCGAAGCCATTGCGTTCGAGAAGGCTGGGATTATCAAGCCCGGCGTGCCGGTCGTGCTCGGCGAGATGGAGACAATCCCATGCGAACGTATCCTCGCGCGCGCGGCCGAGTTGGCGAGTCCCTTTGCGGTATGCGGACGCGACTTCCGGTATGCGGTCGAAGGTCCGTCGTTCGCGCAGATGTTCCGTTACGAGAGCCAGCGGCTCAGCCTGCCGCCGACGCCGCTGGCTTTGGCGGGCAGGCATCAGGGCATGAACGCCGCCGTGGCCGTAGCCCTTGCCGAACGCCTGCGAACCACCTTTCCGAAACTCGAGGGCCAGGCAATTAGCAAGGGCCTTGCCTCGGCGCTTTGGCCGTGCCGTCTCGAACGCGTGCTCGACGATCCGCCGGTCATCATGGACGTCGCGCACAATCCCGACGGCGCGCGCGTCGTCGCTGGGGCTGTCGAACGCTGCATCGCGCTATTGGCCGTCTCGTCGGACAAGGACGCCGCGTCCATAATCGCCGCGCTTGCGCCCGTCACGGACCGATTCATCCTGAGCCAATTCACCGGAACGCGCGCAACACCTCTCGAACGCCTTTGCGAAGCGGCCAAAGGATATTCCTACGAAGCATTTCCCGCGCTTGAAGAAGCCATCGCGCGCGGCATGGCGCTCGCTACGTCCCATTGCCCGCTACTCGTCACCGGCTCGATCTTTTCCGCCGGCGAAGCACGTGCCATCCTCGTCGAACATTATGGCGTGCGCCCCTTGGAATTCTGAATTCTGACTCTTCCGGATTTAGCGTACTTCATCTTCACTTTTACACGAGATTACCGTTTCGATTCGGTTTCCCCGAAGGGGAAAAACATGAATAGCCGTGGGTGCAACCCACGGATACAAAACCGACGTCCATCGACCCTGGAAGGGTCGTACTATATCCGTATCATCGTTAATAAAGGTCTACATCG
>CAIYET010000020.1 GCA_903925285.1 Candidatus Hydrogenedentota bacterium | reverse complement strand
GTGGATCGGTATTACCCTCTAGCGATTTGAGAGCCGCAGAAGTCTCTTCGCGCTGTTGTGCGCCTCCCGTAAGCTCCTGGAGCTGCTTGAGATCCACGGCCGACGTAGATAAGTCACTTGCCATTCTCAAGCTCCTCAATGATTCGCAGACCTCTGCTCATAACGCTCTCCAACGCCTTGTCGGTGCTGCGCGCTGCGCATTCCAAATATGCCCGCGCTACTTCTTTAAGTGCGTCCTTTCGTCCGGCAAAAGATGCGTTCCCGGCAAGCAGAGTTTCAATCTCCTTGGCATCTTCGATTGCCTTTCGATCTTCCCTCAGCCTGAGATTTCGCGTCATGTCTGCAATTAGGCTGCCGATTCTGCAGGGCATGTCCAAAACCGCCGATGCATCAGTTGACTGATCGGGCAGAGCAAGATATCTGGTTGTAACGTGTGTTCCACCTGTGCCATCCATGGCTTGAATCACGAGTCCCTGAGACAATGAGACTATGTCAGATTGTACGACCAATGTTACGCTTGAATCCCGGCTGGAACTGGTTGACGGAAACACCGGGGACGACAGAGTCGCAATTACTGGTGATGCCGCGGTAAGCGCTGCGGCTTCTCCGCGTGATATCTCAGCCAAGACGCGGTCACTAGATACCCCCAGACGGACAGAAAGGTGGACATCGGTTCCTTGAAACCAGTAACCTGGTGACCGGCCAGGATCGGCCTCGTACGGCCTGAGAATGAACCCGCCGGCTACGACCTTAATGAGGCGGAAATTGTTCCTGTAAGCCTTTCCTGAATATGTTGCCCCGCCAACAACATAGTGAGCTTGACTGCTGGCAATCCTCGATGGAAACTGGGGCCGTCCGTGTGTGTGTCCGGAGAGGACTAAATGGGAACACTCTGCCAGCATGTGAAATGGCGATTTCCGGCACTCATACGATTCTGTTTCTTGGATTGCGAGACATTTGTCTGGATGATGTAAGAATGCTACTGATAGAGCACAAGATGTGTCATTTACCATCGTAAGTTGCCGCTTACCCTGCATGTACTCGAGATGGGGCAAGCCCAGGTATAATAAACCGTGGTCTTCATCAGACGGAGTCTTCCGTCCTTTGCAGAACCACGCAGAATTGCACGAAACAAAGTCGATCCCTTTTACTGTGCGCTTGCCAACCAGATAAGACTTACTGGTCCCAAAGTCAAACGGAAATACTCCGAGATCAGCACAGAACCGTGTGAAGTTGCAAAATGGCCGGACCCAATGCGGCGCAAGAGGTTCGTTTTCGTCTATTACCCGCAGTACCTCATCAGCTTCATTGTGATCTCGAGGTGCCGGGAGTCGTTTCCATTCCATCCTATGAACATCATGGTTTCCAGGGCACATCAACACACTTTCGATGTCGATGTTCAACACCGTTAGCAGGTTACGCAGCCACGCCGCGGCTTCTGAGTAGTCTTGCTCACTGGCTCGGTACGCAATATCGCCCGAAATACAGACGATTGTAGGACGCCAGTCTGGTTCTATTGTTCGCAGCGTTTCTGTAAGCTGGTCAAGGACAGTTGTCCGCGCTACCCGCATGTCGACGTTTTCATCGTACCCAAAATGCAGATCGCTGAGGTGCAGAATCACCTCGCCGCAGGGCGATTCAGATAAAATGTCAGGTCTTGAGGCTTCCGTTGCTTCCATTTTGTTGTAAGTCCATATCCGATAAGATGGCCGCGAGCCGTGGGCGCACGCGCGAACAGGCGGCTGCGCTATTCAGGGCATCCGTTGTTCACGGGAAATCTCTCCAGTTTCTCCCAACTAGCAGGATACGCCGTCGCAGCGGTGACGTCAAGCAAAGTGAGCAAAGCAAGCCGCTTACCCCCACTCGTGATAAGGTCAATCATTCACATGCTCCAAAGCCGCTACGCAAGCCAAAGTGCAAACAAATTCGCCAATGCAGTTGTCTATGTAATTGTGTTTCCCGTCACGCCAGGTGTTTCGAAGGCCATAAGAGGGGCCGTAGATATCCAGCGCAACCCTACAGGTCTTACTCTCGCACCATCAATACACTGATTCCAGATCGGATTTCAGGACCGAAGCAACTGCATTCGCATCTTCAATCCTGTGGCGCAGACTCTCAACGACAAGAACTTGAGGGATAATGTCTGAAAACTTTAAGCCGGTTAAGGCCTTTTCATTAACCTGCAAAGATATAGCCTTGTTAGGAGTTTCTCTGAGAGACGCTATAAGATGCGCGGCCCGACTCTGAGATATTTCTGCGGGGAATCGAATAGCCAAATGGTCACGTGTGATATTCTCCACATGGCATTCTTCTTCAAGTCGATTCGATAAGAGAGAATTTCCGCTTGTGCCACCAAAGGTCCACCAGCAACAACTTCCCTCTTGTTTGACAAGATGGGTAGACTGAATTTCTGTTAACCATGGCATATGAAGTCGCATAGCTTCGATGCAATTAGTGGCACGGTGTGACCACAAGTCGCAAGCATTCGGGCTAGCCAAAACAGATTTGATCGCCTGGCTAAGCATAAAGCTCGTGCCGACGCTTTCGCCAGCCCACCAGGCTCCTCCGTCAGATTCACTTGGCTCGACATATACTCGCCGAGCCTTCCATTCAACTTGACAAATCCTCCATGAGCGCCCGGCAAGTAACAGATGTTTGTTTTCAGATTGTTTGTCCAGAAAGAACTGTTCATCAATATAACCAAGTTCTTCCCTTCCATGCACTACGACGAAAATTGGAGCGGAAAGAAAGACAGAAAGAAGTTCAAGAAAGTTCCTGCGGCCGTAATCATCTTCACCTTTTTTACTGATGAAGAGAATATCCTGGTCTTCCGCGATGACATCGTTGGCCAACATCCAGGAGACCATACTATCAATCTCGCGGCGATTCATTCCTGCAAAGGTGGGAACAGCCTGGACCCATTTGAACCAATCGTGCCGGCCGATTCCTTTTTCCTGTAAGATCAATGCCATAAGCTGTTGCGCAAGTATGTTGAATGTGTTCTTGGGCGGGTTTACCGGCTCGACATAGCCCTTCTTGAAAAGCTCAATGAGACCCGCCGCGCGCAGTAGTGCTGGCTTTCCGGTGCCAAGAAACAAGCAATTCCGAACACTTCCTGGTCTCCGGCCGGTTCTTCCCATTCGTTGCAGGAAAGCCGACACGGTGTATGGCGCATCAATTTGGATGACTCTGTCAAGGTCTCCCACATCGACGCCAAGTTCAAGAACACTTGTTGCGACAATTATGCAGTCCGCGGCACTTTGGAATGCTTCCTCTGCATCGCTTCTTTGACTATGGCTCAATGAGCTGTGCGTTACAAATGTTCTGGAACCCAACTTCCGAAGTTCATTACCCAATTTTTCAGCACGTGCCCTGCTGTCAATGAAAACCAACCTTTTCTCGCCGCGGAACATCCTGCCCAAAACATGGGCAGCATTTTCAAGAGAGCCGACGTAATCCAAAGTTACTTCACTCTTGGGCGTTGGCCCTTCCGGCGGCAAAAGAATGGTCTTCTTCCCAGAGCAGCCACAAGTCAACCATTCCGAGAGAAACTCGGGATTACCCACGGTGGCCGACAGCGCGATGCGTTGAAATTCATGCCCACTAATGCGCATGAGTCTGGCGAGCAAGGCCAACAGATGACAACCTCTATCATCGCCGGCGAATGAATGAACTTCATCGATGATTACAGATTTCACTTGCCCCAAGAATCTGCGGCCGTCCATGACGGATGCCTGTGGCAAGCTCGTACAAGGTGACGGCCACGGCATACCGCTCTGCGTGCAGATCCCACCGCTTACGCACGGGAAGCAGTGGATCAATGTAGTTTCTTGTTCCGCACCGAATATTGTCTCGGGGCGCGCGTGAGAGCGAAAAATCAAAAAGCACCAGATGCAGTTTATCCCCACGGCCAACGGCGCCCACGGCAATATTGTCCGGCTTGATGTCCCGGTGGGGAATTCCCTGTTCCTCAAGGAATCGAACCACGTCAATAAGATCCTCGCCGAACCGTTGGAGCAAATCGATGTGGAGCCGACCCTCTTTTCGAACGCGGTCTCCCAGCGTCTCAATCCGCAGTTTTTCCCTGTCCTGAAAGACCGGATGTACCAAGAATCCCAGATGCTCGCCGACGCTTAGGGCTGCGACGTAGTCCACAATATGCTGGTGCCGCAATTGCTGCAAGACTTGGGATTCGTCTTTCAGACGCTGGTTGTACTCAGGATCTGTGGCTACCTTAAGGACGAAATGCTCCTCGTTTCTCTCAACGAGCAACGCGATGGACGTGCTACCCTGGCCCAGGCGTCGGACGACGGTATAGCCATCCGGAAGGGCATCCCCTTTTTGTGCGTCCATAGGATTGTCGATGACTTCGTGTTCCGGCGGATGAACTTCTGCCTCGACGAGATCGAGGTGTTCCAGAAAATCTGTCACCGAATCCCATCGATTTGTCACGTCGGGATGGGTGCTGTACTGGATGAGCTCCTGCAATTCAGCACCGGCGCCATTCATTACCGCAGAAACTTGAAGGCCGCTGGTTCCGCGGAGCTTCTCGCTAAGGGCAAGACCATTTTCGGCAGGGGCAACCCCAGAAAAGATATAGTAAGCCAATGCCCCGAGGCTGAATACGTCTAGGTGCTCGCCCAGATCGTCTCCCGAAAGAGTCTCCGGCGCCATGAAAGCGGTGCTGGCATCGTCGACAAGGCGCTCAATATGCGACGTGACTGACATTGGAATTCCGCTGCTCGTGGTCGTGGTCTCGCGATAGCCGACTTGCCAGTTGAAGATGCGGATGCGGGGGCGTTCACTGTCCGGGTCCACAACCAAGATGCTGCGGGGGGACAATGCGCGGTGGATTACTTTCTTCTCATGCGCAAAACGGATGACTTCGGCAATCTGTCGAATGAGATAAAGGCGTTGATCCGCGCTCAGGGAAGTCTGTCGCTCGCTGAGGTAGTGGTCGAGACGACGGGCGGTTGGCTCATACTCGAGAATCAAGGCCGGCCCGAGTTCATGCTCGGTAAACCCGTGCGCGCGAAGAATGCCGGGGTGCTGTAACGTTTCGAGCAACTGGAATTCGCGTCTCGCGGCACGTTCATTGGCTTCGCGGACTTCGGCTTTGGCTTCGAGACGAACCGTGTACAGGCGGATCAGGCGTCTTGTGGTTTTCACCTGCGTGTGGACAGCCCGCCAATCCTGGTATCCGGGGCCTTCATCAATCAGTTCTTCCAGGATATAATCCGACACTTTTCGCTGGCACTGCCGGCCCCGAATGCCTGCCTGTTCGAGCGCTTGGCAGACTATCTTGGCCATCGGCTTGTTGTGCTCGCCCTTCGGGCTCAGGTCCAACCCCGGACACTCCCTGCGCTTTATGGCCGCCATAATGCCGTTCCGAGCCGGCTGGCCATCGTGAGCGTCAACATCTCGGAGGCAAATGCGGGCGCGGGCGTTGCCCTGCAGCTCGCACTTAAGGTCCGGGTCCGAGCAAAACACGAGCGCTTCTATGAACGGTGTCTTGCCCTTGGTTTTGGCGGCTTTTTGCTTCTTCAACAGGCCGCTAAGCTTCTTGGCCTTCCGATTGGCATCGAGAAGGGGATTGTCCATGCTCTTACGCTTGCCTTCATGCTCGAAGGTCCAAGTGCCCGCATCACCGGACAGCTTTCCTGGATGACTCTTGATCTCAATGAGAAAGAAGCCTTGTGGGGAAAAGACCAGAAGATCGACCTCGTTCACGCTTCCGTCTTCAGCAATAAACTCGAAGTTAGACCACGCATGATAAGGTTCGTGTTCTGGGAAACGCTGCTTTATGAACTCAAGGGCTTCCCTTTCCCAAGGAAACTGAGATTCGGAAGAGCTTTTCCAATTTTTCGAACTACCACTCAAGGCTGTGATTCTCCGCTAAACCTCGCCATCCCCGGTGCGCAAAACACAGGCATTCTTAGCCTTACGCGTGAGCGTCTAGCTTTTCGGTTCCCGCCAATTATGTCCATCTCAGGTGGCCGCCGCAACAAAGTAAAACGGCCCAGAGGTCATGGCGCCTGCGATTCTCCGGCCTCGAGATCTGCGGCCTCGGCAAGACCGGTCACGCGTTGAATCTCCTGCCACAAGCGGTCCTGACGCCAGGTGAGGAAGGCTTCATAGTCATCGGCCAAGAGGGGTGATTCGCCACCCACAGGAAGACAGTGTGAAGTCAACACCGCATCGAACGGGAAACCCGGCGTATTTCGAATCTCGGCCATGTAGTCCGAGGGCGCGCGGTTGCTGATCATTTGGTTTGTGGTGCGGTCGATGAGCGTGCGGTTTAGCACGCAATCTCGCGTTCGCGTCAAAGTCACGCCTCTCTTTTGCAGGAAGTGGTCCGGGAAGACGTGGTGGTCGTCGATACCCTCCTGGTTCATCAAGTTGCCGGTTATGACGGCTTGGGTGTGGAAGTCGCGCGCGCCATTGCCGGTGCCTAGGATCAGGCAGATGGTGCCGCGATAAATCGAACGCTGGCGCGGGGTCACGTCGCGAAGGGCCTTGGGGTCGAAACGTAGTGTCTTGACAGACTCCGGCGGATCGCCACCCGCGAACCATGCCACGAGTTCGCCGACATCCTTCGCGGCTTGACTGTTGGGCGAACTCTCATAAGCCTGTCCGAACACGGCACACCAGAACCAGCGCTTGACTCTCTCGCGCTGCGCTCCGGCCTCAGCCGTCTTAGGCATTCCGCATTTCGCAAGAAGCGCGGCAAGCGGCGCGAGCATCGTTTGATACGGAAGCCACTTGGGAAGCACCACCTTACAGTCATCCCGTAGGATCGTCAGGCCCGTGGCGAGTCCTTCTGCGACTCTGTCCCACCAGCCCTCGATGTCGGTGGAAGCAAGGTTCAGAACATCACTCCGTTTGCACGATGGTGCTTTTCGGCTCGCGAGCGCGATGGCCTGAAGCACATAGTAGGGGTCTACCTCGAAATCCGCGATGATTGGGTACAACTTGCGTGCCTTGTCCCAAAGCTCTCGCAGGTTGATGCTCAGTGGCCAGAAGCGAGCTGTTAGAAGTTCAAAGACGTTGAGCTTGACGCCTGTGCGATTCAGGGTCTCGAAAATCGTGCAAAGGGCGTCCGCCTCGGTTTCGTCGGAGAGCGTGACGACGGGAAAATGATAATCGTCGATGGTCTTAATCCATAGCTCTTCGATCTTTTCAAGGGCGTCTTCAAGTGCTATGCGTTCCTGATCGGGCAATGTTCTGGCAACCTTTCGGGTCCATGTGCCGAATTTGCCTGCGCCGCCCTGCAAAATACTGAGAGGCAAGAGCAGTTCCTTGGCCTGCAATTCGAAGCTTTCCCGCGCCTTGGCCCATTTCGTCGATGCCCGCACATGGAAAATCGCATCTTCGAAGTCGGCCCCATCGAGGAGCTTCCTCAAATTGAGGTAATAGCGGTGTTCGCCGACACCATAGAAGGCCTGGTAGAGCGATGTGAGGCGCTGCTGGCCGTCGAGTACCAGGAACGTATGCTTCTTCCCATCGAGCGGAGGTGCGCCCTCGAACTGCCGCGCAGCAAAGATACGCTTGACATCACGCACGCGCAACAGACTGCCTGCCGGGTAATTGCTCGCGATAGAGACGATCAACTCCTGTGTGGCTCCGGGTTCCCAGACGAAGTCACGCTGAAAGTCGGGCAACGCCATAGTGCGCGCATGGATCTCTCCAAGGAGATCCTTAAGTGCCCGTGGATTCGTGTCTTCAAAAAGGCTCATACCGCCTCCTACTGTTTGGATGCTACCCCATTGTGTTAAAGAGGGGAATTTCCTGATACGAACGGTATAGCACCGTTGGGTCAAATTTCAATATGACGGGATAATGGATGAGAGACAAAAAAAGAACGGCCCGCCCAAGCCGTCCTTTTCTCCGCTCACCAGCATCAGCAATCAAGACTCTCAGCTCGAACTCGCATTGTCACGCATATTCAATCTCAACCGGCCCCCAAGCTCCTACGACGACCCTCAGAATCTTCACCATTCCAAGGGCAAGCGTGGCAACAAATGCTGCAACCAGAGCACCCACTGCCGCTCCAATCAAAGCACCCAGCGGGCCACCAGGCGCACCGAGCACGGCACCCACCACAGCACCTATTGCTGCCGCTCCCATGATAATCACGAACTGCGGCACGTCCATTTTCACGGGCGTCCGCGCCGGGTTATCTACCTGTCCAATAAGCTGTCGAGTAGTTTCGTCTTCCTGCATGCTTCAGTTCTCCTTTCGTTGATTCACGCTTCTTGAACGCCATGTCCGAGCCATTTCGTGAAGTGGCCAGGTCAGCGGTAGCGTCACGAGACTGACCACACTTCCCACGACAGCCAAGGCGAGGTTGGCTACCGTCACCACCGCATGAACCGGAGCCGCTACTAACAACAGCGGTGCCAGCAAGGCTGTCTTCATTTTCTTTGTCAATTGGAAATCCTCCTCGTCATGTCATACTGGGATTATTTCTGCTACGCCATTCGCTCCGTTCAAAGGCCCAGTTTGGCGATGATGTTGTAGTCGAACGTGTCCGCTTCCCTGAAGTATTCGGCCAGAGTCGATTCTGATTTGTGTCCAGTTACCCTCCGTATCGCTTGGGATTGGATCCCGTGTTTGATTGCATCCGTCACGAAACCGGCTCTCAAGCTGTGCCCACTGAACTGTTCCGAGTCCATCTTCATGGCTTTCATCACCCGTTTGACGATGAGTGCAATACTCTGAGGAGTCAGCCGTTGCGGCGATACCTGTCCATGCCGATTGACGGGCCGGAACAATGCCCCCGCCTCGATACAGGCCTTCTCAACCCACAGCTTCAGGGCCTTTACCGGACAGTTGGCGGAATGCCCGGCATAGTTGATGTCCTTCGTATGCCCGGCACCCTCCTGGTCCGTTTTGGACTTCCGCACTGTGATGCGTACACCTTCATGCTCAAACCGAACATCGTCGAGGTTCAGACCCACAAGCTCACTCCTTCGGAATGCTCCCGCGTATCCAATCAGGAAGACGGCCTTGTCCCGCACACCCTGAAGGTTCTTCGGCAGCACATCCGAGAGATGAATCAAATGGGCAACACGGACTGGGGCCTTCTTGTCCTTG
>CAIYET010000019.1 GCA_903925285.1 Candidatus Hydrogenedentota bacterium | reverse complement strand
CGGCTGCGACCCTGCTCCCTGCGCGGAAGCTTGTCCCACTGACGCGTTCCGCCAGCGAAAGGGCGGCGGAGTGCGGGTGAAACGGGATTCATGCATTCGCTGCGGCGAATGTTTCCGGGCCTGTCCCGTAAATGCGGTGTACATGGATTCGGAAACAGGGCTGCCCGTCTTGTGCATTCATTGCGGGCGATGTGCGGCTTTTTGTCCCCATGAATGCCTGGAGACGCTGGAATCGGCGGCTGGAGAAGATGATGATCAATGAAGAAGCATTTCGGGTGCTGGTGGTAAACCTGACCGAGGGCAAGAGCGAACCCGCTCTCTTCGGCAGTCCGTCGGAATTGCTTGGTGGGAGCGGCTTGGCTGCTGGTCTCTTCGCTTTGTACGGCATCATGGACGCCCCTGCGGATCATCCGGATCAGCCGTTGATCTTTGCCATCGGCCCACTCACCGCCTACTTTCCCCTTATGAGTAAAGTAGTCTTGGGTTTCAAGTCCCCGTACAACGGGCAATATGCGGAGAGTCATGCAGGCGGACGGCTCGGATTGGCTTTGCGTTTTGCCGGTTATGACGCCTTGTTGATCAAGGGCGTAGCTCGGACACCTTCGTGCCTGATCGTGGGCAGTCGAAATATAGGAATCCGAGACGTTCATTATTTGTGGGGTCTGGATGTTTTAAATACTGGCAAACATCTCAGGAGGTTTTCCGGTAAGGACTCTGGCCACCGGAGTATCCTCCGGATCGGGCCGGCCGGAGAACGCGGCGTTGCATTCGCAAGCATCAATGTGGATACGTACCGCCATTTTGGTCGGCTCGGTGGCGGAGCAGTGATGGGAGCCAAGCGACTCAAGGGAATTATTGTGCTCGGCGACGGAAGTTTGCCCCTTCTGGGGGGAAAAGCTTACCGGGACTTGTACAAGACGGTGTACCAGGAAGTTACCCAAACACCGGCCATGAAGAAATACCACGATCTGGGGACTCTTGAGAATATGCTGCCTCTCAATGAACTCCATGCCGTTCCGTGGCGAAATCTCCAGGCCACGCATGACGAAAATGTTCATGGGATCACCGGCCAACGATTTGCCGAAGAATTGCTCCTGCGAAAGACAGCGTGTTCGGGATGCCCGGTCGGATGCATCCACGTGGGACTCCTACGGGAGAAGTTCGCGGAACAGAACGAGTTCCAGTATCGTCAGGTCTCGTACGATCATGAACCCGTTTTCGCTGCAGGCTCCATGCTTGGCGTCACCAATGCGGGCGGCGTGCTCACGCTTCTCGAGGAAATGGAACGCCAGGGACTGGACGTCATGAGCGCCGGCGTCGCCCTTGCATGGGCAACAGAAGCGTTCGGGCGCGGCATCGTTACAGACAAAGAAACGCTGGTTCCTCTGTCCTTCGGAGACGTTGAAAAGTATCGTGAGGCTGTGAGGCATCTGGGGTTGCGCACAAACGATTTCTATCATTTTCTGGGGCAGGGGACTGCGGCTGCCGCTAACCACTACGGGGGGGGCGACTTCGCGTGCGTGCTCGGACAGGAGATGGCGGGATATGCGACCGGCGAGGTGTTCTTTGCCTCCCACACCTACGGTTTTCGACACTCGCACCTTGACAACGCAGGGTACAGCTACGACCAAAAGGCAGATTCCAAGAAATCCGAAGATGCTGTGGCCTTCCTGATCGAAGAGGAGCGGCGGCGGGTGCAGCTCACCTGCATGGTTTCGTGCCTCTTCGCTCGCAACGTCTATTCCGAGGAGCGTCTCCAGGAGTGTCTTGCGTCTGTGGGACTCTCTCGACTCGCTCAATCCGTAGTGGCTCGGTCAAAGGATGTTCAGGCAAAACGTTGGCAGTTAAAGTACCTGACGGGGTACAACCCCAGTAATATCTCGATTCCAAAGAGATTTGAAGAAGTCACTACATGGAAAGGCGGTATTGACAAGGTCTTCATGGACTCGGTTGCAGCCGACTACCAAAACGCTGTCCGCAAATTGGCAGAGTCAGGGCAAAGCGTTCAGAGTTCGTGAGCAGCGTCGCACGAACCTACTCCCCGGAGAAGAACGAGTTT
>CAIYET010000018.1 GCA_903925285.1 Candidatus Hydrogenedentota bacterium | reverse complement strand
GTTGCGGCGGCAAGCGCCGCCAATCTGACCGGCGTCACGACTAACTCAATTCCGAAGCAGACTGGAGTTGCCACAACCGGATATATCTCTCCGGTCAACAACGCTGTGCTGGTGACCAGCGCAGCCGGAGTTCCGTCCGAAGCCGCCCCTGCGGCTCCGCTTACCGTATCCAGCAGCGTGCTGACCTGTACGACATGCGCAACTAATGGCGGGACAAACCTTACCAGCGGGTATGTGCCGGTAGCGAGCAGCGCAACCGCACTGGCCAATTCCAGCATTCAGGATAATGGGACCACGGTATCCACTACAGAGCCGCTGTCGATTGGCTCCAGTCCCCCGTCTATTACCGGCACAGGCATCATTGGCCTTGGTGAGAGCACTGGGCAGGCGTGCGCATCGGGGGCCGACTGCATTGTAGCGGACAGTTCTACCCATCACGCCCATCTTTACGAGAACGGGACTACGGACGGCGGCGGGTTGACCGCTAACAATAAAACAAATACTGCTGGTTCGTCTATGACGCTTGACCTGAGTGTGGTGGCAACCACAGCTGGTTTCAAGATTCCAGTGGGAGCCGGAGCGGTTCCCACTGCCGACGGTGCGGAGGCGGTTAATTCAACTAACCATACCAAGGCTTTCGGTTCCAACGGGACAACTCAGGTAGTGGCTATAGCAGCACAGGGTACAGGGACAGTCACAACCTGCACGGCCCCTCAAGTCGTAACGGCGGTAAGTGGGCTTGTTCCCCCGACCTGCACGGCCCCGGTCCTTACTCAGAACTCACAATCGGCGCCATATACGACTGTACTGGGAGATGCCGGGAAGCAGATTTACCATCCGTCATCTGACAACAACGCACGCACCTTCACGATCGATTCCAACGCCAATGTGGCCTACCCGGTCGGGACGACGATCACTTTCATCAACCGGATCAACACGGTTACGATTGCTATCACAAGCGACACGATGTACCTCGGAGGAACGGCCTCGACAGGGTCACGAACGCTGGCGGTAAACGGAGTCGCGACAGCAGTCAAGACCGGTACAACCGAATGGGTGATATCGGGTCCGGGGCTCACTTAGCATGAAGACATTTGCGCTCTTATTGCTGGCTTGCGGTCTGATATATGCACAGGCGGCTAACGCCCTGCTCATATCTCTGGTGGACGCGCCAAACACTCCTGCGGATTCACCGGGCGCAGGCACGTATTCTTCCACGCAGAGCGTCACACTGACTGACGCCACGGCCCAGTTTATCAACTACACCACAGATGGATCGACGCCCGCTTGTCCGGCTACCGGCACACTCTATACGGGAGCCTTCAACATCTCAGTGACAACAACTCTGAAGGCCATCGGGTGCAACGGGATCAGTGGCGGGGGGGTGCTGACGAGCGTGTATACGATAAGCGGGGGCGGGTCTGTTTCAATATCTCATTCTGGAGCCGTAGGAACCGGCACATGCAACGATTCCACGACCTGCACCATTTCCGTCACAAACGGAACCGGGGATGCTATCTGGATAATGATATCGTCCTGTATGAACAGCGGGTGTAACACATTCTCCGGCTGCACAACTTCAATCGCCGGTAACAGTTACACTTACTCGGCTATTTCGGGAGCCACGTTCACGGCTACCAACAGCACAACGACGGTCATCACGAGTACTTATTATGTGGCAGGTTCAGGTACAACAGCGGCCACGTTTACGGCCACGTTTACGGTAAGCGGCACGGGGTGTAAGTTCTATTTCGGGGATGAGTTTTATGCATCGCTGTCTGGGGCTAACAGTACTACGCCAATAGATTCAGGTGTATCAAACACGGCAAATGGTATTTCCGGTACGACCAGCGTTACCAGTTCAGGAAACATAACCAATTCTGGCGAGGTTGCGCTGGCATATCTCAGAAGCCCTGCTACGCAAACCAATACAGGATCGTTTTCGGTTTTGACGGCGCAGGATACCAACAAAACGCAAAGCGCCAAATACGTCAATCCTCCATCCGGATCGGGCGTAACCGCCAGCGCAACGTCAACCAGCGGTAACTGGTGGGCCACAGTGGTTGCATTCACGCCATGAGAATACTTGTATTTATTGTTTGCTTTTATTCTCTGCTGCAAGCCGCGACGGGGAATGTTCAGTTCATCGGCACCGAAGTGGATTCGGGAAACATTTCCGGCGGTAATATATGCGCGAATGCGATTGACGGAAACTTCTCTACTTACTGGAGCACCGGTACGACAGGGCAATATTGCGGAGTGAATTTCGGCACGGCGGTGACAATCAGTTCTGTTATTATGAGTCCGCGCACCGACACGAATGCGTCGTCCTGCACCGGCTCTTGCTGGAACCGAGGACTCGGACTTAATCAGATTAATGGTTCGGCGAACGGATCAACATGGTCAGCGTCCGTCGATATTCTTGGATATCAGCCTTATCTTGTCCAGGGATTATGGAACACCAGAACCGAAAGTGCCACCTACCAGTATTTCAGGTTATACTCTCCCAGCGGGTACGGTGATCTGGCGGAGATTCAGTTTATTGGTCCTTACGTTTCCGGTGTCAACGCACAGCCTGTTGCTCCAACAGCCTCGCCATTCAACGGTGTATTTCTATCCGGCAGCACAACGGTCACGATGGCTTCGCAAACAACCAGCGCGACCATTTACTACACAACAGACGGCACCACGCCATCGTGCGCAGGTGGAGGGACGCAGGTAACCTACTCGGGTCCGTTCACGCTGACCATTACCGGCTCCGGTACGCAGATGGTTGTAAATATGATTGCCTGCGACGGCAGCCTGAGCAATACAGCAAGTTATGTCGTTTCGGCTTACTACCAGAATTACGCTTATACATCAGGGCAAACGATGTGGGATATTGACGATGCATGGCCTACGCAACCTTTTGGGGGGCAAATCTTTGGACCTGTCGGCGGACGTTACTATCGCACCGGCCAGATGATGTACGTCGGGATGAACAGCGGAGCGAATAATATTCAGGTCCAGACTCCGATCTGGCTCTATTCCTCGACCGATCTTTATAACTGGCGCAATGAAGGCAATATCCTCGCCATACCGTCTAGCGTGAATTACGATCTGCGACCCCACGTAATCTACAACGCTTCTACCGGAAAATGGGTTCTATGGTCTAACTGCTTTAGCGCCGGGGTCGCCTGCATCGCCACATCCAGCACTCCGGGTGGCCCAAATTACGGCACTAACAACTGGGCATGGCAGAATACAAACTATAGCCCTGATGGCAATACCTATGGGGACAGTAACCTCATGCTTGGATCGGACGGCTACGGTTATGTCGTGTATGCTACCCAGACCGGCTCTCCGCGAACGGTAAATGTATCACAGTTGAGTTCCGATTTCCTCAGTACTGACGGCACAACGGTCGTCGCTTACGACGGCTCAGGCGGAAATAGAGAAGCCGTCGTACTGTTCCAGCGCGGAGCATATACATTTCTGATTAGTTCTCCGGATACTTCATATGGACATGATCCGAGGCCGTTGCAATATCAGACGGCAAGCTGTCCGACCTGCACTTACAGTGGTCTTTCGAATCTGTTTTCCGGCAGCACGGACACATTCTCCACGGCGCAGTCGTCGATGGTGTTTATCGT
>CAIYET010000017.1 GCA_903925285.1 Candidatus Hydrogenedentota bacterium | reverse complement strand
GAGGATGACGGAACGTGAACCCTCGGAAAACAGGCTAGAGTCTAGCCTAACGCGTGTGGAGTACAATGAAAATAACCCAACGATGACTAGCTTCCATGCCTATCCGGTTCCCAACCAAGCCGACGCGGTGCGTTAGCCGACATGTAGGCATGGATGCGACCGTACTGAACGGGCGCTGGCCGTTGTCCGATAATCTTTCGCGTGGACGGTGTAGGACGAAGAGGAAGTATGAGCCAACGGGTCGAGTTCGGTGACTGGCAGACGCCCATTGGGTTGGCGCGGGAGACGCTTGCCCTGGTATCGCAACTCGGGACCTTAGCGCCAGCGACCGTACTAGAGCCTACATGCGGCGAAGGGTCGTTCCTTGTCGCCGCCGCTGAGCTATTCAAAAAGGCTGCCCTCGTTGGGTACGAATTGAAGCCGCGCTATGCCGATACAGCGAGAGATAGGTTGCCTACGACTCGCTCAACTATTCACGTCGCCGACTTTTTCGATATCGACTGGGACCGTGAGACCCGCACGCTCGCGGAACCTATACTCGTCACCGGAAACCCTCCATGGGTCACAAATGCCGTACTCAGCGGCATGGGCTCTAGGAATCTTCCGACGAAACAGAACTTCAAGGGGCTTAGTGGTCTCGACGCAATGACAGGGAAGAGCAACTTCGACGTTTCGGAGTGGATGATCCTAAGGCTGCTTGCTGCCCTCCAAGGCCGTCGGGCCACGCTGGCGGTACTTTGCAAAACGGCGGTAGCGAGAAATGTGGTCGAGTTCAGCGTGGCGAATCGCTGGGACGTTCGACCGGGCGGGCTATGGCGGATCAATGCCGCACAGCATTTCAATGCGGCGGTGGACGCTGCTCTTTTCGTCTGCATGACGGGGGATACCGCCCGTATTCCGCAAGATCGATGGCCCATCCACGCATCACTGGGCGATGTGCAGGCGCAGTCAACGATGGCCGTTGTGGGCGGCACGCTTATCGCCAACACGGAGGCGTTCGCACGAACGGCCCACATTGAGGGCGATTGTGCGCCGGAATGGCGATCCGGCTTGAAACATGACTGCTCTCGCGTGATGGAGCTTAGAAACGAGTCTGGGGGCTGGCGGAACGGTCTCGACGAGTTGGTCCAGATTGAGCGGGACATTGTCTTCCCGCTTTTGAAAAGCTCAGATGTTGCGAATCGAGTAACCGCCAGGGACCGGGCCGTAATCGTCCCTCAGCGCGCTCTCGGTGAAGACACGTCAACGCTCAAACTTCGGACGCCAAAAACGTGGAATTACCTATGCTCTCATCGCGAGCAGCTAAGCGCACGAAAAAGCTCTATTTATCGGGGCCAGCCAGACTTTGCGGTCTTCGGTATCGGCCCGTATTCCTTCGCTCCGTGGAAGGTGGCGATCTCTGGGCTCTACAAGCGGATTGAGTTCTCCCTGGTCGGTCCTCACGAAGGACGACCGGTCATGCTGGACGATACCTGCTACTTCCTCCCGTATGAGGCGGAGGACGAAGCGAGGGCCGCTCACGAGGCGTTGCGGTCAGACCTTGCCAGGGGCTTTATTGAGGCGCGTGTATTTTGGGATGCGAAGCGGCCGATCAACAAGGCGCTCCTTCAAAAGCTCAACTTACACGCGTTGTTGGTTGAACTCGGGCTCAGCAAAGCGGCTCGCCGTCGCCTTGCTGTCTGAGGCCGCTGATGAACAAGCGTGGCCTTGGCCGAAGCGAGCCTAGCACGTATTCATTGCGGGAAACGGCAGACGTTCTGGGAGTGTCGTTCGCGACGATTATCGTAATCGAACGTCAGGCCATTGGAAAGTTGGTACTTAGACTTGGGTTGGCGACATACGAAGAACTGCCGTGGCGCATCCGCAAACACCTATCCAAGCGCAAGGCCCTTGCGAATATATGTTCGCCCAAGGGGGCTCGTAATCGAGTTACAGGTTCAGCTCTTTGAGCAGGTTTTCGATTCTGGCAAGTTTTTTGCGCTCGCGGCCTACATAGTCCCGATAAGCTGCTCCCAAACCTTGCAGGAAAGCCGTCTTGTCTTGTGACGCAATAATTTCGCGGGCCTTGGACATCTGAATCACACCACGGCCTTGCGCCTGGATCGTTAGACATGCCCAGCTTAGGTTCTCTACCGGTACGAGGCCCGTGTCGCCGAGTATGTGAACGCCGCCCGGCTTTTTGATCTCGTAGTCTACAAAAATGAAACTCAACTTATGCTCGTCAACCTTCAGCCAGTCGAGCAGTCGCCATGCGGAGATGATGTTCGGCGAGTAGTTCTGCTTAGCGACGTTGTTGCTCTTGACGTTCACCGGATGGTTCTCGTCGAGCATGAAATCGCCGATGGATTTCCGCGTTT
>CAIYET010000016.1 GCA_903925285.1 Candidatus Hydrogenedentota bacterium | reverse complement strand
ATCAATAGTAATGGGTGATCCGAATCAATCGTAATGGGTGATCCGAATCAATCGTAATGGGTGATCCGAATCAATCGTAATGGGTGATCCGAATCAATCGTAATGGGTGATCGGTTTGCCCCGGAATCCGCACCACTTCCAGCGGATCGCCCGTTGTGGTTCGCATTTATTCGTACGCATTGCTGTCATTGAAGTAACAGCGCCAGCCGCGTAAGCTTCAATGATGCTCGATATCATCAAGGACTGCTGTGGGTGGCTTTCTCAGAAGCTCAATGTTGTCGCGTATCTGACGGCCGAGAATCTTGTCCTTCGTCAACAACTGCTCGACGGTGGAATAGTTGCATTGCCACGCGTGGGCGGACTCCATCATCGCTACGAATGGGGAGAAGCCGCGTAAATGCCTGACAGGTTATTTTTTCGAAGCATCGCTTTGCCGAAACTCCGAACGTGCAGTGACCTTGGATAAAGAGATGACGACAACAGTGAACACGAACAAGTCACAACAATCCAATTCTCGTATCCGCTGGCAAGGGCAAATCGAATCGGTCCAGTGCCGCGCTTGGGTCTGGCGTTACGCGCATCGACGTCACCTCAGGGTTCGCCGGACCTGGTTGAAGTCCGCTTCGGATTTCAGAAATATACCGACCAATTCAGGATCGAAACTGACACCTCGTTCTTCTGCAATAATGTTGCAACTGTCTTCGTGCGAAAATGCCTTCTTGTAGCATCGGACCGATGTCAGGGCGTCATACACATCCGCCAATGACATGATCCGCGCGCTTAATGGGATGTCATTTTCCGCGCGCCCTTGCGGATAACCCTTACCATTCCACTTCTCGTGATGGAAGCGGGAGATATCGATGCCGAGGGAAACGAAGTCGTTGTCTGGGTACTGGATTTGCACGGTTTCCAGCGTCTTGGCGCCTTTTTCGGCGTGCGTTTTCATAACCTCGAATTCATCCGGCGTAAGCTTTCCTGGCTTGAGAAGAATGGCGTCAGGTATGGTCACTTTTCCAATATCGTGCATGGGGGAGGCATAGTACATGTCCTCGACAAACTGCATATTGATGATCCCCGCAAAGGCCGGGACTTTCCCTGATTCATAGGCCAGCATTTTACAGTAGACCTGCGTTCGTTCGATGTGTTTTCCGGTATCTTCGTCGCGCGCCTCAGCTTGTTTCGACAGCGCCACCAGTGTTGCCAAGCTAGCCCTCAATAGGTTTTCCTGAAGCCCCGTAATCTCCTCAACCTGCGCGTTCACCATTTCCCGCAGATGGACACTCTGCTTCTCCAGTTGTCGTTGGACTTGCCGCAACGTCAAGTGAGTTTTCACCCTTGCCAGAAGCTCCTCGGATTGAAACGGTTTTGTGACATAATCCACGCCTCCCCGGCGAAAGGCGTTGATCTTGTCTTCCGTGTCGTTGAGGGCGCTGACAAAAATGACGGGGATGTCCCGAAGCGCGGTATCCGCCTTTAGGCGTTCGCAGGTTTCGTATCCATTCATATTCGGCATGTTGACATCGAGCAGTATCAGATCGGGCGCTTCCTCCTTGGCGGAAGCCAGGGCTTGTCTGCCACTGAGAACGGGCCGTACTTTGTAGCCTTGCGCCTGCAGAATCTCTGTCAGTAACTTGAGATTGATCGGGGTATCGTCAACGGCAATGATGCTTTGTTTGGCGGGTGTGCTCATTATGAGTTCTTCCCTTCCGATTCCAAATGGACAACTAATCGATCATATTCGTAATCTTCAACAAACCGCCGGAATCGTTGAGCAAGAACGGCATCGTACTTTGCTACTCGTTCAATCAGCTCGCCTAGTCCGTCAATGTCCGCCACGAGTGCGGCCTTGTGCAATTGCTCGCGCAGGCCGATTGGCAAAGTGGCGATTGCCGTGGCGGTAGCGTCCGTGGAGTCGTCGACGGCGGCGGTCTTTGCAGCAGGAATGTCCTCGGTGTCGTATTCGTATTCAATTCCCAAGAGCACCTGAATCTTGGCGAACACTTCTTCTTCCTTGAACGGTTTACGGATATATTCATCGGCGCCCACCGAAAATGCCAATGAGCGGTCTTCCTCCAACGCGCTGGCGGTCACGGCGATGACCGGGATGGTTTTGCCTGCTGCCGAGGCCTTGATGCGTCGCGTTGCCTCATATCCGTCCATCTCGGGCATGCGCATGTCCATCATAAAAAGGTCGGGCCGTTGCTTCTCGACAAGGGCAACGGCCTCAAGCCCGTTCTGGGCTTCGCAGATTTCCATGCCGACTGACTGGAGTAAGCCTGTCAGCAGACGGCGGTTAACCTCTATGTCGTCAACCACGGCAATCAGGGGGATCTTTCCGCCCGGTTTGATACAACGAACCCGCTGCAACAAGGATACCGAAGGCGTCTCGCCGGGTTGTGCCCCGGGGAGGCCAATCTCAAAAGAGAACACGCTGCCAGATCCCAATGTGCTGGATACTTGCAGTTTACCCCCCATCATTTGCACGAACTGTCGGCTGATGGCCAATCCAAGCCCAGTCCCTCCCTGATGGTCGCGATTGGAACCGACCTGTTCGAATACTTCGAACACGCGCGGAAGCTCTTCTTCCGAGATGCCGATGCCGGTGTCTTGGACCGCGAACCGAATCTGGAATAGGTTGCCCTCTCTTTCTACGACGCGTACGGACAAGCCTATCCCACCTTTTTCGGTGAACTTGACGGAGTTGCCCAGCAAGTTAACCAGGACTTGACGCAATTTTGCTTCGTCGGCTTCCAGCCACTGTGGAACGTCCTCCTCGATGTTGATGTCCAACGCCAGATCCTTCGCGTCGGTCCGAACCTTGAGCAGTCTCTCAATATCCGCAGCCAAGACGCGAAGATCAACGCTGGATAGGTTGAGTGATATGCGGCCCGCTTCGATCTTGGACATTTCCAGGATGTCATTGATGAGCGCCAATAAGTATTCGCCGCTCCGGTTGATGATATCGAGGTGCTCGCGTTGCTGTGACGCGAGCTTGGCATCACGAAGCATAAGATGCGAGAAGCCGAGGATAGCGTTCATCGGCGTCCGAATCTCGTGAGACATATTGGCCAGAAATAGGCTCTTGGCCTTGTTGGCCGACGTCGCCTTCACCGTCAGGTCGTTGGCCCGCGCGGTGGCGATCTCGAGATGGTAGTTGGCTTCGCGAACTGGCCACACCACCATGCGATTGACCAAGTTGTAGGCGAGCACGGCGGACAGCAGGCAAAAGACAAGAAGGATGCCGCCCACGCTAAGATCAAGCCTGCGCACGTCCGCGTACTTCAGACGCGTCGGCATGGCGTACCCGACGATCCATCCCCATTTTTCAAACGTCCTGAAAGCCATCCACGTGTTGACGCCATTATGATCATAATACAACTCGCCCTTTTTCTGGGCCAGGATTTTGTCGAGAAGGCCGCGCCGGGCGATATCGTCCAAGCGGGTCTTGTTCCTAGGGTGAGTGATGATGTTCCCATTGAAATCGAGTATAAAGGGCTGAACAGTCGAGCGCTTTCTCTCTTCATAATACTTGCCACGAAATTCCGTAATCGCCGCTTCTTTGAACTGTTGGGAATAGGCATCGACCATACCGGTTGCTTCCAGTTCCCGGTTGTCTGTCGCAAATTGACTGGCAATCGAGTCAAGACGCTCCTCAAGATCGATTCCCATCAGGTGGTCTATGCTTGCCTTGATTGCGATATGCGCGCAAATCAGGATCGCGGTTGCGAATACCCCATAGGGAATAATAATAAAAACAGGAAGTCTGTGCTTCTTCAGAAATTCCACGGTTGGCCCTTCCCGACGACAGGCGCAATTCGGCCGGACGAGCGCCTTCGCCGGCTTAGTAGGAGTTCGAAAATAAGCCGAGACTCACCACTCACTTGACTACCAACTCCGCATGTTTGACCAAGTCGACTGGGAACACGATGCCCATCTTCTTGGCAAGGCCCATATTCAATGTCTTCCTTGCTATCTTGTTCTCTTTCACAGGGATTTCGGCGGGAGACTTGCCCTGCAAAATATCCATGGCTCGATGTGCGGCCCAGTCGCCTTGTTCCTCGCCGGATTTCATGAAACCGACAAGAACCAATGGGGCCATATAATACTGGGTAGAGCACGTAACTGAAGTGGTATTTTCGAGCACAAACGCACGGGCTTCCTCATCGTTCCACCCCTTGATGCCGACCGTGCCATACCAGAAAATGATATCGGCGCAACCCTGCAATTCTTTGTAAGCGGCCTTGCACTCGTCGAAGGTTTTGACGTATCTTTCGGCCGTCCATTGAAGACCGAATCGCTTCGGGATCATCTCGCCTTCCTTGTGGTCGGTCTCGTTATCATTGCCCAGTATGGCAACGCGGCTGCCTTTGGCAAGCGGCTTCACGGTTTCCATCATTTGGGGAATCAAGGATATTTCGAGCATGCCGGTTACGTTCTTACAGGGCAACCCATACGCGGAACAATTCCAGTTGACGCCGCAGAACACGAAAGGAAGGGGCGTATCTTTGTACCAAGGAACAATAACATGTTTGACTGGATTGTCATCCGACACGATTACGACATCCGGTTTGAACTCCTCAATCGTCTTCTTGGCATCTGCGGCTGCGGCCTCGATTTCCTCTGCCGTGTTCCGGTTCTTGCTGTCCATAAAGACCACCCTATAATCGACACCGGGCTTCTTGAGTACGTCTTCCAATGCCTTCTGTTCGCTGTCGCTCCAGGCATAACCGGCGTGATAGGCGTTGATATACAGTACCTTCTTGCCGGTTATAGATGTCGGTACTCCCTCTGCGTGGCTGGCGGCATTCCATAAACTCGGCAGCGCAAACATCATACCTAGAATCATCCGACGTCTCGTACCTACGCAGCCCGCAAGGAGCATCAAACAGGCAACGCCGAAAATTGGCAAACCCACGCATAAGCATTGTCCTGTGATTTGGTAGATCTTCATCGTGAGCGTTCTTCCTTCCGACTTTGTTTGCGAGCCTGGCTGTAATTGGTGCCGGCGCCGGCCTCCCAGTCGCTATAGCCGAAGATGTATTTCGGCCTGGTTGAGCAGCGGCGTGCCGGCCGGCATTGCGAAGGGGCGGATTTGCTGTTCCGCAGTCGTATAGACCTCCTTGGCGATCGGCCCTCCTGGTTCTTTGTTCTGATCCTCAGGGCATCCCACAAGAAGCAGCAAGCAACCAAGGCCGAGGCTTAACGTAGTGGCACACAGGCATTTTATCGCTATTTCGTCAATCTTGATCATGAATTTTTCCCCCTGCAAGTCCTATCCTTCAGTTTCATCTATCAGGAAACGCATCTCACCACGATTTCGTACACCAATCCCATCTATTCAATAAATTATACGTCGCAATTTTCAGAATGTCAAGTATATTCTGATAATCCCGCAGAAAAATACAAAAATAATTGAATTGAGCGAGAGATCAAGGATTGCAATAATCTTGTCCTTTGTCCTTCCTGAAAATCCATCCGTGCAGATCAAGGTGAGTTGTCGACATAACTTGAGTCCTCGTTCATGCGAGCGGCGTGAGGAATATTTCGCGGTCGTTCGTGTTTACTTTGAGCAAAAGCTTTTCAGCATAGGCGGCTTGACTGCAATCCTGTAGGGACGTGGTGCAATCGCAGTAGCCAAGATACCTGCGGTGCGATGTAGTGGTCCAATAGAGGAAGGAGATTTTGGGATGAGGCGCATCGGAAACATTCGTTTTGTACGCGGCATGCGGACCGTTTCCGCTCTCTTGGTTTCCTTCCTCAGCGTGGCATTCTTGGCCGGTTGTCTCCCGCAAGACACTCTGACGATCGCCGTTACCGGAAACGGGACGGTCGATCCGCCGGTGGGTACGCACCAGTACCCCAATGGAACAACCGTTACGCTGCAAGCGACCCCTGCCGCGATGTATCACTTCGATCGCTGGGAAGGGGCCGTCACGGGGTCAGACAATCCGGCGACACTCCAAGTTACCGGCAACGCGACGGTAACGGCGGTCTTCGTCGAAACGCCGTGGGAGGCCGATACATCCACGTTCGACGTCCAACTGGCTCCGGATGTCGTCGAGGTGGACCTAAATCACCAGAATCTCGTTGTGCAGTCCGACATCGCCAATCACGTCTATACACTCGATGCGGCAGGCGTCCAGAGTACCGGACTGGACGTCTCGGTGGGAAAAGTCCTGATCATCGACGGCGTGGATGTGCGCCGCATTAGCGCCGTCCAGACCGTCGGCAATACGCTGGTCGCGCAAACGGATTTCGTGCCGCTGAACGAGGTCATTCCCAACGGTACAGTGTCGTGGGATCGCGGCATCGAGTTCACGCCGGATGTCGTCAAATCGATCGAAGTCCCCGGCGAAGGCGTCTTCTATCCGAAAGCGGGAACGCCCATCGACATCACATTGACGGTTGGGGACTATGATTACGAAATCAAAGCCACGCTCGACACAACGACTACGACATTCGAAATCACAGGGTCGAAAGTACTCGGCGCAGCAACGACCGCCAAGGTTGTGGCCAGCGGATTTCTCGAACGCTTCCGCAGCAAGGACACCATCCAATTCCAAAACGGCCAATGCACGGAATTCGGCCATGAACTAAACAGCATGAAGGGAGAGGCGACCCTCGAACTGATCGTGGCGGCGTCAGGCCAGGATGCCGTCAACCTCAAGTTCCCCGTCACCATCATGAAGATTCCATTTGTCGTCGGTTTCATTCCCATGGTGTTGAACGTCAAAATCCAATTCGTGATCAACGCCGTCGTACCCTTCGACGCTTCGGCGCACGTCAAAGCCAAGTTCACCTACGACAGCGACCTCGGCTTCGCCTATAATGGCACGGACGTGTCCGCAGGCGGACGCCTCGGCTCGATTCTCTTCGGCCAGGATACAAATCAGACCGGCGCGTCGAACGCCATCTCGGCCAATTTTGGGATAGGATTTCCCCGCGTCGAGTTGAACATCCTGCATGATTCCGCTGTGACGTGGGCGCAGACCGCGTTTCTGATCGGTGGGAGCTACACATTTATGCCGGCCTGTCAAACCGCCGACGCCCAATTCATCGGCTCCGCCGGTTACAGTCTGGGGCTGTTCGGGGTCGTCAACGTCGCGTCGGGCAGCAAGCAACTCTTTAGCGAGAAAAAGCCCCTCTTGCGATCGGGCCAATGTCCGGCCTCGGCCAAGAGCGACGGCATCTCCGAGCTTGAGCAAGCCCTAAGCGGGGAACCCGTATGGTGAAGAAATTGGATCGCGTCGCAAATCATTCCGGGGTAGTCCGTTGAGAGCCGTTTTGGGGACGGAATCTCGGACGAAATTGTCGTGAAATCGACAGCAGCCAGTACTTCCCAGTGGGCTTGGAGAAAGGTCTTCAAAGTTGTCGTCTACGGGCGTTCCGGAGCGTGCTCGATCCAATGGTCTCTGAGAATGGTACCGATGGTAGTGTCAGAAAGCTTCAGGCCAAGGTTGTGCAGCGCGCCCTGAATACGGTCGTAACCCCACGTTGTATTCTCGTTGGTCATTTGCACCACGAGTTTGGCAATTTCTTCTTGCGTGCGAGGACGACCAACGTGCTTGCGTAGCGCTCTGAAGTCCCACTTCTGCGCCACCAACTCCCGATGCCAACGTAAGAGCGTGTCGGGCGTAACAATAGTCGCCAGGTCATGAAGCAACCTTCGGCCAAGGGCTTTGGCTTTCACTGCCAGCCGACGACGCTGATCTTCGTTCCGTAAAATGCGTCCTTTGCCCGGCTTCTCCCGAAGCACTTGGTTCTACGCTTGCAGATACTCGATGATGCGTTGCTGCTCGCGATTCAGTTGAGAAGCCAAGAACAACACAATCAGGCGCCACGGCTTGAAAATGAAATCCAGCATGCGATTGGGTGCTCCTTTCCAAATGGAAAAGAGGTACCACGCCCGCATATTGGGCTGCGTCAATCGGTTCAGATGCGAAAAACTGCTTAACCGCAACTCATTTGGATCGAGCGGGTTACATATCGGCTGAATGTATTTTTTACCATACGGGCACCGAGAGCTGGACAATGCCGGCATGGCGCACTAGGAAGCCTAGATACGTTGTGCCATTTACCGTCACTTGGAGGTAACTTTCAGGCGCCAGCCATCCTTCCACATCCTCGGCCGCATACCAACCCTCGCCGTCACCGATATGATAGTAATTAACCTGCAATTCGCCTGGTTCGACACCCTTCGGAACCGGCAACCAAACCCGTTTCGGCTCGGAAAACGCTTCTTGTGGGCCGATCGCGACAATGGGTCCGATGGCTCCGCACACGGGCATCAGGCCGACATCTGTCATGTCCGACAGCGCTGCCAAGTCTTCTCCTTCTTGTCCGAGATCAAGGTTGGTGGCGTCATCGGCGGGCACTGTATCGGACGGCGCCACGCTGAACTCTTTCACGGCAGGATCTAGCGCCACGCCTTGTTCCGTGGCTGCGCCCGCGCTGACGCTGATGACCTCGCCCTCCGGCCAGGAAGGCTGCGGTGAAACCATGACCCAGCCGTCCGTCTCTGAAACGGCGACCCACTCCGCGTTGACGAACACACTGTCTACAGACGCCCAAACAGATGCCGTGTCGATTACATCATCGGCCATCAGCCGTAGGTAAACCGGCGCGTTCGCCGCCACCTCGTCCACGGTGGGCAGCGCCTTTTCGACAAGCGTCGGTTCGTTGGCCAACGCTTTCGAGGCCCTGATAAAGGTAACTGTTACAGTCTTGTTTCCGGTCATAGTTACTGTATTAGTTTTGGTTTTGAGAGTGTCATTGTTAGTGCCAGTCCAGGCTTTCACCCGATACCCGAAACTCGGCGTTGCGGTGAGTGTCACGACGCTGTTGGCTGGTCGCGGCCCCGTGGCGGGCACCAACGTACCGTTGCCTCCCTTCACACTCGTGGTCAGAGTGTAGGTAGCCGGAGGAATCGGCTCGAATGTGACGGTCACCGTCTTGTTGGCGGTCATCGTAACCGTGTTCGTGTTGGTCTTGAGTGTGTCATTGTTAGTGCCAGTCCAAGCTTTCACCCGGTAGCCGGAACTCGGCGTTGCGGTGAGTGTCACGACGCTGTTGGCCGGTTGCAGCCCCGTGGCGGGCGCCAACGTACCGTTGCCTCCCTTCACGCTGGTGGTCAGCTTGAAGGTTGGAATCAGCTCGAACGCGACGGTCACCGTCTTATTACCGGTCATCGTAACCGTGTTCGCGTTGGTCTTCAAGGAATCATTGGCGGTTCCAGTCCAAGCCTTTACCCGGTAACCCGTGGCCGGCGTCGCGGTCAGTGTCACCAGACTGTTGGCCGGTTGCGGACCTGTGGCCGGAACCAACGTACCGTGGCCGCCCGGGACACTGGTGGTCAGCGTGTAGGTAACCGGAGGAATCGGCTCGAACACGACGGACATCGTCTTGTTACCGGTCATCGTACCGATGTTGGTGTTCAATGTCGAGGCGTCGTTATCCGTGCCGCTCCAGGACTTCACGCGGTAACCGGCGGCGGGCGTCGCAGTCAGATGCACGGTCTCGCCACAGGTGTACGGCGGTACCTCGGTCGCTGCAAGCGTCCCATTCGTCGGCGTGGCCAGCGTCAGCGTGTACGTGATCAACTCGAACACGATCGACACCGTCTTGTTACCGGTCATCGTAACCGTGTTGGTGCTCGAAGTCGACGCGCCGTTGTCAGTGCCCGTCCAGCCGACGACCTTCTGGAAGGACGGTACCGTTGCGGTCAGATGCACGACCTCGCCACAGGTATACGGCGCCGATTCCGTCGCGGCGATCCCAGCACCCAACGTCAACGTATACGTGATTGGCGCAAAGGCCACGGAAACACTCTTGTTGCCGGTCATCACGACGGTCGCCGTATTGCCACTCGATGTGTCCACGCCCGTCCAACCCGTCAGGTACTGACAGGAAGGAACCGTTGCGGTCAGATGGACTGTTTCGCCACAGGTATACGGCGCCGATT
>CAIYET010000015.1 GCA_903925285.1 Candidatus Hydrogenedentota bacterium | reverse complement strand
CGCACTCCAAAGCTGCATCCATTTCTATGCCTTCTTAAGGTACAATTAACTTTTACAGGAGGATGTGCACATGGGCGACATGGCGGGGTACATGATCGTGTTCTTGATTTCGACGGCAATCGCCGGCGCCGACGCGGGTTCGCTTGCGGACACGTGGCGCGAGCGGGTCATTCCGTGTCCGAAAACCTGCGAGGTTGCGACGGTTCATGCGGCGTCCGCGGACCAGGTTGCGCTCGATTTGCCTGAAGGCGTCGACCCGAAATTCGAGACGATCCGCGTGCTGTTGACGCCGTTCGCGAAGGGTGCGGGGCGGGAGGCGGCATTCCGTATTGCGTTTGTTCTGCGCGCGGGGACTTTGCCGGATACGCCGTATGCGGACCAGGCGTACACGATATTGCCGCAGCGGGATGGCGGCGCGTTCAAGGGGCTTGAAGTGTGCGCAAACACGAATCTCGGCTTGCTGTACGGCGCGCGGACGCTTGCGCAAATGTTGAAGCCGGAACCGGGCGTATTGCCGGAACTGACGTTGTCCGACTGGCCGGATATGCTCGAACGTGGCCAATGGGGCGGGAGTTCGACGCGCGATCTCGCGTGGCTGGGTGCGCGCAAGTTCAACGTCGTCGAGGCGCACGCGACGTTGTCGTGCGACGACGCGGGTATCGGTACGGCGTCGCTTCCGGAGGCGATGCGCGCGGAGGCGATGCGCGAAGGCGTCAATCTTGTGCCGATCATTTTGCACCTCGAACAAATCTTGACGAACGACATGTTGCGCAAACACCTGTCGGGACTCGCCTCGACGCCTGACCCGTCGAAACCGATCCTGTCGGACTACACGCCGGGCATCTGCTTTTCGAATACGGATGCAATCCGCATCCTCGGCGATTGGATGGAGGCGTTTGCGCGTCTTCCGGAATTGACCGATATCATGTTGTGGCTGTCGGAAGACGCGGCCCCGTGTTTCTGTCCCGCATGCGGCGGGAAAGAGCCGTTCGCGATGGAAGTGGCGGCGGCGCTCAAAGCGTTCGAACGTGCCAAGGCCGTCAAACCAAATGTGGCGTTGCGTTTGCTGCTGACGCAAGGGTCGTATCCCGTGAACGCGTCGGTGCTCGAGGCCGCGCCGCCGGAGGTCAAGATCTCGTATTACCACGGCGGCCTCACCTACGATTCGTCGGACAAACCGATGATCTACCCGCTACTCGAGGCGTTCGCGCGGTCGGGTCGTTGGCTGGGCGTGTATCCGCAAGTGACCAATGCGTGGCGGACGGTCACGCCCTTCACGGGACCGCAGTTCATCCGCGCGCGCATGACGGAGTTCGTCGAGAAGAAGCTGTCGAACGTCATCGTTTACGCGGTGCCGTCGAACGATCTCCACGACTTCAATGTGACCGCCGCCGCCGAGTGGCTCTGGAACAACAAGGGGCGCGACGAGGCGGCGTTCGCGCGGGCATGGGCGCGCGCCCACGAAATCGCCGAGCCGGACCGGTTCGCGGAATGGGCCGTCGCGGTCGGACCGGCTGCCTGGAAACTCGCCGGTAGTCGCACGGCCATCACGCTCATCGGCGACACCGGCGCGCAGTATATGAAAGGCGATCGTCCGTTTGGATACGGCGAGTGGATTCTCGACACGATCGGTTCGGAAGACGAAATGGCCGCGCTGAAACGGCAGGCCGGACACGCGCTCGATCTCGCCATGGCGCTGGGTTACGGACCCGCGATCGCGGAATCGCGCATCCATCGGGCCTATCTCGAGTTGGCCGACGGGTTGCGAATCCTGTCGCAAGCGCCGATGTCCGCGACGGGAGATACGGCGCGGTATCGCGCGGCATTCGAGGAAGTCGATGCCGCAGCCCGCACGCTCGAAGTCGAGCACGCCGCATGGGCGCGCACCGTTGCGCAGGGACCGTTCCATTCGCGCTTGATCGATACCATGGCGTCGGCGTCTCGTGCGGCAGGCGCGGCGGTCGAAGTGCTGAAACGGTTGGGCGTGACGGATCCGATGCCTGTGTTCCGGTCGAAAGCCGTCGGCGCTTGGGCCGACGCCGACTTCGCAAATGGGTGCTCTGCGGATGTCACGCTCGAGCCGGCGGATGCTTGGTACGGACCGGGAGCGTATGTTTTGACATTCGAGTACCAAGGCGGGATGCACGGTATCCGCATCGCGGCGCTTGACTGTATTGCCGTCGCGCCCGACGGAACGGAGACGGTACTGAACGAAAACGCCGGCGCCGCCGAGGGCAATAAGCCTGCGGGCGACACCAATTCCGGCGGCATCGTCAACCGGTTCGAACCGTGGCGCGAAGTACGGTTTCACTTTCCGGCAATTCCCGCGCATGCCGTCCCGCGACTCCGCGCGCACATCGTCCTCCTCGAAGAACCGCCGCCCGAACAACGCCTCAGTAAAGGCGTCGTCCTTCTGCGGCCTTCCCAAAACATCCCGACGAAAACCCCTTGACAAATCCGATCCGATGCGCTAAACCAATAGTTAGATAGCGCATTTTGTGCCTTTTACGCGTGGAGGCCGGTTCGTTCACCCTAGAATCGGCAGTTGAACCACGAATCACACGAATCACACGAATGGACAGGACTCTCAAGTTGCTGCACGGCAGGCTCTTCCTACTGGCTTTGGCAACTGAGCGGCAGTTGAAATCATCTCACCCCACGGGTGAAGAAATATTTATATTTCCTTCGCTTCTCGGAAGTTTTGTCGGGCGTTTTGCATCAATGAAATAAAGCGCTGATTCATTCATGTGATTCGTGTGATTCGTGGTTCAACTGCCGTTTCTAGGTTCAAAGGACATGTCGAGTTCCTCCAATTCAGCAGGAACGCTGATACTCCATTTGGTGAAAACAACATGGATAGGGTGCCGAGAGCTTGAGCGTTGCGGAGTCCGTAT
>CAIYET010000014.1 GCA_903925285.1 Candidatus Hydrogenedentota bacterium | reverse complement strand
GCTGACATGCCGCCCAGCCCACTGCCGTACTCAATCTGCGCCTCGGGATTGGCACCGAGGAATACCTGTTCCTCTAACCGATTTGCCTCTTTCCCGATGTGATCAATGCTGATCGCGTGGACATGTCGCCGCCAAGTCGGTCCGGTATCGAAATGATCGCCATTGAGAAACTTATCCTCGCGTCCACGATGATGCCTGGAGATGACTTCCCGGTATGTGGCGAGCAATTCGATGGGCACTGCTAGGCCCGTTTCACGATCGACACAACGAGTCGCGGCCCTCATGGGATCGGTATCGAATTCCGCGACCGGCTTCGGTGCTTGCTTTACCTGCTTCTGGATCGACGAATCCGGCGAGAGGTTCTCAAAGCCGGAACATTTCCGGAACAAAATCACGATGGGTCGCGCCACGCTGAGCAGCTCGGCTTCCTCGGCTTCGCTGACTTCGCAGCAGCGTTTCACCGCGGCGATGTCGCGGAACATGACGGCAAACGGTTTGTGCGGACGGTGTTTGCGCTCGCGCAGCGTGGCGGCGGCTTCCGGCAGGCAGGCAAAATGAAATCCGCCGAGGCTCTTGATGGCGACAACCTTGCCGTCGCACAGCAACTTGACGGCATCGGCGATTTCCATGCTCAAGCGTGGGCCGCATTTCTCGCAAGCGTCCGGCTGCGCGTGGAACCGGCGGTCGGCCGGGTTGTGGTACTCGTAGCCGCACGGCTCGCACATCGTGAACGCGGCCATACTGGTGTTCGCGCGGTCGTAAGGGAGGTCGCGGATGATGGTGAACCGCGGGCCGCAGTTGGTACAGTTGATGAACGGGTAGTCGTACCGTCGGTCTTGCGGGTCGTTGAGTTCGCGGAGGCAATCGTCGCAGGTGGCAAGGTCGGGCGAGATGTGAACCTCGGCGCTGCCGGTTGCCTCGGATTCGACGACCTCGAACTTCTGGTCGCCGCGCGGCGTCAGTGGTTGAGTCTCGACGCTGGTGATGACAGCCTGGCGCGGTGGTTCGTGTTGAAGGTGATCGAAGAAAGTCGCGACGATCTGTTCGTCCCCCTCGACTTCGAGGATGACGCCTTGCGGGTCATTGCGGACAAACCCGGCAAGGCCAAGCTCGGTGGCGTAACGATAAACGGTCGGGCGGAAGCCGACGCCTTGGACGCGGCCGACTATCTTCGCCTGGACGCGAGTTTTCACGTCAGTGTTTGTGCGGGTGGGAATGCGGCGCGACGCCTTCGACGTGGGAATGCGTGTGCGGGTAGACGTGGATCTCGCCCTCGGTGACATGTTCGAGCCAGTGCGTCCACTCTCCGAGTCCTTCGCCGGTGCGGCAGGAGAGGCTGAAGATCGGGGCGGTGGCGTTGAGTTTACGGAAGTCGGCCTCGAACTTCGCGTAGTCGAAATCGGTGTACGGCAGAAGGTCGATCTTGTTCAATACGAGCGCAGCAACTTCGTGGAAGAGGAGCGGGTACTTCGCCGGTTTGTCGTGGCCCTCGGTGACGCTGAGAATGCCGACTTTCGCGTTCTCGCCGAGGTCGAACTCGGCGGGACAGGCGATGTTGCCGACATTCTCGATGATGAGGAGGTTGATGGCATCGAGGTTCAATTCGCCGAGGCCGC
>CAIYET010000013.1 GCA_903925285.1 Candidatus Hydrogenedentota bacterium | reverse complement strand
TGTTTTAGGGACGCCGCCATCAGGGAATTCATCTCTTCAAACGGCAAGAAAGGAACCTGCCATTTCTGTGAGGCACAAGACGTGTACCGGCTACCCTTGAAGAGAGTAACGAAGTTCATCGACGAGGGGATTTCGAGGGGTTATGAGGACGCAGAGCTTGATCTGTCTGAACGTTCGGATGAACATGCCAAGGATCTAATCTCCATCTTGGACGAAGATGAAGTCATTTTCGATCGAGAAGTCTCCTGCAGCCTGCAATCTCTTTGGAATGCAATCGATTCGGCATCGAAGTATGGCGGAGCCACGGAATTGATCCCCCTGGAAGACTACAACGCTCGCCGTGGTTGCCACGAGCAAATGGAACTGTGGAACGAGTTTTGCCACCGAATAAAACACAATGACAGGTATACGATCTTCCTCCGTTTCATCAGCGATAAACCGCCAGTCTGGGACGGCGACTTTGATGAGATTTCCGATGAGTTGTGCGAAATGCGAAACCGCCGGATTTGGCATGCGATTGCAGCAGCTCTCATTGATACAACGAGCATTACGAAGCCTTTCCCAGTTGGGACCCCTATCTCTAGAGCGAGATACGTGGAACCCGGCCTGGAGTTGATCGATGAATGCCTGACCAGCCCTCCGTCAGAAAGGGCCGGGCACGGTCGCATGAATCCGACAGGAATTTCCTATTTTTACGGCGCGGAGGAAGACAAGACGTGTATTGCTGAGATCCGTCCCCCTCTGGGTTCTGAAGTCGCCATAGGGCAATTCGTGTGTTGTCAGGAGTTGCGTGTCCTTGATTTGTGCAAGACACGAATTCTCAAAAGTATCTTTGACTCAGACTTTAGCATCTATTTTGACTGTTATGTTTATCCCTTCCTCCGACAGTTTGCCAAGGTAATGGCCAAGCCTGTGCTGCCAAGTGATGGACTTCTCGAGTATATTCCCACTCAGGTATTTTGCGAGTTCATCAAAAATAATCCAGGCCGCAAAGCGATACACGGCATCCGCTATCCAAGTGCAATGGACAAAGATGGTATTTGCGTCGTCTTTTTTCGAGGAAGGGAAGTCTCTCTGGGTCCGAGACCTTGGCTGAGATTCGAATCCGCAAAAAGAGTGAAGATCACGGAGATAGATTACGACTTTCATGAGGTCATCGACGAACCAGCTAAGGAACGACCAGAATAGTAAGATCAGAAGAGGGATATTATGCCTGCAATCAGCACAACGTTTCGTTCAGGTGAACCACCACTTCAGGATATCCTGAGGGATATCCAGGTCGCCAAGATGCAGCTTCCGGATTTTCAGCGGGGTTGGGTGTGGGACGACGACCACATCCGTTCGCTTGTCGCGAGCATATCGCTTTCGTATCCCATCGGAGCGGTAATGTTGCTTCAAACCGGGGGCGACGGGACGCAGTTTCTACCACGGCCGGTTGAGGGCGTGGTGCCTGTCAACGGCCGGAAACCGGAAGTCCTTATCCTGGACGGGCAACAACGGATGACGTCGCTCTACTTGGCACTGATGAGCGGGCGGGCCGTGCCAACACGGACGGACAAAGGGCGTGAAATCGAGCGGCTTTATTACCTCGACATACGGAAATGCCTCGACCCTCAGGAAGATCGCATGGATGCTGTCATCTCGGTACCGGCGGAGCGGGTCATCACTTCGGATTTCGGACGCAAGGTAGAACTGGACCTCCGAACGGAAGAACTGGAATACGAGCAGGCCATGTTTCCTTTGGCCACTGTCTTCGATTCCGCAGGGTGGCGGCGTGGATACCAGAAGAAATTCCGATCGGACGAGACCCGACTGGACGAATGGGATGCGTTCGAGACGGAAGTCCTAGGCCGGTTTCAAGCGTACCGGGTACCCACGATTGAGCTGTTGCGGGAAACGCCCCGCGAAGCCGTGTGCCAGGTCTTCGAGAAAGTCAACACGGGTGGTGTCACGCTGACCGTGTTCGAACTAATGACGGCAACCTTTGCCGCAGACAGTTACAACTTGCGGCAGGATTGGGATGCGCGTAAGGAAATCCTTAACCAGCACCCCGTTTTGCAGGACTTTGACGCAACCAGCCTGTTGACCGCCGTCACCCTTCTTGCGTCCTATAAGCGCAACATGGGAAACGGAAGCGCCATAAGCTGCAAACGTAAGGACGTACTGCGCCTTTCCCTGGGCGACTACAGGGCCAACACGGACGCCATAAAGGACGGGTTGGTTAAGGCGGCCCGCATGCTGGCGCGCGAGAAGATTTTCGACACGAAGTCGTTGCCGTATAGCACGCAACTGATTCCGTTGTCGGTTATCTGTGCCATGCTGGAAGACCGGTTCGAGAACGAGACTGTGCGAAACAAACTGACGCGCTGGTTCTGGTGCGGGGTCTTCGGCGAACTGTACGGCGGCGCCAATGAGAGCCGGTATACTTTCGATGTGTCGGAGGTGTTGGCGTGGATCGACGGAGGGCCAGAGCCGCGGACGGTTCGGGACGCCAATTTCGCACCCGTGCGGTTGCTGAGCATTCAGACCCGCAACAGCGCCGCATACAAAGGGCTCATGGCCCTCTTGATGAAGGCAGGATGCAGGGATTTCCTTAGTGGCGACACGATTGAACTAACGAGTTACTTTGACCTCGCCGTCGATATTCACCACCTTTTCCCGCGAGCGCATTGCGAAAAAGAGAACATAAGTTCGGGGCTATGGAACAGTTCGGTCAATAAGTCGCCGCTTTCCGCGCGAACGAACCGCATCATTGGGGGCAATGCGCCCAGCGTCTACGTTTCGAACCTTGAGCGTAACCATACGCTTGCGCCTGCAAAACTCGATGCGATCGTTTCCAGCCATCTGGCAAACCCGGTTCTACTCCGGCAAGATGATTTCACCGGATTCCTACGAGATCGCGCCACTCGGTTGATTGACCTCATTGAACATGAAATGGGCAAGTCCGTCGCAGGCAGGGATTCTCAGGAAACCATGGTCGCGTTCGGAGGGCCGCTCATAGCGGCCAACGCAACATAACAGGATGTTCACTAAAGGAAACGCGCATAACCGAAAGCCCTTAGAAATGACCGCGAATGAACTCAGCGGAGGTAACCGATTGGTCGTTGATAAGCCAAACGATGAAGACTTTGTGCTGAATCTTGATGCTTTTGTTCGCGCCATCGGCGTGAGCCAACGCGTCCCGCACGCTGTCTTCCTTGGCGCGGGAGCCTCCATCAGTTCGGGGGTGCCGTCTGCTGATGCCTGTGTATGGGAATGGAAGCGAAGCATATTTCTTACGAACCACCCAGGAACTGAGCCGCAATTCAGGGAGCTTTCCCTGCGTTCGGTCCAACAGCGAATCCAGCAGTGGCTTGATGCGAAAGGCACATTTCCAAAGAATGGCGACTCAAGTGAGTACTCGTTCTATATTGAGAAATGTTACCCGATCAGTGAGCACCGGCGTCAGTTCTTCGCCGAGAAGATTCGCGTTGCGCAACCCCACATCGGCTTCAGGCTAGTCTGTCTTCTTGCAGAAGCCGAGATCATCTCAACCGTTTGGACGACGGATTTCGATGGCCTAGTTGCCAAGGCGGCAGCCTGTTTTCAAATTACACCAATCGAAGTCGGCATTGATTGCCAGCAGAGAGCCTTTCGCGCCCCACTGCGCGGTGAGCTGCCGTGCATTTCGCTGCACGGCGATTACCGTTACGACAATCTGAAGAATACCGATGCGGAGATTCAGCGACAAGAAGCAGACCTGCGACGGGCACTACTTCAAAGTGTCCAAAACACGCCATTGATTGTGCTCGGATACAGCGGTCGGGACGCCTCCATCATGGAAGCATTCCAGGAGGCCTACTCTCGCAAGGGCACGGGAGCGTTGTACTGGTGCGGATATGGAGACGACGTTCCGGAGCCGGCTAAGACGCTTCTAGTGGCCGCACGAAGCGCGGGTCGGACGGCGTACTTTGTACCGACATCGGGTTTCGACGACACGCTCGCACGAATAGCACTGCATTGTCTGTCTGGAAGTCGGGCAGAAAAGGCCACGGCCCTGCTTGGTGAGGCCTCGGGCACTCTCAAGAAACGGACAAAACCGTTTTCCATTGAGAAGCTCCCGTGCAAGGGCCTGGTCAAGAGCAATGTGTTTGAAGCGGAACTTCCGGCCGAAGTCCTTGCGTTCAATATTTCGGAGTGGCCTGCCGAGAAGGTCTGGAGTTGGTTAGACGAACTGGCCACAGGTAGAAAGTTCAACGCGGTTCCTCATAAGGGAAGGATTCTGGCCCTGGGGCTACTCGATGATATTCGAGCCGCCTTTGGTGCCAAGCTGAATGGCATAATTGAACGAACTCCCGTAACCGACGCAGACACCGATATCGAGCACGGCGCCATAAACTCGCTCATGCGAAAATCGCTTGTCCAATCGCTGGCGGAACACGCGGGTTTAGCAAGCGATAGAAGGAACCTCCTCTGGGAAAAGGAGTCATCGAGTCGTCGACAGGTGAAGGGCTGCAATTGTCATATTCACCGAGCGGTTATCCTGTATCTTCGCAAGTTCCAGGGTCGTGTTCATCTTGTCGCAAAGCCAACACTCGTAATTCTCGACGCATCTGGCAATTCAGTTGACGAAGAGGTCGCTCGTGCCGTCAAGATGGATGTTCTTGGATATCAGCACAATGCCGAAGCCAACATTGAATTCGAGCACTGGCGAAAGCTTCTCTTCTCTGGGAAAGATTTCGTAGACATTGAATATCCTCCTAATTGTGCATCTTCCTTTCGTTTCAGAGTGCGGTGCGCTCCCTTATACGCACAAATCGGCTCACGGGAAAGAAGGGTCGGCATTAATGTCGCTGCCAATGTGCTCACTCACGTCAAACAGGACGGAATCGAGCTTCCTGAACCAATGCTGCTTTTCTCTAACCGCCAAGGCAACGGCCATGCTCGGGATATTCACCCGACCAGGGGATTGGCATCGAACCGGCCCTTTGACTTTCCATTGACCCTTCAAGGGCTTGCACCGAGTGTCAAGATAGGAGTTGTCTGCCCACTACATGAAACGAAGAGACTGTCCGAGTATCTGCATCTGTCGCAATGCGCCCAGACGCCAAACGATACCGAGCGCGAATACCTGGTTCAGTTTCCGGGTTACCAACAAGCATTGGGCGTACCGCTGGAGATCCCCAGACCAGGAGATGGCGCTTGGGGGACTTGTTCCGAACCGGACGGAAGTCTCGCCTCAGAACGTGGTTGCCTTGACCTCGCCCAGCGAATTACCCGCGCTATTGAAGGCGTGATGGCCGCCCAAAGCCCTCACGTAGTGCTCGTTTACGTTCCGGGCCGATGGGCGGCGCTCCGAGGATATAGCACCCCACATGAACGTTTCGACTTGCGCGAGTTTGTCAAGGCGTATTGCGTACAAAAGGGGATTGCCACACAATTCCTGGAAGAAGACACTCTCGATAGCCAGCAGCAATGTCGCGTGTGGTGGTGGTTGTCCGTGGCGCTTTATACCAAAGCGATGAGGACGCCTTGGGTGCTGGAATCACTGGATCCGGATACGGCGTTTGTGGGACTTGGGTATGCGATTGAACGAACAGCGGCCAAGAGTCAGCAAATTGTGCTCGGCTGCAGTCATCTTTACAACGCCCAGGGAGAAGGATTGCAGTTTCGTCTCACGAAAGTGGAGAACCCCATCATGAGGGGTAGGAATCCACACATGTCGCATGAAGATGCGCGCCGTACCGGCGAGATGATTCGACAAATGTTTTACGAATCCCGAATGCGCCTTCCGCGTAGGGCGGTGATTCACAAACAGACGCCGTTTCTCAGACAGGAAACGGAAGGCTTGTTGGAGGGACTGAGCGGCACGGATACGGCGGACCTGTTGGAAATCAATATCGACAACCCCTTCCGCTACGTCTCTTCTATGGCAAAGTCGGACGGGTCATTCGAAATTGACAGGTTCCCAGTGAGGCGTGGCACCGTTGTCTGTTTGGATGAGGATGCAGCGCTCGTGTGGTGCCACGGGGTTACGGACGCGATCGTCCAGCGTCTCCGGTATTTTCAAGGTAAGAGACACATTCCAACTCCTCTGCTTGTCCGGCGTTATTCGGGAGACGGAGACTTGGAGAAAATCGCCGCTGAGATACTAGGACTTGCCAAGATGGATTGGAACTCTGCGGACATGTATTCGAAGCTACCAGCGACTGTCCATTCATCCAAGCAGATTGCCCGTATCGGAGCGAAGCTTCATCGTTTCGGCCCCGTCTCGTATGATTATCGGCTCTTCATGTAGTGTGCGGTGAGAACCTGTAGAAAGAGAAAGAGATGAGTCTCCATCCAATCAAGATTCTTGAACACGTCATCGAAGAGTACCGGGATTATCTGCTGACGGAGTTCCGCGCCAAAGACCCGGATTTGCGGGCGGCTCTGGAGCGGGAACTCGGTGCGCCTGGCTTTCTGGCTCGGGAGCCGTTCTACCAGGCACATCGTCCGTTCAAGGATGGTAAGCGCTGGCGGGACGTGCCGCTCGATGCACGCCTGGCGGATGTCATGGTGCGGCGAACGGGCAAGGAACATGCCTATATCCACCAGAGCCAGGCAATCGATGAGCTTTTGTCACCCGAGGCGCGTCCGGTGGTCGTAACGACCGGAACCGGCAGCGGAAAAACGGAAGCGTTCCTGCTCCCCGTGATTCAGAACGCATTTGAAGATTCCGTGCGCTTCAAGAAGCCGGGCCTCACAGCCATCTTGATCTACCCGATGAACGCATTGGCCAACGACCAGGAAATCCGCATCAAAGACTATCTGGCTGAAAGTGGGTTTGCCGGCGCGATTCGTGTGGAGAAATACGACCGCAGCACATCACAAAAAAAACGGGAAGAGATGCGCGAGAATCCTCCGCACATCCTGCTGACCAACTATATGATGTTGGAATATTTGCTCGTCCGGCCCGCGGATCGGGAGGACATCTTTGCCAATCATCGGTGCCGGTTTGTGGTGCTCGATGAAGTGCACACGTATCGCGGGGTTTTGGGCAGTAATATCGCGCTCCTGGTTCGCCGTTTGCGCGTTCATCTGGCGCACGCGCGGCACGACTGGATGGCAAACGTTCCAGACGCGGACCAATCCAAACGGTATCCGAGCCCTGTCATGGTCGGTACTTCGGCGACCATCAAGTCTCTGGCCGAGGAGAATCTGCCGCATGAGGAACTCCTGCGCCAGCGCGATGAGGCCGTGCGCCAGTTCTTTGGGAGTCTTACGGGCGTCGAGCCTGCGACCATCCAAGTGTTTGGTGAAGAACTACAAGAGATCGAGACACCTGCCGAGGCCGCATACCCTGCCAGGCCCGGCGTCGTGGATATCCATTCGCTTGCGCTAGCCGATGTGGAGAAGGTCCGGTCAGGACTTTGCCGTCTCGCGGGTCTGGCAGCGGACACTCCTCTGGTTGAAGCGGGAAAGCGTTATCGGCTCCTCTGGGACCTGAATCGCTGGCTCATCAGCCGGCCCATGTCGACAACACAAATCATGTCCGCACTTCGCACAGAGGTCTCTGAGCGAACGGGATGCTCGGATGAAGAACTCAGGTCCGAGGTCGAAGCGGCACTTGTTCTGGGCGCGGCGTTGCCGGATGGAACGCCCGGCGCGTTGCGTCTGCGCGCGCACCAACTTATTCGCGGCGGCTGGAAATTCTATCGTTGCGTGAACCCGGACTGTGGCCGGCTGTATCCCATGGGCGAAGAACGTTGCGGGGCGTGCAATCATCCTACCGCTCCGCTTTATCTGTGCCGCAACTGCGGCGCGCATTATCTGCGCTTCGTTGGGGTAGTGGATGAGGGAACGCTGCGTCCGAGCGCTGACGAGACGGATGGTCCGGAGTGGCTGCTTTATGATCCATCGAGGTTCGAAGGGATCGAAGCAATCGACGAAGACGACTCCGATGAAACAACGGGGACCGAGCGAGCACGTGGACGCAAGGGCAGCAAGCAGGTCCCGACCCAGATTCGGCAACGTCCGGTGCTCGATGGTTCCTTCAATCCTGACACCCAGCAGTTCAGCGTGAACCCCGATCAATACAGTTTGCGCGCTACACTGGCGCCGGCCCGTGCGCGCTGCTTGTGTTGTGGGGGGACGGCTGGGAGCCGAAATGTCATCACGCCGGTGGCGTTGGGGACCTCGGCCGCCGTAAAGGTGTTGAGCGAAGGGCTGGCGGAAGCCTTGGCCGAAGCCAATCGCAACAGACCCGGTCACGACGGCAAGGAACGCCTCTTGATCTTCAGTGACAGCCGCCAGGACGCGGCGCATCAGGCCCGGTTTATCGTGTTCGCCAGCCGTTACGACCGTATGCGCCGGCGTCTGTTTCAGCTTTTGCAGTCCGAACCGAGCCTGACAATCCAGCGAGTGGTGGAACTACTTGGCGAAGCTGGCGTCGCGAATCGCGATAATCCCCAATGCCCCGAGCAGACCGACTGGATCCCCGACGAAGTGCGCGAGCGTATCCGGGTTTGGGAAGAAGCGCCGTTGCTCGACGATATCTCCGTGAATGCAGGATATCGGGCGACGCTTGTCAATCTTGGGCTGGTCGGCGTGAGTTATCATCGTTTGGACGAGTACATACAGGCGCGCGGGGAAAGTATTGCCAAGACCCTCGGAATCGGTATCGAAGAGCTTGAGTATGTCTGTCGTGTCATTTTGGACGAGATGCGGACACGGGGTGCGTTGTCGCGTCCAATGCTCCAGTATCATCCGGCTCACATCGCATGCCCGTCGCATTTTCAAGCCGCGGAATGGGAACGACGTATCAAACATCCGCATGGATATCCGCTGACGGAAGGTGGCCAGATCATCACGTACATGGACCGAGCCCGCGTTCCGTCTGGGATCTCGTTTCGAAATGCCTGGCGCAAACCGGATGGACGCGGACGGAGCCCAAGCCTGCAGCGGCTGCTTTGCCACCTGATGGATCGGTTTGGAGGGAACGAGCCCGACGACCAAACCATGGTCAGCCTGTTGGATTTCTTGTTCCGTGGGAATTTTCTGATTGCCGCCGACCTGTTTGGCGCTCGCGATCGAGTGCGCTTACTGCAGGTCAACGCCGATGTGGTGGCTTTGAGGCTTCTTGACCAAAAGACGCGTCTACACTGCAACGTCTGTGGGTATGTCTTTCACGGTGCGCAACAAGGCATACCGTGTCCGGACTGTCACGGCACATTGCAGGCATGGCCGGACACAGAGGTCCAACAGAACCGTATCGTGCGACGAGTGCGACAAGATCAAGTTGTCCCTCTTGTAGCGGGAGAGCACACGGCACAAATCACAACCGATGCCCGTGCAACGCTGGAAGAAAACTTCAAGGCGCCCCAGTCAATTTCCCCGGTCAACGTCCTGGCCTGTTCTCCCACGCTGGAAATGGGTATCGACGTAGGCGGTCTTGACGCGGTCATTATGAGAAATGTTCCGCCTCGGCCAGACAACTATGCGCAGCGAGGCGGACGCGCTGGCCGCCGGTCTCGGGTTGGCCTCGTGGTGGGCTATGCGCGCAGCACGCCGCACGACCAGTACTTCTACGACAGGCCACATGAAATGATTGCCGGCGAGGTGCCGACCCCGTGCCTTTCGCTGGCCAACCGGGACGTTCTTGTTCGGCATCTTTACGCGATCGCGTTTGGATTGGCCGAACCCGGGCTTGCAGGAAGGATGGTCGACTATGTGAGCCCGGATGGAAATATTAAGCAGGAAGCATTGGATGCGTTCATAGAAGGGATTCGATCTCAGAGTCAGAAGGCCATCGACATCGCGCGAGAAGCCTGGGGCGGAGAGACTCTAGCGCAGGCGGGTTTGGCTGACGCGACACTCCAAGAGCATTTGGACAGACTGCCTGAGCGCATCCGCTACGCCGTTGACTGCACGGCCAGGCAGATTGTTGCGCTTCGGTTTGCGCTCGACAACTACGCGCGGAATCTCCAAGGCCGGCACGCGGGAGTGCGGGCTGGTGATCTTGTCGCGCGTCTGCTTGGACTGCCAACGGACACGCGTCGAGAGACTGCCGATGCGGATGATCGCAGTGCGGGATATCCACTTCGACGGTTTGCGGAATTCGGGCTGTTACCGGGTTACGAATTCCCGGCGGAACCTGCCGCTTTGCGCCTGCTCGGCGACGAACACGAAGAAGATGCCCTGACAGTCACACGTCGCTTCGGTATCGGCCAGTTCCAGCCCGAGGCCCACGTATATGCCCGCCGAAAAAGGTGGAAGGTGATCGGTCTCGACATGGCTTCGCCGTGGAATCCGCAGAGCCAGGGGCCGACGTGGTCCTACCGTGTCTGTGGAACCTGTGGATTGCGATACAACGCGGATCAGCCACATTGCCCGCGCTGTCGAACCGCGAGTCCGGGACCGGCGTACCCGGCTTATGACTTTGCGGGATTCTTGGCCAAGAGAGAGGAACGGCCGATCCTTGATGAAGAAGAACGCTTTGCAGTACGGAATCTGGTGTCGCTGCAGCCTCAGTGGGACGGGGACGTCATCGGCCGTTGGACTCTTGCCAACGGTTGGGCTTTGCGCCTAAGCCGGAACGAGGAAATCCGATGGTTGAACGAAGGTCAACCGCCCAAGCCGAGCGACTTCCAAAGCGGAAAGCCGTTCCTGCATCAAGATGCAACGGGTTATTTGGTATGTCCTTCTTGTGGTCGCTTGATTGATCCTCCTCCTGCCATGCAGAACCAAGGAGGGGGGCGCAGAAATGCGCGGAGTAGGGCCGGTGGCCAGCAAGTTAATGGACACGCGGACACATGCCCGCAACAAGGCCAGGCTCCTCAACCTCTGGCGATAGCGACATCGGGGCATGGTGAAGTCTTGCGCCTCATGGCGCCTGTCCCAAGTCCAAATCGCGAGACGCAATGGGTTTCATGGGGACTTTCGTTGGGCTATGCGTTACTCAACGGCATCCAGCATCACTTCGGCCTTGACGCGAGGGAATTGGACTTCGAGTTCGAAGGACCCTGGGTGTGCGTACAAGACGCCGCACAGTATGGAATGCTTTCTTTGGCTTTCATTGACCCGACTGTTGGGGGCAGCGGTTACCTGGCGCGAATTGCCGAGAACTTTAATCACGTGGCTCAACGTTCAGTCGAGCACTTGGACCATCCGGGTTGTGAGACCGCCTGTTATCGGTGTTTGAAGGCGTATCAAAACCAGCGATACCATGACAGCCTTGCGTGGCCACAAACTATCCCGGCACTCGAAGAAATCTCCGTCACACAGCCGGCGAGCAGACCCCTTCAGACGGGCGATATCGATGATCCGCGACCTTGGATTGAAGCCTACACGGCAGGTGTTGGCTCTCCATTGGAGTTCCGATTTCTGCAATTGTTCGAGCGGCATGCTTTCCGGCCGGAAAGACAAGTGCCTGTTGCACCGTCCGAAGGGATGCCGCCCATCTCGGTATGCGATTTCGCAGTCCCAGCGCGTCGCTTGGCCATCTATATTGACGGTGCGGCATTCCATGCTGGCCTCAACCTGCGTCGGGACAAATTCATACGTGACCGACTTCGTCAAGGAAACCCACCATGGACAGTCGTTGAGTTGCGCGCCCAAGATTTGGCAAAGGGCGAGTCTTTAGTCAGAGAAATCGAGAGCCTATAGCGGCAGTATGTTTTCGGTTGTTTTTCGTAGCGACCTTTGAGGTAGCACCCCGCAGGTTATCCGGCGCAGTATATCCTGAAATCCGGAACTCTTATCTTCCGCTTTTCCGTGTAGTGAACAAGATCGAACATGGTTCCATTGGCTGGAGGCTTCTCAATGTCGACTCGAATCACGCAAGGCG
>CAIYET010000012.1 GCA_903925285.1 Candidatus Hydrogenedentota bacterium | reverse complement strand
CGTCAAGCAGTTTGAAAAGGACTACGCGGCATTTCAGGATGCCGGCTATTGCGTGACCTGCACGACGGGTACCACCGCCGCCGAGATCTGTTTCCAGGCCATGAACATCGGTCCGGGCGACGAGGTGATTGTGCCGCCCTACACGTTCGTGGCGACGGCCAGTTCCGTCCTGCGCGTGGGCGCGACACCGATTTTTGCGGACGTCGACGCGTCGTGGTGTCTGTCGCCGGATGCCGTCGAAGCGGCCATTACGCCACGCACGAAGGCCCTCGTGCCAGTTCACTTCGGCGGGCGTATCGCCGACATGGACCGCCTCAACGCCCTCGCCGTCAAGCACGGAATCTTCGTGATGGAAGACGCCTGCCACTCGTGGGGCTCCAAGTGGAAAGGAAAGGGGACGGGCGCGCTCGGCAAGGCCGGCGTCTTTAGTTTCCAGAACTCGAAGAACATCACCGCAGGCGAGGGCGGCGCGATCTTGACCGACGACGAGACCTTCGCGGATCAATGCCGCGCCATCACGAACTGCGGGCGCCTGAAAAGCTCGTTGTGGTACGAGCACGCATTGCTGGGTACGAACGCGCGGATCACCGAGTTCGCTGCGGCGCTCCTGAGCGCCCAACTCTCGCGCCTCGAAGCGCAGACGTTGCTACGCGAGCGCAATGCCGCCATCCTGAACGAAGCGGTGAGCCAAATCGAGGGTATCACGATACAACTGGGCGATCCGCGCATCACGCGTCGCGGCTATCATTTGTACTGCGTGCGGATCGACGCCGCCGCGTTCGGCTGCACGCGGGACAAGTTCGAGGCGGCGGCGGAAGCAGAAGGGTTGTCCATCGGCGCGGGGTATGAAATCCCGCTCTACAAACAGCCGGTCATGGCCAAGTATGCGCACTTGCACGATTACAGCAAGGACTGCTGCCAGGTTGTGGAAGACCTATGCTATCGTAGCGGGATGTGGTTCGTCCACCAACTGCTGCTCGGCACGGAAGACGACATGCGGGATATCATCGCCATATTCAAAAAAATCAAAGCACACGCGGCGGAATTGTGAATTAGGAATTAGCAAGCATGGCTATCAAGGTAACGATGATCGGCGGGGGCAGTATCGGTTTCACGCGCAAATTGGTGCAGGATATCCTGACGGTCCCTGAACTCGCGGATACGGAGTTCGCGTTTACGGACATCAACAAGAACAACCTCGAAATGGTGGCGCAACTGGTGCGGCGCGACATCGCGGCAAACAAGCGGCCCGCGAAGCTCACCGCTACTACGAACCGGCGCAAGGCGCTCGAAGGCGCTGACTATGTATTTTCGGTCGTCCGCGTTGGCGGCTTGGATGCGTTCAAACAGGACATCGAGATTCCGCTCAAATACGGCGTCGACCAATGCGTCGGCGATACCTTGTGCGCGGGCGGCATCATGTATGCGCAACGCGGCATTCCGGCCTTGCTCGATTTCTGCGAGGACATCCGCGAAGTGGCGGCGGACGGCGTCCTGTTCATGAACTACTCGAATCCGATGGCCATGCTGACGTGGGCGTGCAACCAATATGGCGGCGTGCGAACCGTCGGCCTGTGCCACGGCGTCCAGGGCGGTTGCCACCAGATCGCCGACGCGCTCGGCATCCCGCGCGAGGAACTCGATATCGTCTGCGCCGGGATCAACCATCAGACGTGGTACATCTCGGTCAAACACAAGGGTAAGGAACTGACGGGGCGTTTGCTCGAGGCCTTCGAGAAACATCCCGTGTATTTGCAAACCGAAAAGGTCCGCATCGACATGTTGCGCCGGTTCGGCTACTACACGACCGAAAGCAACGGACACGTTTCCGAATATGTGCCGTGGTACCGGAAACGTCCCGGCGAGATCATGCGCTGGATCGACCTCGATTCGTGGATCAACGGCGAGACCGGCGGCTACCTGCGCGATTGCACGGAGAGCCGGAACTGGTTCGAGACGGAATTCCCGCGCTGGATCGAGGAACCGGCGCGCGTGTATTCGCACGAACATCGCTCCGAAGAACATGGCAGCCGCATCATCGAGGCCCTCGAAACGGGCCGGATCTATCGCGGCTATTTCAATGTCGTCAACAACGGCTGCATCGCCAACTTGCCCGGCGACTGCATCATCGAAGCGCCCGGGTACGTGGACGGCAACGGGATCAACATGCCACGCGTCGGCGAGCTGCCGCTGGCGTGCGCCGCGACGTGCAACGCGAGCGTCCAGGTGCAGCGCATGGCCGTCGAAGCGGCCGTGCATGGCAACGCAACGTTGTTGAAACAGGCCATGCTGCACGACCCGCTCTGCGCGGCG
>CAIYET010000011.1 GCA_903925285.1 Candidatus Hydrogenedentota bacterium | reverse complement strand
CGCGCCCGCCATATACCGCGAAGGCCAGAAGAACCGCGCCGGGTGGTTGGCCCAACAACTCTTTGTGATAGACCTGGATGACGGCAAGATGAATGCTGAGCAACTCCGCGATCATCTGGCGGCGTGCAACTTGAAGCCCAACCTGATTTACACCTCTTGGCGTCATTCGGAAGCCAAGCCAAAATTTCACCTCTGTTTCCTATTCGACGGCCTCGTCACGGACATCCGGCTCTATTCCCTCATCGTGCGTATCTTCCTGGAATACCTTCCCGATGCCGACAAGAAAGTCCTCATGCCGCATGCGAACGTCAATGGTTCAAACCCGGATTCCGTCCTGCTCGCCGATTTCTCATTCCAGACTTCCCTATGCGAGTTCATCAACGACTTCATCGCGAGCCGGTATAATGCTGACCCGTTCAACTTCTCCAAGTGGCTTGATGCCTTCTGTAGCGACCATTATCTGCGCCGTCTGAATGACACCATCGACCTGGCCGTTTCGCCGTTAGATGATGGTGGGTTCTTTCTTGATCATCACAACCAAAATTTTCTCGACCAGTATGAAATCATGTATGCCTCTTATACTATATACAGCCATACAGGAAATCATACCGTTTCAGAACCATTTCTCGAAATGGAAGTACCATTTATGATTGATAACTCCACCATGTATGAAACGGCTCCGGTGTTTCCGAAGCGGCCTAGAACCAAGGTTCTGAAGACTAAGACAGCGGCCAGAAACGATTACGCTCCGATTGGCCTGGAAGGTGTTCATGAGCTTCAAGAAGGATGCCGCTTGTTCCGAGAGTTCATCGCGGGTGATTTGCGGCTTAGCCATGACCAGCGATTCGGCCTGTTAACGAATCTGGCCTATTCGCGGGACGGTTGGAAATGGTTCAAAGAGGGATTGGCGGCGCGGAACGACTATGGCGTGATGACCGAGAAGAAAGCCGAACTCGAACTCCGTTACGTCGAAAACGAGAAATACCACCCGATGAAGTGCGAGAAAATGGATTGCCCATACTTCGATGCATGTGAGCGCCGTGGAGTCTGCCCGATACATCAGATTCATATCAAGCGGCACGCAATACGCCGGATAGCGGAGCCACAACCTTTGCGGAACATTGAAGAGGTTAGGGACGTCCTACAGGCGACCGTACAGGATGTCTACAGCCGAAGCGATACCAAAGTATATGTCATCGCCTGCGACACGGGCGTGGGCAAGACAGAAGCATTCCTGAGCCTGCCCTTGCGTAACACGTATGTCGGATTCCCCACCCACCAGTTGAAAGACGAGGCGCTGTCACGCGCATTCGACAAGGCCATGACCGGCGTCTTCGTATGGCCTAAACGACCCCGGTTGCCAGAACCGTACGAGAGCACGCTGTCGCATCTGGAGTCTATCGATCTCAACGGAACGATGTCCGTTTTGCAGCGTGCGGCAGAAGCATTGAAGGGGTCTGCCGGTGATACGTGCCGGGATTATCTGAGAGCCATCATTGCGGTTCAAACGGCCCCGCTCATATTCGGTACGCACGATAAGGCGTTCAGCCTGAGAAACCCCAATATCCAGACCTTTATCATCGACGAAGACTTCAGTTCAAAAGTGTTCGATTTCTCCACCGTCAACCAGCAGGATGTATCTTTTCTGTTGAGCACACTCTCATGTCGTGAGGATGATACGTTGCGCCACATTGAAGCCTTCTTACGGCAAGTAGACCAGGCATCGTCCCGTGAGCCTACCATCAACACGGCGGGCGTAAGCTATGGGGCGTGGAGTGAGCTTGTTCAGCAATACCACGCGGCATTTGCCTCTCCGGTTGTTCGCCTTGCCGCGTGTGACGCCTTCATGCGCAGCGTGTCCGGCCAGATCATTGCCGTTGCGAAACGGGAGTTGCACGCGGATGCGAAGTACATCATATTCTCGGCTACAGCGGACGAGGCCATTTATCGGGCTCTCTTCGGCGACAGGCTGGAGTTCATCGACCTCCGTGGAACACAGAGGGTTGGGAACATCCACCTGCATCGCCGTAATTCCTATTCCAGACACTGCATCGACCGGATTGGCCGACAACGCTTCAAAGAGAGCGTGATCAAGGACCAGCACCAGTGGCAGTTTGACGGCATCATCACTCACAAAGAGTTCGTCTCGGAACGTAATGGCCGTCATTACCTGCTGGATACGAACATCGAGGTCTTCGCTTGGTTCGGCAATCTGGAAGGGTTTGACAGTTTCAAGGGGAAGAGCATTGCGGTATATGGGGTGCCGCATCTCCCAGAGGAGGTGTACAGACTCTTTGCCTTCTTGTTGACGGGCAAGTATGACGAGTCCTATTGCCGGGCCTTTGCCGAGAATCTCATCACGCGCAACGAATGGGAATTCACTCTGATGTCGCCGCCCGATACGTTCATGCAGGGAATCCAAGTGCATGCCATTGAGAGTCAGTTAATTCAGGCCGCTGGGCGGAGCCGGTACGTAACGGAGGCGTGCGATGTCCACCTCTTTGGGAATTTCCCGTTGGCCTACTGCAATCTCGTTGACTGAGGCGGAGGAGCATGCGCGCCTGTCCACACAATCGGCCTACAGGCCACGTTCTCCGCTCGATGGCAACAAAGGCTTGATGTTGTCAGGGCTGCCTTTGAGAAGCCTGTAGAACGTTTCCTGGACTTACGAATGGCTGACAATTTCTGTTAGTCTAATCGAGATTTCAGGAAAGGGATGACGATGCTTTCCCAAATATGTTTTGTCATGCTTGCCGCCCTTGCCGCCGCAGATTCAACGGATTCGTCCGTCAGCTTGCGTGGATTGCCTCCACCGCCTACGGGCCAGACTGGCCTCCTTGGTTTTGAAATCCGAGTTCCCTGGATGGACGGGTGTATCGAAATGCGTTTCCCGGAAACCCTCAACAGTTCTCTGGGCCTGCACTTCATTGACCACAACCGGCCCGATATGCCTCCGCTTTCCCAGCTTGACCCATATCCAGCGTGGCATCAGAACCCTCAAACAGGTGCCATGTCATATGCCGCCAAAACGAAAGAAGGCGTGGAATTCAGTGGGTTGGCTGTACCGGATGGAGAGACGGTACGAATGGAGTTCCGCGTAAAGAACGGAACCGGAAAGCCCATGAGCAAGGTGTCTTCTCAAATGTGCCTCGTCCTTAACAAAGCTCCAGCATTCAGCAAGACTCTTGACCTTACACCCTGCTATGCGTGGTTGAAGGGGAAGTTCACAAGCCTTGCCGAGACAACGCCGACACCGCAAGAAAAGGGCCGCAAGCCCTGGATTCTGCTTCTGACCAATGGCTTCGCTGCTCAGTACAAAGGGCCTCGTGAGTGGCCTGACGGATGGTGGGTTCTGGACCAGACTGCTGACCGGAACCTGATTGCCCGCGTAAGCGAAGATAAGAAGTATCTTGTTGCCATCGCATGGGATGAGACGGATTCCCAGTTGATGACCAATACGATGATTCCGTGTTTGCATGCGGGTCCGATTCGCTCCGCTTCTATTCAGCCTGATGAAGAGGCGGTTTGGCGGGGAAGCATTTACCTTATGCAAAATGACCCGGAGTTGTTGCTGAGCCGCCACGAACTCGATATCAAGGCCGGATTCAAGATGGGGAAGTGAGGACACATCCAAGGAGTGCCGGTCCATAGAGCGTAATTTATAGGCGACATGACTCATTGTTCGGGCAAAACCATCTCTGGATATGCCACGAGCTCATCGCAAGATGGAGAAACTCCTTGACTATGGCCCAACCACGCAAGTATGTCTCTGTAGGCGCCTGGATGAACTGGCTCGTTACACGGTCCCATGCACTGAGCTATCGCCCATAGGTCTACGTAATACCTGCAAATACTCAACGTTGCCCTTTCGGGTCTCAAGACTCTGTATATGTAGAGTTTGCCTGCCATGACATCGTCAAGGTAGTTGGCGACACAATTGTGCTGCTTTTTTCCCTCCCTAATAATTCCCTCTATTGTTGTGATGGGAATGATATCGCTTGTTCCCGGCACAGGAGGAGGCGGAAGCAACCAGGCCTCTCTTCCTACGACGTTCCTAATGCCTCGGACGGTCTGAGTCAAATCTGCGAGCCGAGCCCAGAGCTTTAGGTCATCTTGAACTGATTTGTCAGGAAGAGGAATTCCACATTTATCGGCCAAGCTCACCATCATCGTCAAGAGACGCCAGACCCGTTTGTGAAGATAATCCCTTAGTGAAAGCTCTATCAGAAATGCGGGGGAACAAAGCCGCCAAAGATTTCGATCTTCAGCAATTCGGAGGAACTCAGGCGTGAGACGGGGCATGAATGCCAGTTGCTTCATGATTTCCGAATCAAAGGAGGTCTTACGCATTCGCAGCAGCCCTTGAACCGACATCTTGTCACTTGGAATCTTCCGGAGAATCTGAATCGTGCTGTGTGATGGGATACCAAAACGTAACTGTCTAAGAATGAGTCGTTGCTTATCTGCCAGAACCGACGCAACCTCCCCCAATGTACTTCCCGGCATGAATACTCGATGGTGAACGATCATGAACGCCAACGCAGGAGTCGAATCTATAAGCTGCAAGAGGCGCTCGCTTTCGGTTTTCGCCAACCGCAGGAGAGTCGCCAAGATTCCAAACTGGCCCTCATAGAACCGAACGACTCGATGGCGGATGTGCTCGGGCAGCGTGTTATGTAGGCATTCGAAAGCGTCGAGTTGTCCCCGAAGTAAACACTCTAAACGGGGTAGGTTTCTAGGCATTGACACCTTGTACTGAAGGTACAAATCATGAAACCATACTCCAACGGGCGGCACAAATGACCGCCACGGCCCGGACGAAGTCCTTCGTATCCATCCTTCGGGCTCTGGCCATAGGCACACTCTAGCTTCGGTTCGGCACGTCCTTCGATTCAAGTACGTGCCGTCCCAGGTAAAGATTGGGATATATCCTTTACCGGCCCTAATCATGACGAAATCCAATCGGGTGGTGAGACGACTTTGACCAGCGGTGCTCAGTCTCCATTTCAATGGCCTTACGGAAATCCTCTGCTTTTACGGGACCTTCGGGGCAACGACCGAACGCGTATCGAGAAGCATTCAGAACGACGTTCTTAATCTCACCTCCGGCCAAGTCCGTCGTGCTCAATACGGAGAAATCAACATCCTTGCCCAACGGTAGAGTCTTGGGAATCAGCTTCTTCCAAATGGCTTCTCGAAGTTCCTGAGTCGGACGTGGGAATTCGATCTTTGCTGTGATTCGGCGTTCCAAGGCTTTGTCGAGTGTCATCTTGCGATTCGTTGCAAGAATGCACACACCCTCGAATCGTTCGATTTCCTGAAGAAGCACGTTGACATCGCGCACTTCCCATGTACGACTTGCTGTATCGCGGTCGAAGAACATGGCATCAGCTTCATCCCAGAACAACACCGCACCGCGATGTTGGGCCTTACGGAAAACGCTTACAATGTTCTTCTCGGTTTGTCCAACGAAGCAGTTCTGAATCTGCGAATAGTCGGCCACAAGCAACGGTTTGCCAAGTTCACAAGCGATAGCTTCAGCGGTGGCGGTCTTACCGGTCCCAGGGGGGCCGTAGAACAACATGGTTGCGCCTCTGCCGTAAGGAAAGGAATCGGCAAGCCCCCACTGTTTCATGATTGTGTCGGCACCGCGAACATGGTCCAAGGCGAGTTTGATGGTTCCCATCGTTTTGTCAAGCAGCGCCAGATCAGACAAGTGGACCCGAGGTTCACGGAATGAATTGTCGCGTTTGGTGGCCAGTCGTTGTGCGCTGTCCAAACCTAAACTCTGGAGGGTGCTGTTGGTCAGCTCGAACTCGGTTTCCTTAATGGAGTCCGTACTCTCGGAAAGAAGAGAACCGATACCTCCACAAGGTTGCACGAACCCTCGTTTTAGTAATGGCGCGTCGGACAAGAGGCGGCTTATCACGAGGTTGTATTCCTCGAGGCCGATACACGCGGCACGGGCCAATCCCGCTCCTCGAAATAGCTCGTTTTCGGGGTCAACGTGGCCGAGGACCTTTCCTATCAGCGTCAGGATGATCGCCCAATCATCCGGACGGCCTATAGCGGTGCGCATCTGGGCAAGTGTCCACTTCGGATGTACGTGAAACACTTTGTCAAGCTGTGTAAGAAGCGAATTCGATTTCCTGTTCCATTTCTCGAATGTGGATTGGCTGCCATAGCCTTTGATTATCGAATCCAGATTGTCCGCTTTCTTCTGAAGAACTCGGGTTACACGGGCAAGCGTTCGCTGGAGTTCGTCTTCAGTCTTCACCTGCAAGGCGGTCATTGAGGAAGAATGATCATGCAAGATCATATCAACCACAGAAGAATCAACCGTAACGTTCCTCTTATGAAGGTCGTCATCGGGGTCATCATAGTAAATGAGCCCTAAGCGATAGAGCTTGCCTGTTTCGGATAGGCCGCGTAGCGCTTTCAAGGTTTTTCCGGTAGGCAGCGACAGGACATGCAATACATCGCCAACATCCGAGATGCTCCGGGGCCATAACCCAAGCGGATGCATGACCAGGCCCACAAGGATCTCGCGTTCAAGTTGATTCAATCGGTGTTTGGTAAAGAGTCCGATCAGGGAAACGGATACCGGCGTGAGCTTAACTCGATTATGCCAGAGGGTTGTGAGGTGAAGCACCCGCGTTCGGATGTTCTGAACCTTCTCAGCGGTGTTTTCGTCCGATACGCGAAGCTTATCGGCCTGCTCTTCCCGAGCGCGAAATAACTGGAGGGCCGTATCGAGGATCTCATCATTTGATGCGAAGGGGCTGGTCTCCTTTGATGGGCTTTGAACGTCAACAGGCAGATGCCTTCTGTGACGAGAGCGCAGCGGTTTCCATGGAAGTTCGTCGTCCATAATATGTGCCTTTCCATTTCGTCTTGCCAGTCCCCGAAAAGCAGCCGCCGTGCCAAATCCATTCACGCTAAGGAAAGAGATGTTCCAAGTGGCCGAAAGCACGGGTGTTGAGCCTGAAAGCAGTTGTACAGGGGAGTTGACTGCCTGAAGCGACTTGGTCAATAATTGATCATATGATATTCAATAACTGAATAGAGGTGCGACATGAAATCTGTGCAAAGCCAGCGAGACATCATTATGACGATCAGCGGGACCGAGGGAGCGTGTTCGGCGGCCTTAATCCTACGCACACAACCCTATGCCCGGATTCAATTCACAAGCCCACGCCATATTTCCACGGCGCTGTCTTTGGCGCTGGAAGAGGGCTT
>CAIYET010000010.1 GCA_903925285.1 Candidatus Hydrogenedentota bacterium | reverse complement strand
CTCAGATCTCAAATCTCAAATCTCAAATCTCAAATCTCAAATCGTCCTCCTACGTCCGTGTCCGTCCATGTTCCCCAAAAACGAGCGGCGCATTCCAGAAGCCCCTCAATGGTAGCGAATGTACATGTACACGACGGCCGCAGTGACCAAGGCCCACCACAGGGTCGGATTCCGAAGGCCGCGCATTTGGCCGCGCATCTCGAGCGGCAACCGAAGACTTTCCTTATTCCAGATGAGCGACCGGATCTCAGCCTCCGGCTTCGCTCGCGTACACAAACTCACGATCACGCATACGCCCATACACGTCCAGAAGACAATACCAGTACGGTTGGCAAATGGCGTTATGTACTGCGCCAATACGCCAGGGAGCATCGGCGCGGCATACTCGACCGCAACCGACAACGGGATCGTGAGCAAACCCGCCGCAAGCGCGCCGGCGTGCGTGGTACGTTTCCACAGGATACCGAGCAGAAACATGGACGCAATGCCCGGCGTGACGTAACCGTAGGCATTGAGCAGGTAAATGAAGACGGGCCGTTCCGAGTGTTTCACGAGCACGGACGCCCAGAGTATGCCCAGGACGACGACCACGCCGCCCATGAACCTGCCGAACCGGACCGCCTGCTGTTCGGTGGCCCGGCGATTGATGTAGGGCAGGTAGAAATCGACCGTCAGGATCGTCGTACACGAGTTGACCGCGCCCGATAGATGCGACATCACCGCGGCTATCAAGCCCGCCATGACCAGGCCGATCAGGCCCTGCGGAAGGAGGTTCTGTACCAACGTCGGAAACGCCATATCCGGCTTATCGAGATTGGGAAACAGTCGCGGCGCCAGCAGGCCCGGCACCACGATGATTAGCGGCAGCAGAAATTTCAGGTAATCCGTAAAGACCACGCCCATCCGCGCGTGCCATTCGTCCTTCGCGGCCAGCGTGCGCTGAACGATGAACTGGTTTGCCGCGCAGTAGAACGTACTGATGCACAAAAGCGAACCCAGGTAACCCGTCCACGGGAAGTCCGGGTCCGTCGCGGGAAGCAGCAGATGCCAATCCCCCGACGTCGCCGTTAGCTGGGACCAGCCGCCTACCGCATGCAGCGTCGCGAACGAGAGCGCCAGACCGCCCGCGATCAGCACGACCAACTGGAACATCTCCGTCCACACCACCGCACGAAGTCCACCGATGATCGTGTAGACACCGGTAAACAGCGCCAGCGCGACGATGCACGCCATGAGCGGAATCCCGAAAAGCGAATTCAGCGCAATCGCCCCCAAAAACAGCACGGCGCTTATCTCGACGAACACGTACGTGATCAGGATCAGCGCCGCGTAGACGATGCGCGCGCCACCGCCGAAGCGTCGGTCGAGAAATTCCGGCATGGTATAGAATCCGTTGCGCAGATAGAACGGCAGGAAGATCCACAACAACGCGTTGAACCCGATCAGGATCGCGCCCCACTCGATCGTCATCGCCACGAAACCACGCGCATAGGCCGTCCCGATCACCCCGATGAAATGATGACTGCTGATGTTCGCGGCCACGATGCTGCCCCCGACCATCCACCAAGGCAGCTTGTCGCCCGCGAGAAAATAATCCCGCTTCGTGTTCACCGACTTCCGCGAGGCCAGCACGCCCAGGAACACAATCCCCGCGATGTACGCGACGAACACGCCTATGTCGACAGATCCCAACCGCACCGTCTATCCCCTCCGCTAGATAACCACAATTATGCCTATCAACGAACGACACCGCAATGCCCGGTTGGTGTGGGCCTATTTTGCGTTCTTGGCGGCCTGCTGGGCGTGGGCGACGTGCAGCCGCCAGGCCACGACAATCATGAGCAACGCGAACAGGATGCTCATCGAGAGCGTCAGGAGGTTCGCGTTGCGGATGCCGGTGTGAACATCGCCGCGCATGAAGAGCCCAATGACTTCTTCCTGCACGACAGGTCCGATGCTCCCAATCCCGTTGACAATCCCCGCGACCGCCACGCCGTTCGCTTCGCCGGCTACGGCAATCGCCGCAGCGCCGGTCAGCAGGCTGTCCGGACCATACACCATGAACCCGACGATACCGTAACAGAGCGCCACCCGCATAGGACTCGTTCCCAAATACATGACCGCGAAATATCCCCCGATCATGCCAAGCGCCATTACGAAGCACAGCACGGCCCAGTTGCCCCGGAAATAGCGGTCGAGCGCATACCCCGCGACGATTGTCCCGACCACGCCCGTATAATCGAAAACCATCGAATAGTAACTTGCGCTCGCGACGTCCAAACCCTGGATATTCAAGAACGCCGGCAGCCACGAATCGAGCGCGTATCGCAAAAACTTGATGCAGAAGTAACTACACCCCATGACCATCACCAGAGGGTTGGTCAACAGCCGGATGTAGTCGCCAAACGTCACGGACTCTTCCTGCGACGCATCCACGGCGCGCAAGTCGTCGCGCTGCGGGTCGATGATAGGTTCGAGGCCTGCGTCTTCAGGCTTGTCGCGCAGCCAGAAATACATGAGCCACCAAATGCCGACCGTCAGCACCGTACAGCCGAAAAACGACCATCGCCATCCCATGTAGCCCAGCAACCAGCCGCCCAGCGACTTGTAGAGCATGTTGCCGAAAATATGGTTTGTCGTCCACCATCCCATGACGGCGCCGCGTTCCTTGCTGCGCAGCCATTGCGATATGCTGCCAACCGTTCCCGGCCAGCCCGCCGCCTGCACGAGGCCGTTAATGAACATGAACACGAAAAACGTCGCGAACGAATTCGCGATGCCAAACACGACATTGCAGGCGATCGAGATGGCGAGACCGCCGAGCAGGATCGTACGCGGACCCCATTTGCGACCGAGGAAACCGTTGATAAACTGCCCGAGCATGTACGCGAATAGGAACGCTGCCCAAATGTGCGCCGTATCGCTCAACTGCCAATTGAGATCGTGCGCGATCGACGTCTTCGAGATCGTGAAAATCTTACGCGTCAGGTAGTAACCGATGTAGCCAATGTACGTGGACGTGAAAATGCGCCAGCGCCACGCCGCCTGTTCCGGCGACAGCCCGCCATTCACCGTCCGGTTGACGGCGTTCCACGCGCGCGATAGTCCGCTTCCGTTCCGAAGTCCTGCCATGTCGCGAAAATCCTCCTGCTCGAATTAGCAATTAGTAATTAGGAATTAGGAATTAGGAATCCTAATTCCCAATTCCCAATGAGTTTCCGGTGGCTCGATGCTTGGACTTACTGAATGCTGTCGGGAGCGCAAGCGCGAACGCGCATGTCAGAAGCGGCCATAGTCCTTGGCCGGAACCGCCTCCACCATCGATCGTAGCGTTGAAGCAACCGCCTGTTTCGCCCTCGCCTTCGCCCTCGCCCTCGCCCTCGCCCTCGCCCTCGCCCTCGCCCTCGCCCTCGCCCTCGCCGCTGGCGAGCGTTACGTCTACACGAGTGGCCGGGCCGACGGTTACATCGATGTTGTCGACCGTAACCGAGACATAGCCGGACGCGGAATACGTCAGCGCGTACGTGCCGGGCAGCAACATGCGATGGTAATCGCCGACGGCGGGATCGGTGAAGACGAGATGGGTGTTGTCATGCACACCGACGCGTGCATAGAGCGGCTCGCCCGTCGCGCGATCCGTCACAATCCCGCGCACGCCGATATGGACCGCTTCGAGATACTCGAGCATCGCCTCGCGGTTGTCGTTCCAGAACGTCGGCAGCGTGCTCGACGCGGGGATAAACGTGTTGGAAAGCTCGATCGTCACCTCGTTACAGCTCGCGTACCGGTAGTTCCAATCCTGCATGCCGCCGTCAATCACATACCATGCCGCGCCGTTGGTGATTCCGTTGTCGAATTCCGTGCTGTTCCACATGGGCAAATTATTGCGCGAATACCGCATCGAGATATCCCGGAACAACGCATCGTCAGGCGACGGCGCATCTTGATAGTTCGGCTTGCCGTCATCGTCGTAGGGATAGTTGACCAAGAGCGAACCTGTGTGGAAATTGGCCGACGACACGAAATGATGGGTTGCGGTCCACTCCATCATGAGCGCCACCTCGACGGGCCGTCCAGATGTGTCCGGCGGACCGTTGTCGAAGACAGTACCCGTGAAGTCGTCGGGATACGCCGGAAAGTTACGGTTCAAGTCATACCCTTGGGCGTTATACCGCGTGCCTGCTTCCAGACCGTCCGGGTTCATCAGCGGGACGATCCAGATGGCCGTCGTATCGATCAGGTTCGCGATCCGATTGTCGGTCCCGTCGCCAGTCAACAGTAGGTCGATAAACCGGATGCAGTTTTCCATGCCAACCATTTCGTTGCCGTGAATGGTCGAGACGTACTTGAACTCCGGTTCGTCCTCGTCGACATCCGGGTTGCGGGTGATGAGGACGGCCCACAGGTCGCGGTCCTGGAACGATTTCCCCAGCGACGACAACCGGCAGATATCGGCATGCGCGGCGGCATACGTCTGAAGCGTCGTAGTCAATGTCGCGTATGTATGGTAGCCGCTGGCCACCTTCGCGCCGCTCGGCTCGCGACCCACCTCGACCGGCGCGAAGCCGTCCTCGAACAGACGCGCCACTTCCTCCTGCGTCGCGAAGACCGTCGCCACGTTCCCGTGAACGCGCGCCACATCGTAACCGCCCGCGACAAGCCCCTGAAGCGACTGCACGTCCGCCAGGCGGATCTCCAGAATCGAGATGAGGCCCGTCCGGGCAATGTCCGCGTGCGCGGCCCCCGCCACGACCAAGATGCACGCGGTCAACACGACATTCCATTTCATGCGCCTATTCGGCATGCTTCAAGACCTCCACCTTAATTGTACGCCGCAACGCGCAAACCCGCAAACGTTCCGGTTCGAATGGCGTCCTTCACATACCGCCCAATGGTGTCCGCAATGATACGGGCCTTGCGTTCCCGGCCTTCCAACTGCGTATGACAGGCGTCCAGGAAGTAATCGGCCCCGCCATGCAGGTTCTCCGCGACCGGAACATAGACGAGGCCTCGTTCCTTGCACAGGTCCGCGATAAGCCCGTTCAAGAGATCGACCACATGGCAATAGGTGCGGAATCCAATGTCGCCGCCACACCAGGAGGTCTGTACATTCATGTCCAGAAAGGCCAGAAACCGCCTGTCCAACAGCGCGGGATCCGGATACGCGAAGCTGCACAGAACTACGTCCACGTGCCGTTCGCGCGCCGCGAAAACGAGCGCATCGAGATTTCGGATCGTCCGGGCGCGCAGAAACGACTTGATCGTTTCGTCGTTTGCAATCAGCCATCGATTCAAGAAACACCGCACGTATCGTGAACGCCCCATCAGCTTGGCCACTTCGGAACGATACGCGTACAACGCCGGAAAGGCTATGAAGGCGATGTCGTTGACGCCATTGTAATAAATGAGCAGGTTTGGATCTTGCTTCAAGAACTCATTGATCCGGCGCATTTCGCTGTCGGAATTCGACGCTACGATGCCGCAGTTGAGGACTTCTATCGCGGTCGTACCCGCGTCGCGTTGCAGTTCCTGTTCCAAGAGTCTGGTGTAGGAACCGCTGCCATCGACGCTGGCGCCTTCCTGGGTAGTCGACCCGCCCACGCAGACGATGCGCAACAACCCCGCCGGCCGTGGCGTCGCGACGTCGCGTTCGAAAAAGCCGAAGTTGTTGGTAACGAGCGGTCCATCGGGTTTGTCCCGCCAATGTTTCCGGTATCCCCAGCAGGGGATTTCCCAGAGGGATTCCGGCGGTGACGGCGATAGGAGAAAACGGTTGAGGTCTTTTCCGCGCGTCGTATCCCGAACCAGGACTTCCACGACGTTCCCTGCATCCCCGGCATGGCGATCCACCTTGCGTATCGCCATCGGCATGTTGCACCCAAACCAGCCGTACGCGAACATAATCGGCCCTTGATCCCCGCTTTTGGCCGCGAGGTCGCGTACCCGCTCGAACAGTTCGGAAAACGGCGGCGTATGTCCTGAAGACTGCCGAAAGTATAACTCCTCGATCAACGGATCGCCCCAAGAATGTAGACAAGTCCCCTGGCCATCCAAGACCGCAACCCAGTCCCCTTGCAGGGTGGCCACGGCATTGAGGTTCGAGTGCGACGCGGATGCAAAGCGGACGCGTGCCGCCCGGATATCGTCGGAAATGTCGGAAGGCCCGTCCTTGTCGGGGGCGCACAAATCCAGCGCAATGTCCTTCAACAGCGAGTCTATCTCGCCGGAGAATCTTGCCTTGCCGCTGATGGGCGTCCACGCCAGCGTGCGATCGAATGCACGGATCTCTACCGGAACCTGTTTCATTCCGCAAGGGGCTACCTTCATCTCGCGAACCGCACTGTTGTAGTCGCGGACGGCTTGCGCCTCCTGAACCGCCCCAACAATTTCGAGTACCAGGCCCAAAACCATGAGCCACACGCATCCTGCCCCCAGGAGAAACGCCGCCCGCAGAATCTTCCGCGGACTCATGGCTTTGTCCCCATGCTTGCATCCAGTGCCGTTGTCATATTTCTCGCTCCCTCGGCCGCAGTGCCGCACGGAATCTTGCATTCATAACCATATCCCCTTTGTTTACGATTGGCCGGAACGAGGCGATTCTGCCGCCGCCGGAGCCTTCTCAGGGGCGACTTCGAGCAAGGCGCTCCAAAGGCTGTCTCGCTCACGACTCGGCGAAAGGCGTTCGATGGCTGCTTCCGCTTTGTCCTGATAGTACGTTTCTCCCGGCAAGAGTCGCGCCCAGCGCACATAGAGACGCGCCAGCGCGGTACGATCTCCGAGGAGCACACTTCGACCCGCCGCCCAAATCCATTCAGTATTGTTATCGAACGGCCCTGTTTTGTGTGCAAGGAAGCACTCCTTGTTCTCAGGGACAACGATGAACGGCCACAGGCGGAACGCTTGCCCGTGCCGTACCCGCCACATGCCTCGAAACGCCTTGTATGCTTCCTGCGAGAGCTCAAGCCCCTTGAAATGCCCGCGTGCGCTCATATCCTTGGATGTGTCTAAGTAGCCGGAGGTTCCGGCTGACGGCCATACGAGTTCGTAAACGGGAAAAAAGAACCAGCCATTACCCATGTCGTCGAAAAGGGCGCGTGGCAGCACACAAAGGCGCGAGAAATCGTTGGCATACTCTCCCTCATACACAGGCCGCACCGAAACATGGCTGCGGACATTTTGAAACTCGACCGCCAGATACTCCGCCCCCACCTCGAACAGGGGCAAAGACTTCGTCGTCTCCAAGTTTCCTACTGGGCCTTCTGGCTCGATGAGCAGCCCGTTACCGCTGTTGCTTGTCTTGCAGGGCACGGGATCCAGCGGCGCGGCGGCATATTGCTTGCACAGCCGGCTCAACCGTTGATCTTGCCAGGCACGCGCAGATGCCTGAACACCGATGAGGAGAACCGCTGTGCCTGCCACAATCGCGCAGAAGGCGCCAAGTCGTTTTCCAACAATCCTCGTGAAGCCAGGCTCCCGGAAAGCTTTGCGGGTGAGCGCAATAGCCTGCGACAAGAGTACGCCGACGGCCCAATACGGCAGAAAAACCAAATGAAAGAAATG
>CAIYET010000009.1 GCA_903925285.1 Candidatus Hydrogenedentota bacterium | reverse complement strand
CTAAAGCCTAAAGCAACGGTGCAACCGAGGTTCTGCAAGAGGCTCATGGTATAGCACGTTGTTTTCTAGGTAAGAGCCTGAAAGGTAGGGCATGTCGAGCTTCCTGGTAACCGGCGGCGCCGGATTCATCGGTTCAAACATCGTCGACTACCTATTGCGCGAGGGGCATACCGTTCGCGTGTTGGACAATCTTGTCACGGGACGGCGCGAGAACTTGGCCCAAGTCATTGAGCGCATCGAGTTCATCGATGGGGATCTGTGCGACCGGTCTATCTGCAATGAAGCCGCGCGCGGCATGGATTATGTACTCCATCAAGGCGCCGTTCCCTCGGTCCCACGCAGTGTGACGGACCCGCTGCTCAGCCACGAAGCCAACGTCACAGGCACCGTAAACCTCTTGCTGGCCGCTCGCGATGCGGGGGTCAAGCGGCTTGTATTTGCCAGTTCCAGTTCGGTGTACGGCGATCAGGAGGCGGACATCAAGACGGAAAACTTGCCGCTGAACCCGCTCTCGCCATATGCGGCCACCAAAGCCGCCAGCGAGCATTATTTGCGGTCATTCAGCCTCTGTTACGGCATCGAGACGGTGTCATTGCGTTACTTCAATGTGTTTGGTCCACGCCAAGACCCCGACTCGCCATACAGCGCGGTGATCCCGCTGTTCATCTGCGCGATGCTCGAGGGCCGTCGGCCCGTTGTTTACGGTGACGGCAGCCAGGCGCGCGATTTCACATTCGTCGAGAACAACGTCCGCGCGAACGTGCTCGCCGCCACGGGCAACTTCGATGCGAAAGGCCAGGCCTACAACATCGCGTGCGGCCTCTCGGTCGATTTACTCGATCTGATACGCGAAATCAACGAGACGCTCGGCACGAACATTCAGCCCGAGCACGCGGCCCCACGTGTGGGTGACATCCGCGTTTCCAAGGCCAACATCTCGCGTGCGAAAGCGGACCTCGGCTACGATGTGTCCGTGGGCTTCTCCGAGGGAATCCGGCGAACGATCGAGTGGTATAAGGCGAACCGTGAAACTCAATGACGTGGGTATCGTCATCCCGGTCTTCAACGAAGCGGCTGCCATCGGACCGGTCGTCGGGAGTTGGAGGTGTTGTATGATGAAACAGTCGAATGCTACAGTTGAGCATCGGGGAGCGGTGGCGCTGTTCGATCGGGCATTATGGTTTCTGGCGCGAACGAATCGATATGTGGCTGCGCGCGGGTGGCGTCACTATTTTCCCATGCTTCCTCTACACATCGCTGGCACCGTCGAGTATGCAAAACCACCTCGCTATCGCTTTCAGGTAGTCTCTCAGGTTAGCGTGCGTTCAGTACCCTCCGGAACGCAGGCGACACGGCTTGCATTTTATCCACCGCATCTCCATCATACACGCGCTCGCCACATTCCGGGCACGCGTAGTACGTGACATCGGGCACCGTATAGAACTCGCCCTCAAATTCCCGCGAGACAGCTCCGCGAACCTTCTTGATCTTGTCGCTCCCGCAGGTAGGGCAATGATAGATCTTCATCGTCATCTCCTCCATCACAGAGCCCGCTTCGACGACACCAGGCCGCTCTTCGCGTCTTCGCGGCAAACAAAGAATACCACAAAATGGCCGAGAAACGTCTACTTCGCGCCATTGAACGCTTTGCGCATGGCGGCAATATTGCGTGCGTTGCCGGAGTCATCTTCCGGCGGTAACGTCGTTTCGGCATCGGGACGCGCGAATCCGTACAGTCCCATGGACGCGAATCGCGGATCGGCGACAATCGCGGCCGCGTTATGCTGGTCGCCCCAGCCGCAGATGCACTGGATCAGCTTTACGTTCGCACCGACGGCTTTGCGGGCCATTTCGAGTTTCGCAGGATCGGGATGTTCGTTCATCACCCAGTCGACCTCTTGCAGCATGCGAGAGCCGACGACTTGCGGATGCTGGAGGTCGTAACAACTCAGCCAAATAATGCAATCCGCCTTCGCGGTCTTCGTCGCGCTGTGAATGCGTTCCCAGCAACGTTCGAGTGCTCGGCGGTTGAAGTCGGCGATCCGAGCGGCGTCCATGGCCTGTTCGCCGGGAAACGGTTCGCCGAACAACTCCTGGTACATCGTCTTCTCGCAATCGAGCCACTTGTACGTCTTGTTCGGATAGAAGTGCGACGCGTTGAACACCCAATCGATCATGAACCCGTCGATGCCGGTACGCGCGATGGCTTCCGGGATGATTTTGCCGAGGTAGTCGAGATATGGCGTCGTAAACGGGATGGCGATGCAATCGGCGAAGTCATGGCTCAGTTCGGGATGCGTCTTCGACCAATACGCGTTGGCGCCGACGCAGAAGTAGCCTATCACGCGCATGTCGACGGCATGGCCAAGGTCGGTGATCTCCTTCAAGAAATCGCCGTCCATCCCTGGCTGTACCGGCGCGACATCGCTGCGATACCACGCATATCCCGGACAACTCACGCAGAAGGTCTGAATCGTATTGACACCCATCGCTTGGTACCATGCGAGATGTTCCTTGGCGCGGGCGCGGGTGTACATGCCGGGCGGCGCGAACCCGGACGCCCCCCAGTTGAAATCCACGCAAAACGCCTTGATGCGCGCATCGGGTTTCGGTGCGGACGTTTCCCCCGCACCGACAAAACATATCGATACGCCAACGAGCCATGCCATTGCCGTCATAATCCATTCCCCCTCAATCCGTATAGTCGAACCGTATCTCATAGTGGAGCAACGGCGATCCGCTCTGATATGGCTCGACGGACGCCGTGCCATTGGCTGTGCCTCTCTCTTTGCCCTTATGCGTCAACGTAGCGCTCACCGTGTAAAGCCGGACTTCCGACGATTCATCGAGCGTCATGTCCACCGACACGTCGGCCATGCCCTTGCCCAGTTCCGCGCGAAATTCCGTTGTCGTGATATCGTCATACAGCCTCACGTGCTCGAAAAACTGGTCCCGCACGTATCCCTTAATCGACTCGCGCTCCGCAAATTCCTGTGTGGGCCTGAGAGGATTCCGCACCGACGGCACATACCGCCGGTACAAGCCCATGGCCAAGGGCAATGCCAACAGTACAATCACAACGATTAATATTTTGGAGGAACGTTCCATTTCCTTCATAACCACGTCGCTCCCGTTTGACGCTGGCCGACTCGTGGCTCTAGGATACACCAATCTGGCTGAAAATACTCGGATAGGAGATTTCGACTCATGAAGCGTCTTGCTGTTCTTGCGTGTGCTTTGTTCGCACTGAGCGTTGCGGCACTCGGCGAACCGGTGTCCTTGAGTAAAGAGCGATATATCGACAAGTGCAAAGGGGCCTGGGCCGGGCAGATGATCGGCGTGTGTTTCGGCGACATCTACGAATTCAAGTCGAACGGCAAGCCCATCGATGGACCGCTCGAACCGTGGCGTCCCGAACGCGTCGCGGGAGCGATCGGGCAGGACGACTGTTACGTCGAAATGACCTTTCTCAAGACCCTCGAAAAGTACGGGCTGAACCCCTCGTACGAACAAGCCGGTAAGGACTTCGCGGACACGCAGTTCCCGCTCTGGCACGCCAACCGCGTCGGACGCGACAATGTGCGGCACGGGATCATGCCGCCGCTATCGGGCCATTTCGAGAACAATCGGCATGCCGACGATATCGATTTCCAGATCGAAGCGGACGTCTTCGGCATTCTGTGTCCCGGCATGCCGCAGGAATCGGACCGGCTGGGCAACATTTTCGGCCATATCATGAACTACGGCGACGGCGTGTACGGCGGCATGTTCGTCGCGGGCATGTACACGGCGGCCTACTTCGAAGACAAGGACGTCGAGAAGGTCGTGCGGGCGGGGCTGGCCTGCATCCCATCGGAGTCGCTGTATTACAAATGCATCGACGATGTCGTCCGCTGGCACGCGGAGAACCCCGGCGACTGGCTCGCGACATGGCATAAGATCGAGGACAAGTGGCAAGACGATGTGGACTGCATGCCGGGCAATCCGTTCAACATCGACGCAAAGCTCAACGGCGCCTACATCGTCATGGGCCTGCTGTACGGCGACGGCGACTTGCTCAAGACCGTGGAAATGGCCGTACGCTGTGGCCAGGACAATGACTGCAACCCATCGAGCGCCGCCGGCGTGATGTGCTGCATGAAAGGCTTCGCCGCGCTCGAACCGCAATGGATCGGCGGCATTGCGGCCATCGAAAACACGAACTTCGACCACACCCCGTATTCGTTCAAGACGCTCGTCCCCGTTTGTCAAAAGATCACCGAAGCCATCGTCAAGCAAACGGGCGGCGAAGTGAAAGACGACGCCTACGTCATCAACCGGCAAGAACCCAAAGCGCCCGAACCGCTCGAGCAATGGACCGATCAAATGAAGATCTTGGCCATCCCCATCATGCCCGCCGAAATGGCCGCGTGGAATCCGTCATGGAAACTCGTCGCGTGCGGCTCGGACATGGAACCCGGCATACACAAGAAGTTCAAACGCGACAACGTCCTGGTCATCCATCCCGTGAACCGCGAGAAGCCGGCGATTATCGCGGCGGACCTGACGGTTCCTGCGACGGGAAAATCCGTGCTGGCTATCGACGTGACCTCCGATCCGAAAGGCGATTTCGTGCTCAAAGTTTTCGTAGGCGACTCGTGCGTCAAGGAAGAGACCATCGCATCGCACGGTAAATGGCAGACGGACAATGTCGACTTGTCCGAATACGCAGGCAAGACGATTCCCGTCCGTATCGAGAATCACGCCAACGGCTGGGAATTCGAGGCCGCGTATCTTTCAACCGTTCAGGTCAAGGCAGGTGGCTGAGATCGTACTTTTCTGTCGACGCATTCAGTTGATTTGAATTAGATGGATGCGCTCGACGGGGACTTGCACGAATATCGTTGCGCCCGCTTCGCGCATCTTTACGTCACAGCAACAGATATCGAGCGAACCGGCGGCCACGCAAGTCAGGACGCCATGTTCCGTGCGCGTGCTTTCGGCGACTCGTGCCTGGAAGGAATCCTCGTGCGCAGTCTCGATTAGGCGCAGATATTCGGGCCGGATGACCGCGCAGTAAGCGCCGTTCGGCTTATCGACATGTCCGAAAACGTGATCGCCACACGTGAGTATCCCTGCGTTGACTTGAGCGGGCCAGACGTTCCGTGCCTGCGTGAATTCCGCGACAAACTGGTTCGCGGGGTGTTCGAGAATCTCCTCGACGGACCCTGCCTGCGCCACGCCGCCGACATTCATCACCACGATGCGATCTGCGACGGCCAGGGCCTCGTCGAGATTGTGCGAGACGTGAATCGTCGTGATTCCGAGTTCGCGCTGCAAGCGGCGTATTTCGCGGCACACGGTATCGCGTAGGTTTTCCGGCAGCGCCGATACCGGCTCGTCCAACAGCAGCACGTCCGGCGCCGCCATCAGCGCGCGGCCCAACGCGACGCGTTGCCGTTCGCCGCCTGACAACGTCTCGACGGTCTGCGCCAACACCGGCCCGAGTTCGAGCGTGTCCACGACCGCGTCGAAACGCATCTTGCGCTCGCCCGACGCCACGCGGCGCACCAGCGCGGGAAACTTCAGGTTCCATTCCGCCGTCCGGCCTGGAAATAACAGATAGTCTTGCGGCACGTAGCCGACACGGCGGTCTGCTGGATCGGCATACGTGATATCAAGCCCATCGAGCAACACCTTGCCGGATGCCGGACGTCGAAGACCGCAGATCAACTCGAGCAAGGTCGTCTTGCCGCAACCGGAAGGTCCGAGCAACACCCAGTACTGGCCAGCCGTCACATCAAGACTGACGGGCCGCAACGCGAAGCGTCCCCATCGCCCCGACAGCGCATCGACACGCAAGCCCCTGGATTGCGGATTGTAGATTGTAGATTGTAGATTGCTGTCAATCCGCAATCTACAATCTACAATCCTCAATCCCTTCGGTTCGCGGCCTACCATAGCGGCCCTT
>CAIYET010000008.1 GCA_903925285.1 Candidatus Hydrogenedentota bacterium | reverse complement strand
TAGGCACTTCGTTTCTCGAAAAGCTCTTGCTGGTTTGCCAGATGCCGTCACGGTCCTGATAGCGGCGGCTCACCTCTGCTTTCAGAATGGTCGTCGTTCGTCCGTCGATGTTGACCCGATTCTGCCACACGGCACAGCTAACGGCTCCGGCCTGAAACTTGGCGAAGGGGTTATCTTCTTACATTGTTTTCACCTTGAGCCCCTCATCTTCCGTGAAGGGCCTCTTCACGAAGAGAGGAAGAGGCCCATCCTCTGGACCGTGCCCCATGTTCAATCCTCCTCGGGGTCACACCATCCCACCCGGGAAAGCTGACGCAAGCGTTGAATCTGGCGACGCAGCTTCCTGCACCGCAGATGTCGTCTGGCAATGGCATGCATGTCTGGATTCTCGATGTGGTCCAAATCAATGACGCCCATGTTCAGGTATCGGAGAATGATGTACTTACTGCATCCCGGCACTCGGTCGATAATAATGCTGAGCATGATGAGCTGGCTTTCCAGTTCCTCACGAAGCTTGTTGGCCTTGTAGAAAAATCTGTCGAAGGTGCCATACATTCGTTCAAAATCCACTGTTTCGAATGCCCCCCAATCCCATTTCCCAGACTCGTTCCTTTGAGGTCGAATTGTGCTTCGGGGGTAGCGCTCTGGCAAACTGAGTATTGGTCCCCATTGCTGGTGTGTGACCCATCGCTCCAATTCTTCTGGGTCCGCCAATTCCTCGTCATCCAAGCCCGGGACGCTCCCATATCGATCTGGCCTTTCTCTGACCACCGGACCGTAACTGATGCCGTCTATCTGTTGTTCATGTTTGTTCATGCTGATACCTCCGAACGTCCACCGTCACGTTTTTACGTTGACGGTTCGCTCATCCCTTAAGCGAACCGTCAACTCCGTCGTTCGTCACACGTATCCCTTAAGACATGTTCTCTTTGATATGGTCAATCGCATTTTGGGCTTCCATGATCGCAACCAATTCCCATCGAACCGCCATACGCTCACCGGGCGTGAGTACGTCATTCAGTGCCAAGCGAACCATGATCTCGTCGGGACTGAGCATGTTGCCGAAATCGTCCACTGGTAGATGACCTCGCTGACGGATCAGTTCGATTACCGCCCTCACCTTGTATCGATTCATTTTTGGTTCCTCCGAGCCAACCGACAGATCGGTTCGCTCACAATTTAGCGAACCGATCTGCCCCCATCTCCGTCCGTCGTCGTCGTCGTCGTCCGTCGTCCGTCGTCGTCCGTCGTCGTCTTCGGCCAACCGATTTCGGTTGATCCCCGCGAAGCACGCTTTCTCCTCCTATTCACCACCCTAAATTCTATTACAGTCGGCATATTCGCCAACCCATAAGCATTTGCAAACAAACATCTTGCGCGCGGACTGCCAACCCATTTTTCCGCCGATTCGACGGCATTATTCCGTCTTTTCGACCGGAATATTCCGCCGCTTGGCCATGATAGTCTTGCCCATAATGCGAATAATCCCCGCATTCCGTCTTCCCTCAAGAGCGAATGACCGCACCAAGAACAGGTGCGCCGGGCAGTGGAGGAACTTATCGTAGGATGATGATCGAGAACGATCCACGGCAACACCACTATGATGGGAATCGCAGTTCCGATGGTGAATCTCCGGTTTCCCCGACCGACCATTTCGATGGTTCCAATACGTTCCAGTGTGTCACGGGGCGGGTTAAAACCAGCAACCAGCCATCCGGCCTCCAACTTTGGTCACTGACACGAGTCATGGTCCCGGTAAGCATTCAACATTCAAGAGGACCGCCCGTAAGCGCGGCGGCCGTTGGCTGTACGCTTACGAACGTACCGGGTAAGACATCAAATGACATCTTCCATTTCTGATTCTCGGGGCGAGTTTGGCAGAAACGACGGTGAGCGCATGAACATGTCACGGGTCCGCTTTCCGCTGAGTCAATTGCGTGCAAGTTGACTTACTCAAGCGAAGCCAACCGGTCGGACTGCAATGCTCCAACGATGTTCTTATCGTTTCGGAGAGTGTCCAAGAGGTGGGGAATATCTTCCGCTAAATCCGCGGGATCGGCCTGTCCTTCGGGTTCCGAATAATCGAATAACTCGACGATGCAAGCGGCTACCTCACACTTAAGAGGGCAATCAAATGGGTCAAGGCACCGGGCATAGACCCATTCGACGTACTGCTGCCGCCGAACGGCTTTCAGAATGCCCGCGAAGTTTACCAAGACGGCATCGATTCCGTTGATGCCAAAGGAACCGAGGTGGGCCACATCAAGCACAGCGCCGTCATAGCCGGACGCGTAAGTGCCCTGGTAACCCATGGTCAGCATGGCCACCGCTTCGTCTGCCAGGAGACTGGCCTTCATGGCCCCAGCCTTTCTTTCCGCGCGCACCTCCGCAAGAAACTCGCCGAGCACGCGGTGAAAGGATGCGGGCGAAAATGGCTCTTCCCAGACAAATCTGAAACGACTCAGTGCCTGGTCGATTGGCGCATCAATGCGTTGGGCGATGAGTTGGTCACTCAGCATTCCGAGTATCTGTTGAAGCACTTGGACGGCGCGGTGTCGGAGAGATGCATCAGACGAACTCATCATAAACAAGCTCCTGAATTGGTTGTGAGTTATCGCCGACAGGCGTCAATGGCGCGAATGGCTTCTCCCATCGCCGGTTCCGTAGATTGACTTCGCGCATTACGTCAACGATCGGCTTGTAGTAGCGCTGATGTGACATGTTGATGATTGCCTCACGGCAACTGTGGTGGCCCTGTGGCGGTTTGACCTTCTCTGTCTTGATGTGAACGATCTCCTGACCGATCCGCACAATGGCTTCCCGCGGTTTCATAGCAATAATGTCGTCGACTTCCACTTTCTTCTGCAGGCTGTTGCACAACCGCTGGGCATCGGTGTCGTCCACGTTGAAGATCACGGTGGTACCTACAGTGGCGAGAGCATCGATCTGCGACTGTGTGTACTGACGCAGGTACTGGTGGCAAAGGGAAACGCTAATGCCAAACTTGCGGCACTGTGCCAGGATAATCTCAAATGCCGCGGTTTTGAACAAATACGCCTCGTCGACATGCAAATGATATGGAAGTCTGTCCATGCGTCTAGTCTGACTACGGGCCAACCCTTCAATCTGTAGTAAAGTCAGGATGATGGAACCGAGGGTGCTTTGGATGGGGCTACTGAGTCCGGCCAAGTTGATGATGAGAATCTTGCGTTCTTTGATGATCTTGCGAAAGTTGATTTTGCTCTGGGTTTGCATGAATGTCCGCGACACTGGAGGCACATCCAAGATAAGCCCCAGCTTGTGAATTACAGGACCGAGATCTTGCTTCGAGTAGCCACCCAACTCGTTTCGCCAAAATCGCTCTAGAACAGGGTCATCAACAAACTCGAGGACTTGGCGGACGAGAATCTGGCTGACGTCGGTCTTTGTGCTGAGTACATCCGACGCGTCCAAGAGGCTAACTTCTGGCAGATAAAGTAATCCATGCAGCACGGATCGCAGAATGTGCCCGGCTCGATCCGCAAAGCCCTCAGAGATGTCTTTGAACGCCGACATGATGTTGTCGGCGAACTGACCACGAAAGGCTGGACTGACATCGGCTAACGGATTAAAAATAGCTATCATTTCGGGATCTGACCATTCGAGAAAAATGGTTCGGTCCACATGTTCTGGGGGTATAAGGTCCAACAGATCGTCGGCAAGGTCTCCGTGAGGATCCACTACGACGCAGCCATCGCCCCGGCAGATGTCATCGAGGATGAGGCGCTTCATCACCTCTGTCTTCCCGCAACCGGGCTTGCCAATCGAGTGAATATTGCGAATTCGACTGGCTAAGGGGATGCAAATGGGAATAGTCTCCCCTGCGGCCTCACAATAACCGATTGCACTGCCCTCGGAAAGATCAATAGAAGGCATAAGCTTTTCCATGAGGTTCGTCTTGAAGGCGACATCCAGCAAATCAGCAGGTGGTAGGTGGAGGAGGCTGGTGAGTTCAGCCGAGTTCATCAAGAAACCAGGCCGATAGGTAAGTCCTAAACGGAATAGGACCACGAGCTGTTCGGTGGAGAGGAACCGGTAGGCATTTCGATCAATGCGATGCAGGGGTCTGGTCCCGTGCTGAAGCAGTCCACTGAAGACGTCCATCTGCCGCAAGAACTGTTCTGCGAGTTGGCCGCCGCCCAAAACCGCCAAACGCAGCGAAGCCGCGAAAAGCGGCTTGTCGTTGTGCGCCTTTTCGCTGATGGCATTGGCCAGCATCCGCTCATCGCCAGACGGCGCCTGGTGCGTGCTGTGCATGATCGGATACATATTGGCCAGCAAACGCGAAAAGAACTCGTAGTCGTGCAAGGCGGCGATGTTGCGATGCCAGTTGTGGCTTGGTGCGACAGGCTGGAAGAGTACCTGGTAGAGTCCCACCACCTGCTTGGGGAAGGACTGCAGGGCTCGGATCACTGCGGCCAACGGCGGCAGGGGAAGCTCTTCCGGTTGGGTGAGAGGTTTGGAATAGACCGCCGGGGCGACAAAATCGAGGATCTGAGCCTCCTCCCAAGCCGAGCTTGGCAGTTGGTCCAGCGGATATCCATCCAACGGGCGGAGTGCGCATCGCGGAAAGGCGCTTTCAAAGGCTGTGTTGACCACTGGCACATCGTCCGTGTGGCACGCCAGAAAGATCCCCATACCCTGAAGGTTGCCAGCAATCTCGAAGCCCACGCGATGCCGCAGCCCCTGCAGCTGCCGGGCAAAGGACTCGGCGAGATCCCAACGGATTCCCTGGTCGGGCGCGATCCAGATGCGGAAGCGGTGAAGTTCCGCGGGTTCTCCCGCGGGCAAAGGATTCCATGGCGCTTGCGGCCCGACGTTGGACAGATCCTCGGCGACACGTAATGGCCAAAACGGGGGCTCCATGGCGACCGGATAGGGCGCCAGTTCGGCCAGTCGTCCCTTCTGCAACTCCTGCTCCACCGGGCGCATAAGCTGTTGACGCAGCTGAATGCCCCGCGCCCTGTTGATTCGTCCACGGACAATAGACATCGCATCCTCCTGTGCTTTGTCACTGTAGCGGATGGGGAAAGGCGGTCGTTTCAGTTTCCCGTCGAATTGGCTCTGGAAATCGGAATCCTGTATTCTGTAGATTCCCGGAAAATGGATCGTGCCGCAGGAACTCCTTCACCGCCGCCGCCAAGGTGTCAAACCCGCGCCGCATGTCCGCTGGCAGCACGTAGCAGCACGTACAGATAGATGCGCACCGCCATGCTTTGAACCAGTTCCCCCAGACTTGGCAACTTCAACATCGCGCCTCCTCCCGCCGGCCGGCCCGGTCTTCCAGCACCGCCAGCACATCCGCCATCCACCAGCCTCTGGCGATCTACCGGCCCCACCACCTGCACACGCAGCCCCCTCCCATCACCGGACAGAACAATGAACAATAACAATCTCGATCTGCCCCTTCCCGGTGGAGGCCGGCGTCTGAGCCGCCACCGTCACCGGCACAAACGCCGGCGATGGCTCCGCGTCCCGCCGCGCTAGTTCACGCCGCTACCAGTAGAAACCAAGAGCCTGCAACCCTGGCTGCCGACAATACGCCCCGATCGACAAACCACTGCCCGCCTGCACATTAATGTGTTTGCGCCATCCCGTTTCCTTCTTCCGATCTCGTGCCCCAACCATCTTCGCCATTCATGCCTCCGTTCAAAACGAAGCCATGTTCCCATGCCTCCCGAATGTTCTGAAGACGGGCTTGGCCGGATTGGCCGGACAAATACATTCATACATTCTGTATTTTGTATTCTGTGCATAAACGCTCAACTTGCCCAATTCAATCGTAATTGTTTAGCGCCTTGCCCGTGCATATAATATCTCTAGCGTTTGGAACGCGGAGTGAAATGGCATGGATGCGATCCTTCCTGAATGTCCTGGTTGCGTGGCGGCGGGCACGAAGATTGCGGAGTTGGAGCGGGAG
>CAIYET010000007.1 GCA_903925285.1 Candidatus Hydrogenedentota bacterium | reverse complement strand
CTCTCGTGGTGCAATCGACATACAAGTTGCGGCTTGACCCCATTTTGATCCCCCGGTATAATTGATACTCTCGTGGTGCAATCGACATACAAGTTGCGGCTTGACCCCATTTTGATCCCCCGGTATAATCTGGGGGTCTGGAAACGTAGGTTTTTCAGGCTCTTACGGGGGATAACGAACGCAAAAAGACGGTGTGAATCGTTGGATCTTGGGCTACCTGCCCCCGTTTTTTTGTGGATGAAAGCGGTTTTCGATTCGCCGTGTGTCAAAACAGGGCCAGTTGTCTGTTCTCGGATGATGGGCCGGTTTCTTCATGCGCGTAGAAGTGTAGCATGTTTGCGTACTGCTTGTCGGTAAAGATCAGGATGGCCACACTACCACCGCTTGGTACGGCAGCTCGCACTTTTTGGGTAAGTGCATCGGTTCGCTCGCTGCTGACGCAACATCGCATATAGACTGAGAATTGGGCCATGTTGAAGCCCATATCGAGCAAGTCGAGCCGAAAACGCGTGGCTTGCGCGCGCTCGTGTTTGAGGACGACTGGCAGGTCGAACATCACTAACATCCACATGATTCGATATCCGCTCATTCTGGTTATGGGAAGGTCGTCTTCCGTCACGGCGCGGATCCGTCCGGGATGGTTCGAAGGCCTTCCGGCAGCAGCAAGGTCCGTCTCTTTCCTCCGCAGACATCGGCCAGCGACCGCGTCATTCGCAGCAGACATTCGGAAACGGGACTGGATACGCCGTCGTATAACATATCCAGTGTGGTCACGCCAATCAGCCGTTCTTTCGCAGCAGCGTCCAGCGCCGGATCGCCCCCGGCATTTCTGTCCAACGAGAATACGAGCAGGTCGGCCAGCGGGCGAAACGGTTCGATGAGGTCGTCGACCAACGGCATGGTATCGTTGAGATTGCAGTGGTGCAATGCAAATGCCGGGTGCAATCCCGCCATCATGACTGCACGAGCCACGGCGGCGCGTAGGACGGTATAGCCATAGTTGAGTAAGGCATTGCGTCCGGGCTTATCCGGATCTCTGCGAAACTCCGCACCGAAAAGCAAGGGCCAGTAGAGCCGGGCCGCCTGCCCTTCGGCATTCTGGGGGTCGCCGGACCGGACCTCGGCGGCCAGCCTTTCAAGCCGGGGGCACGACTCCGCCTTGCACAACTGCAGGGCCTCTGCCTGCGCGAGAATCTTCGCGCGCACCAACTGCCTCCAAAGCTGCTTGCGCAACGGAACCGATAGGGCGGCCTGCGCCCGGATACGCCCGGATTGGAGGTGATGGCTCTCGACGGGCCACAGCATCGACGCGGGCAGAAAGCGATGGTCGCAGATGATGAGGGGGATGCACCGTTCGGCGAGGGTGTTCATGAGTTCGCTGGTGCAGGTCATGCCGTATCCCGCGAAGAGTACGACTTCGAGGTCGTCGAGCGGGAGCCGCCCCAGGTCTTCTTTGTCATGAGAGACGACAAGAAAACCGCGATCCTTGTGCAGATGCCGGCCCGTGCCGGTAATTTCAACGGCTCGCTGAATCATTGGGATCATCCGAGAGATAGCGGATCTTACCCGCTGGCGTAACGACAAGAAAACGGGCCTTCGCCTTGCGTAGCGGTTCCACGCCTCCTTTGTAAACAAAACTGAACGGGTCGGCCTTATCTCGTGTCCGGCTATCTGTATTCGCCTCGAAGTGTTCTGCAAGAGCAATCTGTTTTTCCGACATTTTTTGGATGTAGAAGATGCGCTGAACACCTTGATCTGCCATCTCAAGCATGTCGCGTTTGAACAGCCTAATTATCTTCCGCCGCGTCTCTTTTGGGGCGGCGTTGCGTCGGGCGTTGGCGTCGAAGATGGTTACGAGTTCTCCTTCCCACTGCGGTCCCGTGGGCGACTCGAATAAATCGAGATAGGCGTTTCCGTCCGGCTTGAAGCCTTTGTAGGGGACGCCGTTCTTGTCACTGCGCTGGCGGATTGGAATAAGTTCGATCTTTTCGATGAGCCGGACGTGTCGAATTCCCTCGCGTTCGAAGAAGGCTTGCACGCGCGTTTTGATCTCTTTTTCATCCACTTCGGCGGGAAAAAGGTCTGTCGGCATTTGTGCGCCTTCGTCGATCTCTTGAAGACTTTGAAACGCCGCTTTATGCGGCAAGCCGGTTAAATGCGCCACGAGTTCCGCGCGGAGATGTTTGCTCTTGATGGCGAGTATCTTTTTCATGTCGATGACGTCGGCGGAGACGCGATGCACGGCGTTGCCGCGTTGATCAGTTCGCTTCGCGAAGCCGTAGGCCGTGTCGTTGTGTAGGGCATCTTGGATGCCGTGGTCGAGTTTGTGGGAGACGATGATCTTAGCGAGGGCGTCGCGCGCGGATGCTCGGAAGTTGGGCCAGGGTTCGGGAAAAGCATCCAGGAATTGGTATACGCCCTTTTTCTCGGCGCGTGCATGGATCGTCGCCGCCGCCTGGAGAAACGAGCGGTCCATGAGGCCGATGAGGAGGGCGTCGACGGCATGATGGCGGTGATCGTTTCGGTTTTTTTCGCCCTTGGTGGCCGAGCTATCGGCCATTGCAGGGTTGACCTCTTCGAGTATGCCGCCCAGGCCCAGGTGGTGGCGGAATAGGCCGGTGAGGCGTCCGGGCAGGCAGATCACTTTATGTTCTTCTTTCG
>CAIYET010000006.1 GCA_903925285.1 Candidatus Hydrogenedentota bacterium | reverse complement strand
GTGTTATGGCAAAGGTTGCAGGTTCCAGTCTTTCCTATGTACTCACGTGGAATTCTGAGCGAGTTGTTACAGCAAGGGCAGATGAAAGAAATCAATGTCGTGGCACCTCATTTTTGTCGGGACGACACTCTATTATTACAAAGTTTTCTCATAGTATGCAAGCTCGGGAGGTTGAATAAGCCAACAGCATAGGAGCCGATGAGACATGAAGAATACAAGTCCGAGTCGGGGTTCGGCGTAAGTGACAAAGAGCGCGAGGGCGTGTTTCTTTCAGTAGACTTCGCCGGATGTGTAGTAGGTATTGCAATGGGAAGCGTAGTTTTCTGCGAGGTCGTGAAGGATCACAATTGTGCTCCTGGCAGCGCATTGTATAATTTTACAGGCAGTACAGCATTTAGTCTTTACTTATTGGGCTGTTGAAAATATGCTGGAAACATTGATTAAAACGAGGTGTTCAGCTTGGCGCGTCCAAGCGCGGGATGTTGAATGGTGGGCGATGCTGGACTTGAACCAGCGACCCCTTGCATGTCAAGCAAGGACGCTATTGACGCTAACACATTGGCATTAAATGGCTTACGCGATTCCGTCGGCGCGGTGTCCACCCAAGCGTCCACCCATTCGACCAATGACGTCCGCGCGAATGGATCCGAAGCCACGCCGCCCGCGCCCGACGCGAAAATCATGCTTAAGGCCATTCGGGGCATGTCTGACGCTGAACGCGGGAAGCTGTTGATGGCGTTGCTTGGGTTGGCCGATGAAAACATGTGATTACGGAAAGCATAATTGTACTGGATCATTTCTGGCGAACATGGGAATCTTCAATGGATGAATGCGCTCTTTCGATCATTTGGCAGTACGGGGCACGGAATGTCAGTGTAGTCGTTCCCGAGTCACTTCTCATGAAGGGCGAGCCTCTAGAAAATTTCCACGCTGATGGGCAACTCGCCAGACATCTGTCGACGTCACTACGCAACCCTGACTCAAGAAGCGCTGACCCAGAGCGTCGAGTTTGACGAAAGAGGCAAAGGGTCTGTGGCGGTCGAAAAGTGAAGCCGCCACGCAAGGCTCCGGTTATTCCGGTGCTCGGTCGAATTCCGGGTCTTTGTTGCACTCGCCCAAAGGTTCTCGCGCTGGTGTCTTGCCACGCCCCTTGCGCAACTCTGTCAACGGGACTGTCTGTGAATGACCACCTCGATAGGTTCTTGGATGCCGCTGGTTGCGGCATACTTGCGAAGGCGGATCAGGAATGCGTCGGTGAGAACTGTTCCGGCGGAAACGAGCGTTTGGCCTTCCACGGTAAGGATGGGCGAGGCCAATGTAAGCCCCGGTCCGAGATCCTTGAAAGCGACTGTGACGACTTGACCAGACTCGGCTTGAACGACCGCAGACGGAGATTCTCTACCGAGGACACTTAGCACGTCGAGATCGTAGCGTCCGTCGCGAGACTGCATGGTTTTGAGACTTTCTTGGCGAGACTGACCTGCGGCACGTAACTCGTGATAGTCGGCGGCGACCCTAAGGATGCGGCTGCCCAAGGGGATTTCCTTACCTGCAAGCTGGTCCTGGGGGAAACCGGCCCCGTTGAAGTGCTTGTTCTGATACAGCACAATCCTCGCGACGTTTTCCAGCCGGGGAATGCGTTCGAGTAGATCGTGGCTGACAGCGGGAACACTCTCCACCGCTTTTCTCTCCTCATCGCTCAGGGGCTTGCCTTCAACCGCCTTTGCCAGGATCTCGGATGGTATGGCCAGCATCCCAATTTGGCAGAGTGTGGCTGCCAATTCGGTTTCCCAGGAATTCTCCGTTCCGAGTTTGGCGGTGATCGTTGTCACCGTGTTGCGGAGTTGCACCGCGCGGCCGAAAATCCCAGGATTGACCCAGGAAAGGATTTCGGTAAGAAGTTCCGCCGTGCCATTCAGCGTTCCCTCCAACACCTCCTTCTCCGCCGTGATAAGACGATGTTGCTTGATGGCCGCTACCAGGGAATCCCCCATCAACTTCGACGGACACGGTTTCGTCAAGAACCGAAACACGCAACCGTCGTTTACCGCGTCCACCGCCGTCTTGATATCGGAGTTGCCGGTCAGCATCATGCGCACCGTGTCCGGCGCGATCTCCCGCACCTTCTTCAGGAATTCGACGCCATTCATCAGCGGCATGTTCATGTCGGCCACGACCACCGCGAAGGGTCCATTTTCCCGGATTTCCCGGAGACCCACGTGAGGTCCTAGTGCGGTGCGGACATACAGCACATGCTGGAGCTTTCGCTGGTATGCCTCCAGGATATTCGGGTCGTCGTCCACAAAGAGAATCCGCTCATTCATTGTTCGTCACCTCCTCTTGCGTCAATGTTGGCACAGGCACCTTCCCAACTGGCCGCTCGCCTTTCCAGTCCGAGCTTCTCGATATAAGCCATATCCATCTGAGGAACGGGATACTCCGAGGGATCTTTCTGACGGGCGAAAGCCAACACATCTGCCGCATGAACAGCCGTTAGGGGCGAGAAAACGCTCCCGATACTGTCCGCGGGCCTATGGTGATACGCTACGGATTCAACAATCGGATGGGGCAGGCCCCAGATGCCGAGCAGGTACGCGCCGACTTCCGCATGCGTGCACCCCAGTATTTCCTTCTCTGCATCGGACAACGGAATCGTGTTCTTCATGGCGTGGTCGTGGACACGGGCGTAGTCTTTTGTGCACGCGGACGCAAACACGAGGTGCCCTGTATCGTGTAGCAGGCCCGCCGTGTAGGCGTCACCAGTCATCTCTTTCGGGATGTCTTCTGTCTGGCAGATGGCCTGCGCGTACGCGCCCACAATCATGCTATGCTGCCAGAGCACGTCGATGGAGAATCCTCGGGGGAGTTTCGATCCCGCGATCGGGGCGAAGAGGCCCGTTGTGAGGACCAATGCCTTGATGGTGTTCAGCCCGAGCAAGGATGCGGCCTGGGTAGCGGTAGTCACCTCCCGCCTCAGTCCAAAGAAGGCCGAGTTGGTCACTTGTAGAATCTTGGCCGTCATAGCTATGTCGGTCTCAATAATTCGGCCAAGATCCGCAATCGCGCATTCCGGGGACTTCAACGCCTCGCAAAGCTTGGCGTAGACTTGAGGGACGGGAGGCAAGTCTCCGATTTGCGCCACCACGGCTTTGAGTGAGTCACTGGCCAACAGATCGCGCAGAGCAAAGGCCTTGTCCACGCATTCCTTTAGCAGCTTGGGTTTGCAGGGCTTGCTCAGGAACTGATGCGCTTCTCCGACCGAACGGTAGACCAACGCGCTCTCTGATTG
>CAIYET010000005.1 GCA_903925285.1 Candidatus Hydrogenedentota bacterium | reverse complement strand
CGGTATTACCGGTCCGACGACTGCGATATGCACTACACGAAGCTCGGTGAGATGGGTTGCGACGACGGCCTGTCGCACATCGCGTTACGCGACGACTGGCAGCGCCTCGAATGCGCATTGCGCTTCGATCGGCCCGCGCGCGTGTATCGTTTCGCGGTCGAAACGGTCAGCCAGTCGGAAAACGGCCAGGAGCGCGTGTATCAAGGCAGCGCGGTGGTTCCGTGCTGGCCGTTGGTCATGAATCCCGGCGCGGTCGTGTCCATCGGATTGTCGGCCGCCGTGCTGCAAACGGAGTGATATGGACGAATTACGAGAAGAAGTCAGGGTTGTGAACATGCTGGGCATGCATGCGCGCCCTGCCGCGAAACTGGTCCAGACGGCGTTGAGGTTCAGCAGCGAAGTCCAGTTGAAGTTGAACAGTCATATCGTCAACGCCAAGAGCATCCTGGGTTTGCTCACGCTGGCCGCCGCGAATGGTAGCATGGTCACCGTCATCTGCCGGGGCGCCGACGCGCAAGCCGCCATGGACGCGGTCAAGCAGTTGTTCGCGGCGGGTTTTGGAGAGGATTAAGAAGGCTGTAGGCTTTAGGCTTTAGGCTGTAGGCAGTGTGCCTACAGCCTAAAGCCTACAGCCTAAAGCCTAGGTAGAGAGGCAACCGTGGAAATAGTACTTCGTGGCATAGGCGTTTCACCGGGTATCGGGATAGGACCGGTGTTCTTATTCGACATCGATTCCATTGAAGTGCCGCACTATCCAATTACGGAAGTCACGGCCGAGCTTCACCGCTTCCATGCCGCCGTCGAAACGGTCCGCAAGGATCTCAAGCGCCTGCACAAGCAGACCGCCCATGTACTCGGCGAGGGGCATGCCGATATTTTCACGGCCCATCTCATGCTCCTGGACGACGTGGCGATGCACGAAGAGATCGAAACACGTCTCAACAAAGAGCGGCTCAACGTCGAGTTCTTGCTCAACGACCTAATCTTGCGTTACGCCAAAGTCATGAAGACGATCGAGGATCCGCGTTTCCGCGAACGCACCAACGATTTCCTGGATGTCGGCAATCGCATCCTTGTCAAGCTGCTCAATTTCGAGCGCCCTTCCCTCGAACACATCGTACCCCCCAGCGTGGTCGTCGCGCACGACCTTTCGCCGTCCGATACCGCCAACATCGACGTACACAACGCCCTCGGCATCGCCACGGACGTCGGCGGGCCTACCTCGCACACGGCGATCCTCGCCCGCGCCCTCGAAATCCCCGCCGTGGTCGGGCTCCGCTACATCGGCGCACACGTCAAATCCGGCGATATCCTCATTATCGACGGCGCAAAAGGCTATGCGATCATCCGGCCCGAACCGGCGACGCTCGCCGAGTACGCCGCCGAGAAAGAGCGCACCGATCAGCGGCGGAGCGCCCTGTTGCAGATCGAGGACATACGCGGCAGCATCACCCTCGACGGCCATGAAGTGCCGTTGCTGGCCAACATCGAACTGCCCGTCGAAATCACCTCGTGCCTGCGCGTCAAAGCACGCGGCGTCGGCCTGTACCGCACCGAGTACCTGTTCCTGAATCAAAACGCATTGCCCACCGAGGAAGAGCAATTCCAGGCCTACGCGCAGGCAGCCGTGGCCTTGAAACCGCTGCCAGTCACGCTACGCACGCTCGATCTCGGTGGCGACAAGTTCGCCTCCAGTTTGCAACTCTCGCCCGAACTGAACCCGCAACTTGGCTGGCGCGCGATTCGTTTTTGTCTTGAACGCCCCGACATCTTCAAAGCGCAACTACGCGCCATACTGCGCGCGAGCGTCCACGGCAACATCCAGATCCTGTTTCCGCTCGTCAGCGGCATCGAGGAACTCAGACGCATCAAGCAGGTGCTCGAAGAAGTCCGCGAGGATCTGACGTACCGCAACGTTCCATTCCGCAAGGATATCCGGGTCGGTTCGATGATCGAAGTGCCGTCCGCAGTCGTCGTCGCAGACATGCTCGCGCGCGAGTGCGACTTTTTCAGCATCGGCACGAACGACCTTATCCAGTATTCGCTCGCGGTCGACCGTGTCAACGAAAAAATTGCACATCTGTACGAGCCAGCCCACCCCGCAATCGTGCGCATGGTGCGCGACACAATCCGCGCCGCGAAAGCAGCGGGGATCTCATGCAGCCTTTGCGGCGAAATGGCTGGCGATCCGCTGTTCACCGAATTGTTGATCGGCCTCGGCATCGACTCGCTGAGCATGTCGTCCGTGGCGATTCCCGCAGTCCACGCCGAGATTGCCAACACGAACCTAACGGCGGCCAAACGGCTCGCGAACCGCGTGCTCGGCGCCACCACCATCGCCGAGGTGCGCCAGATCCTCGAAGAACGCTTCAAGAAGAAGGGCGCCATGGAGCGATACCTCTCCCGAATCAGCCCGCAACAGGCAAACTAAGGCTGTAGGCTTTTAGGCTTTAGGCTTTAGGCTGTAGGCAGTG
>CAIYET010000004.1 GCA_903925285.1 Candidatus Hydrogenedentota bacterium | reverse complement strand
CACTGCCTACAGCCTAAAGCCTAAAGCCTAAAGCCTATGGGTTTTGCAAGAGGCTCATTAGTATATGAATGCAGGAATCGCTGCCGGAAACCAAGATTACTTGCGTCAAGGACCCCGTTGCCGTATAAGAACGGGGTTGGGGAATGGAAGAGTCGGGCTTATGAAAACGCTGGGCGATAGACCCTTGACCAACTACGAAGTGCAAAGGCTGCGCGAGGACTTTCCGCTGCTGGGCGGCAGCGAGCATCCCGTCGTCTACCTCGACAACGCGGCGACGACCCAGAAGCCGCGCGCGGCGATCGACGCCTTGTGTCGCTTTTATACGCAGCAAAACGCGACGGTGCATCGCGGCATCTACCGGCTCAGCGAGCAGGCGTCGGCCTTGTATGAGCATGCGCGGATTACGGTGTCGCAGTTTATCGGCGCCGAGAGTTGTTCGGAAATCGTGTTCACGCGCGGCGCGACCGAGAGCATCAATTTGGTTGCTCGGACTTTCGGACGGTCACGGCTCGGTCCGGGGGACGAGGTGCTCGTTTCGCAGATGGAGCATCACTCGAACATCGTGCCGTGGCAACTGGTATGCGCGGAACAGGGCGCAAAGCTGCGCTGGCTGCCGGTCGGTGTCGAGTGCGCGGTGCGCGGCGCCACGTTGGACGCGTATCTGAACGAGCGGACGAAATTGGTGGCGGTCGCGCATGTGTCCAACGTGGTCGGGACTGTCAATCCAATTCGGAAGATCGTCGAGACGGCCCACGCCAGGGGGATTCCGGTCCTCGTGGATGGCGCGCAGGCCGTTGGGCATCTCGCGGTCGACGTGCGGGAACTGGGCTGCGATTTCTATGCCTTTTCAGGACACAAAATGCTTGGTCCGATGGGCATTGGCGTGCTGTATGGCCGCATGGAACTGTTGCAGGAAATGCCGCCGTGGCATGGCGGCGGCGGCGCGATCGCGCACGTGGGGTTCGAGCATAGCGTGTTTCGCGAACCGCCCGCGAAGTTCGAGGCGGGCACGCCGCCGGTGGCCGAGGCCATCGCGTTGACGGCAGCGGTCGAATATATCGAGAGCGTCGGGCGCGGGCGTATCGCGGCGTATGAACGGACGCTCATCGCGCGTATCGAGCGCGGACTCGAGGCCATACCGGGTATCCATGTTCATGGCTGTCCGCAGGAACGGGCTGCGGCGGTTTCGTTCACCGTGGACGGCGTCCACCCGCACGACGTCAGCCAAGTTCTTGATGGCGACGGCATTGCGGTGCGAGCGGGACACTTGTGCGCGCAACCGTTGATGGACGTACTCGGCGTGCCGGGCGTCGTGCGGATTGCGCCAGCATTCTACAATACAGTCGAAGAGATCGACTTTACGATGGATGCGTTGAGCCGGGTCCGCGAGGTGTTCGGATGAACCTGTACGACGAGGTCTTGTTGGAGCACAATCGTCATCCGCGCCATTTCCGCGCGATGGCCGACGCGACGTTCACGGGCGAAGCAAACAATCCGTTGTGCGGCGACCGAATCGCGGTCTATCTGCGCATCGAGGAGGGTAAAGTGGCCGACGCCAGTTTCGAGGGCAAGGCATGCGCTGTGGCCATGGCCTCGGCGTCGCTGATGACCCTCGCCGTGCGCGGTCAATCCCTCGATGAATTACCGGCGTTATGCCATTCCGTGATTGCGTTTCTCAATGGAAAAACGGCGGCAGCGCCCGTCGAGATCCTCGCGTCGCTCGCGCGAGTGCGCGATTACCCGGTGCGCATCGGCTGTAGCGAATTGCCATGGAAATCGATTCAGGACGCACTGAAAGTCCAACCGTGAGCGGGCAGGCGGATACGTATTCGCAAAGGGGCGATTGATACGAGAGTTTTTGCCGCATGACGCCTTTTCCATGATATACTCGTCCAAAAATGCGGCAGTGACAAATGGAATTGGCGTTGGCGAAACGAAAAGAAGAGGAGTTACAGCAATTCTTACTTCCGTGCCCGTCAATAAGGAAGATGACAGTTGTTGCCACGCCAAAGGCATCCGCAGACAGTTTAAGGGGTGGATAGCTTTTGCATTGGCGTTGATTATTGCTTTTTCCACCGCCTATCTGGCCTTGACGGTCTATCGAAGCCGACCAGTGTATCAGTATTATAAGCAAAGGCAGCGGGGTTTTGAAGGCAACCTATTTCGAGGGGATTCTTTGATGGGCTATGTGCCCGTGCCCGGATCCAGGGGCAATCAAGTGTTTCCTGTCGGCCCGTCCATTCCGATTGGATACGATGAGTTTGGATTTCGAGCGGCCCCCGCCCCCCCAAGTCTGGATCAATCGACACAGACGGTATTGGCGCTCGGGTGTTCCTATACGCATGGCGACGCCTGCGCGGCCGAGGATACCTACTGTTATCAGTTATCGCAGATGATCCATGCAAAAGTCATGAATGCGGGCCGAAGTGGATATGGGTTGGCGGGAATGTTGCTCATGGCCCAAGAATATATTCCCGAGTACAAGCCTTCCTTCGTGATCATGCAGTTTTCGCCGTGGCTTGTTTCTCGTTCTCTGACGTTGTATCTGCCGGGCTACGGTTTACATCTGCCTGTTCCATATTTTGTGACCGGATTCGACGCTGCTGTCAGTGTGCACCCGGCGGCATTCGTGCCCAAGAACGTCAATTTCGACGCATTTCGGAGCACACCCTTTGGTTCCTCGGATTTTGCCGCGTTCTTTATGAAAGCTCTCCCGCTTTTCGCCTATAACGACGTGAATGACTTGGCGGTACATTTGAAGGCCCACCTCGGCTTGCTTTCGCTACCCAGCGGCGAACCCTCGGCACTCATTCGAAACGCGTACATGCAAGTCGCCGCTCTCTGCCGGAAAAACGGGAGCCGATTGATCATCTTGAAAATCGGCGAATGGTGCCATGCACAGTATGATCCCAGACAGTTGCGCGAGATTGAGGACATCCCCGATGCCCTCTTGGTCGATGCGGATCAGGTTCTTTGTTCACACCTGAGCGCTATGACGTACGAAGCCTACGCGCGCGAGTATGTCCATTGGCGCGGCGACCCGCCTCGCATTGTCGATCCTCATCCCAATAAGCTCGCGCATTCCCTGATTGCCCAAGCGCTTTCCAACGCCATCCGTGGCACAGACAAGAATTAGCTCTTCTGAAGCCTTCCGTGATTGCTAGGCGCCCCCGATAAGATACCGACAGCATGACTCAATACACTGGATATGTTATGGCATGGAACTAGGATGCGCCTAACCCAATAAACAAGAAGGAGTTAGCTTTCTTTTCATCCTTCGTTTTCCGCCTCCCGCGCTGAAACTACTCCCGTGTAGCGCATCGGACTGCAGGATTCAGAAGAAGTCCGCACACAATTCCCAGTCTCTCCTTCTTCCTAGACCACCCAGTCGATACCAAGCAGGTACATCATATAGTTCCACCCCTATAATGACTAGAAAACAAATTGCTTGACATAATCGGCAAGTTGGTATATGTTACTATTTGTAGGTGCAGGGGCACTGGGCTACCTGCGTGGGCATATTGTACGATGGAAACAGGTACGAAGGGATACACACCATGAAAAAAGTTGCATACGTGTCCATTTTGCTCGCCATCGCCATCGGCGTCATCATACAGATTGATGCCGTAAGTCAGGCGTGCTCCGACCCAATCGACGGCAATATGATCGTAGGGGGAGCCCTCTGCGTGCCGAACGGAGAGGGAGAGGGGGAGGGAGAGGCCGGCGTCTACATTGGCGGCGCAACGGAAGGCGGCGATGGTATCTCCCTTGTCAAGGCCCCCGAAAGCAGCACCGTGAACGCAGACCCCGCCATCACGCTAAAGGGCGACTCGCCCTTGTTGCGGCTTTGGGGTGACAAAGGATCAATCATGTTCGGTGATTACGGCGAGACGACAGGATCGTCGATCGTTGGCGGCTTTGGCGGGGCATTGGGTTTGGAGGGTCTTGACGCTGACGATTTCTACACAGTGATCGGTGCGGACCAGGGGCCGATCATCGGACTAGCTGCTGGCGCCACGTTCGCGCTGGGCATAATTAGGGATGAAAATGGCAATGAGATATGTGGCGGCCCTGCCCTTACGTCAAGCGACGGCGAAGGGAATATGACGAGCGCTCTGTTTTTATCGCAGCAGGTTGTGGGCGAAGGCGAGGGTGAGAACGTCGGCGAGACCCGCATCAGAATCCACCGCGCGTCGGATTCGGTGAATCCGGCGGCGGATTTTATCTTACGGGGCGAAGCTGTCGACAACGGTATCAAGGGCAAGATCGAGCTGACTGCTACCGATCGGTCGGATGCGCAGCACATCACGAGCGCCAGTATCATCGTGGACGGATCGGGCGACGTTGTCATTCAACTTGGACCAGCCCCCGCACCGTGATGCCGGGTCTCCCTCATATGAAGCCATTTCTAGTGCTGCTGTGTTGGTGAGTGTTGCGTCCGGAACCGGACGCCGGCAATTCAAGGGAGAGGAGCCGTACAATGCGCGTACCTGGAAGAAACCAAACCGGAATTCTATTGACTTGTCTGGTGTTTGCGATCCTGACAGGCCTTTCAACGTGGGCACAAGCCCCTGTGTCCAAATCCGCGGTGCACGATGCGGTCAAACAACTCCGTAGCGACGCGACGCCAAAGAAACAAGGCGAGGCGCCGCGTTTCGGCGCCGGGCCTTCGGGCGCCCTCAAGTACTTCGGTGCAGCCCCTGGCGCGCCCCTGCAAATCCAAGGAAAAGCACCCGCCCGCTCGCCGGAGGAGAAGGTCGCGGCTTTTCGCGAAAAACACGGCGTCGCGTTTGGCATGCGAAGCCCGCGAATGGATTTCCGCCTCGAACGCTCCAAAGTGAAAGGAGAAAAGATCTGCATCCGCGCAAATCAGACTTATGCTGGGTTGCCGGTCTTCGCGGGGCAGATCGTACTTGAGTTGGGTCCTGCGGGCGCAGTCGAGGCGGCGTTAGCCCACCTCATGATAGCCAGTGACGATCTGGACCTTCGGCAGGTGCCGTTGACGCCTGACGTTAAGGATGAAGCGGTCAAGCACGCGGCCTTGGCGGCTGTCGTCGACATTTGGGAAAAGGAAGCGCGCAAAACCGATCCGGCCGCAACCTTCACGCCAAAGGATCGCGCACTGCTTGAGGCACGTCTGGATCTAAAGGCGGCACCCACTTTGGTCGTGTACGATCCCTCGTTGCTTCATGAGGACGGCGCACCTTGTCTGGCCTGGGTGGCGGACACTTACGACACCGCCGCTGGCACAGATGTGGAGAGGGTGTTGGTGAGCGCGTCTACGGGCAAGATCCTGTTGCACTATCCGCTCTACTACACGGCTATCGACCGCGAAATTTACGATGCAGACAACACCCGCACCTACGGTCCTCCGGATTTCGGAACCCTTGCGCGCGGGGAAGGCGATCCGTCGTCGTCGGTTGCCCAGGTCAATGCTGCGTACAATTACGCCGGCCTAACGTACGGCTTCTTCTCGACCGTGCTGGGACGCAACGGAATCGACGGCAATGACGCCGCGATCAACGTAAGCGTAAGGTGGTGCATTCAGACAGTTATGTGTGACCAGTGGGGCTTCTGTGGTTCTGGATGTCCATGGGTGAACGGGGCCTACTTTCCGAACTCCACAACTGGAATCATGCTGGGCGAGGATTTCGCTGTATGCGACGTCATCGGCCATGAGTACACACATGGAGTCACTTACGATACGTGTTCTCTGATATATAGCGGCGAGTCCGGCGCCATATGCGAATCGTTATCCGACGCCTTTGGCGAGTTTGTCGATCTTTCGAATGGCAGCGATTGCCCTTGGCGAATCGGCGAGGATATCGGTTACCGCTTGGATCCAACCAACTATCCCAACATATACGGAGTCCGGGATATGGCCGACCCTTCCATGGCCCCATTCCACTTGCCGGATCACATGAAGAGCGCGTATTGGGACACGGGTGGTTCGGTGCACCAAAATGCCGGCGTAGGGGACAAGCTGGCTTACCTCCTGGTTGTTGGCGGCGCCTTCAACGGCTATACGGTCAGGCCGCTCGTCTCGGATCCGAACCATCCGGAGGATCCGTTCATTCCCGATCTTCCCAACAGTATATCGACCGCCGCACAACTGTACTATCGGTGCATGACTCATTTGCTGTGCGAAGGCGCCGACTATGAATACCTCTACTATGCTCTGACACAGGCAGCCGTCGATCTTGGATTATTGCAAACCCAGCGCGAGACTATCGAGAAAGCCTGCCGGGCCGTCGGAATTCGGTCGACGCAAACGTTCACCATCTCCGCAGCCTATTCCGCGATAGAGCCGCTCGTTCAGTTCACCACGGGGGGCGACCTGGTCTTGTATGCCGGACAACTCTACACAGAGCAATTGCAGGCGGCATTGACGCCCACGGCTGCTCAAGAGTTTGTAGTGCGTAACGATACGTCGTATCTTGCGCTCGTAGACCGGAACAATGGGGACATGCACGTTGCCGGAAAACTATACAAGAATGTGCAAAACTTCGTAACCCCTAACCCCGCGCTGAAGATCACCGACGGCGTAACGCTTAAAGCATTTATCACTGGCGCCGAATATGCCGACAGCAACATCGAACCAACAGCGCCGTACACCGTGCCCGTCGGCAGTATCGTTCTCACCGGTGATAGCATTTCCTTGGCGGTGGAATTGCCTCCGTCGGCTAGCTGGCTTGCCATCAATAACAAATACGATGGCTGCTTCTCCGCCAGTTACACGGTTGCCCTGACAAATGCGTGCCTGCGGAGTCCGACCCATGAAATGCTGAGCGAACACGCGAATTTCAGCGGTGCGACGTGGGAGACGTATAGCAGTTCGAGGTCGTACACCTTTACGGCTGGGACCGGTTCGCGGACACTCTGGTATAAGGTGAAGAACGCAAACGGCGAGTCTGCTGCAGCAAGAGCCTCGGCTGTCATGGCGGTACCCTATTACCAGTCCTTTATGATCAACAACGGTGATTCGTATACGAGCTCGACGACTGTGGTGCTAAACAACTCCTATGTCTACGATCCCTCGGAGTATATGGCGAGCGAAGACTCCGGTTTTGCGGGCGCCACATGGCAGACATACGATGAAGCACCCTCATTCACGCTATCATCCGGCTACGGCTGGAAGACGGTATACTTCAAGGTCCAAAACGAGATCGGTGAAGCATTTGGAGTAGAGTCTGAAATTCAACTCGGGCCGTGAGGTATTCAGTGGCGCGCCATTGTCATGTTGACGTAGCCTTTCCACGAAAGAAGCGCTGCCATAAAGCAAATAGTTCGGAATTAGGAGTTAGGCGTTAGAAGTCAGAATGGCCGTTCCGAGTTCATCCTTCTGACTCCTAACTCCTACTAAAACTACTACGGCGTGTGCTTTCTTGCGGCTGGCGTGCGGTATTGCTTGGGTAGGATAGCGTGTTTGTCCACGCGCAGGCCCATGATTCGTTCGGTCAATCCCAGGGCTTTTGCGGCCTTGGTCTTGTTGCCGCGCGCATTTTTCAGTGCTTCGATGATCATATCGCGTTCGAGGCTGTCGAGGCTTTCCTGGAGGGTGTTGCTGACGATGGTGCCGGTGGCTTCGGCGGTCTGGAGCGTCGGGGGCAGGTGGTGGCCGTGTACGACGTCGTCGTTGGTGAGTAGGACGGCGCGTTCGATGGAGTTTTCGAGTTCGCGGACGTTTCCCGGCCAATGGTAGCGGGTGATCATGTCGATGGCGGAGGTTGAAATCCGGCGGACGCTTTTATTGGTCAGTTTGCCGTATTTCTCGACGAAGTAATCCGCGAGCAGTAGGATATCGGTGCGCCGTTCGCGTAGGGGCGGAATGTGGATTGGAAAGACATTCAGGCGGTAATAAAGGTCTTGTCGGAACTGGCTTGTCGGCATGAGGCTTTCGAGATCGCGATTGGTCGCGGCGAGTACACGGACGTCCACCCGGAGCGTCTCGGCGCCGCCGACGCGTTCGAACTCGCGTTCTTGCAGGACACGTAGAAGCCGGATTTGCGTGGTCGGGGAGAGGTCGCCGATCTCGTCGAGGAAGATTGTGCCGCCTTGGGCCAGTTCGAATCGTCCTTTGCGTTGTGCGATGGCGCCGGTGAACGCGCCTTTCTCGTGGCCGAACAGTTCGCTCTCGATCACGGATTCGGGTAGCGCGGCGCAGTTGACGCGAATGAAGGGCTTCATCGAGCGCAGGCTGTTGTAATGGATGGCGTGGGCGACGAGTTCTTTGCCGACGCCGCTTTCGCCGCGAATGAGGACTGTTGCGTCGCTCTTGGCGACTTGGGCGATCATGTTGTAGACGGCTTGTATCGCGCTCGAGTTGCCGATCATGTTGGTCGGGCGGAAGCGTTCGCGGAGTTCCTCGCTCAAGCGTGTGTTTTCTTCGAGCAGCCGTTCGCGTTCTTCCTCGATTTCGCGGCGCAAGCGAACCGCTTGGGCGACCATCGATGCGATGATGGTGAGCAGGCGCATGTCTTCGTCGAGGATCACGGAATCCGCGAAGAGACAGTCGACGCTGAGCGCTCCATTGACTTCGTTGCCGATCTTGATTGGTACGCAGATGAAACTGATCTCTTCGCGGGGCAGGTTGCGTGCTCGGGTCCGGTTCAGGAACAGCGGCTCCTCGGAGACTCGCGGAATGACCATTGCGCGGCCTGTCTCGATGACGCGTCCGGTGACGCCTTCGCCCTGTTTGTAGCGCCCGCGTTCGAGTTGTTTGTCCGACAAGCCGTGTGCGGCGAGGATGGAGATTTCGCTGGTATTGCGGTTCAGGAGCGTGAGCGTGCCGCGCAGCATGCCCGTGTGGCGCGCGATGGCCTTGAGGACGCTTCCCAGCGCGTCGCGCAGGTCCATCGAGCGGTCGAGGGTCTGGCTGATTTCGAAAAGCAGCGAGAGTTCGGATACTTCTCGCCTGACTTCGTCCGGTGAAATGGTCATTTTATCGTACTCTCAGTGTGAAGGTTGTAGGCTGTAGGAACTGCGAGGCATTGCCTACAGCCTACAGCCTACAGTCTACAGCCTAGTACCTAGTGTGTTGAAAGTCAAGGAAATAGAGATTATCATGCAGATTGTTCGTGGTCGAATGCCCGGCCGGAGATACGAAAAGGAACAGTTGAATGATGAGAAATCTTGTCGTGTCGTGTGTCTTGGCGATAGTTGTTGTCTGTGGGACGGCGCGTGGCGCGGACCCGTTCGCGGATGCGGCCTACGCGCCGCCGGCGTCGAAAGCAGCGTGCGACGCCCTCGTGAATCCGATCGCGCCCGATGTCTTGGCGGGCTATCTGGCCCAATTGGACCGGTTCCATGTGTACGACTTGTTCGCGGGTCAGACGTCTACTTTGAAAGGGAAGTATCCGCCCGAAAAGGGCAGGCCGCTGAAAGGGGGCGAGGAAGTAACGCTGGGCTTGGAGCCGGGCGATCTGTTTGGGACGCCGGTCCAGGACGCGAGCGGTTACGTGTTCCTTGGCAGTATTCAGTCGATCGATGCGGAAGGTGTCCGGTTGCAGGTCGACCTGTCCGCACTGGACCTCGCGGCGGAAGTCTGGATCGTGGACCCGTCTGTTCTACGGGCGTTCGGTCCATACAAGGCTGCCAATTACGCCGTCGGCGCATTTTGGCTGGCGACGGTTTTCAATGACGAATCGGTCGTCATGGTGCGTTCTCCCAAGGCGGAACTTCCCAATGTTCGCGTCGTCGCATACTCGCATCTGTTCCTGTCTCTCAAAGCTGTTGCGCTGTCCTGCAATATCTCGGTGGCCTGCGAGAGTGCTGCCGTGCGCAATGCCGCCAGTGGTACGGCGATTCTGTCCATCGGCAGTTCGGGCTATTGTTCGGGAACCCTGATCAACAATCCCCAAACGGCCGCAAACGAGCCGCTGTTAATCACCGCCAACCATTGTATCTGCTCCGCCGGAGATGCGCGGGACACGGAAGCATTCTGGGATTTCCGCGAGTCCTCGTGCGGCGCTGGCGATGCAGGCAAGATGAGTAGTCATTTGCGTAGTTCTGGAACGAAGTTGTTGAGTACCAGTTCCTTGCTGGACAGCACGCTCATCATGTTGGACAGCGTGCCCAGCGGTTCTTACGGCCGCATTTACCAGGGCTGGGATACGCGGTTGCCGGTGGTCGGCGAGAGCGTCGTTGTCATCCATTATCCTCAAGCCACGTATAATCGGGTGTCGTCCGGGCACGTGCTGACCGTTAATGCGCCGACGGACTCGTTCGGTTACGAAAAACAGAACGAGATGGTTTGGGACGAAGGCGTCACCGAGGGGGGATCGTCGGGTTCTAGTGTGCTGTTTACCGACACCATGCGTCTGTTTGGCACACTCAGCAACGGTACGACGCACACGTGCGGCGCGGATCGCTCCCACAATATGGACTTCTTTTCATCGTTCCGGGACTTTTATGGGCAGGTCAAGGATTATGTGGATTCCGCAACGCCGTCCACTGCGGAAGGGGACAACGATTGCCGTAGCAACGGCCTGTGCGCCGCGAAAGTCTTACTGAAGGATTCCCCGGTGCTTCTCGATAACCTGCGGGTGTTGCGCGACAAGGTCTTGTTGCGCTATGCCGCGACCGCGCCGTTCGTCAAGGCCTACTATGCCGCTGCGCCGAGGCTGTTGGCCGCGGTCGAGGAATCGCGCGATGCGCGCGGGATGTTCCTCGCCGTGGTTCTTCCGATTGCCAATATGGCTGGAAAGGCGCTATAGGCTGTAGCCTAAAGCCTAAAGCCTACTTTAGGGCTTTTTCCATGCGCGTATGTATTCGATGCTGAAGGTCGATGGTAGATCTTCGGGTTTGGGGAGGCCGAACCATTCGGGCATGGTTTCGCTGTCGAAGTTCAACGTCAGCGGTTGATGCCAGTCGGTGTTAGGTCCATAGCGCAATAGGATGCCGTCAAAGTAGAACTTGATCTCGCGCTCGTCCCATTCCAAACCGTATACGTGGAAATCGTCGGCCAGGTTGAACGGGGCTGCCCACGAGTCGCCGACTTGGAAATGGTCGCGCGTGACCGGGGTGTGCATAACGTGAAGGGTCATGTTGTACTTGCGTTCGAAGCCGGGGGCGCGTCCGCCGATTTCGAACACGTCGATTTCGGTCCACCAATCTGGCCGTGCGTCGTAGAACCAGAACGCGCTCGATGCGCCGCTGGACATGGCGCGCGCCTTAACCTCGCAGTAGCCGTAGCGGATGCGGTCCTTGCTTTGAACGGCGGCGGTGGTGAATGTGTGATATCCCTCGGCCTTGAACTGTTCGGGTGGTTCCTGCACGCGTGCGACGAGGTGCAACTGGCCGTCGTGAACGCTGACGTTTTCCGGTGCGAAATAGCCGGGCTGGCGGCCTCTCCATGTCGGGTTGCGAGGCCACCACTTTGCAGCGTCGAGGGTATCTCCGCTGAATTCGTCCCACATCGGCTCGTATTTTGCCCATCGAGATTTGTTCTCTTGGTCGGACAGCGGGTAATCCTCGTTGACGCGTTTGATCGCCGCTTCGGGGAGTTTCGGATCGACGTTCTGCCATCCGGTTTTCTTCGAGAGACGTTCGGGCGCGTCTGAGAGGGGATCGCCGATTTCCAGCGTGCTCGAGAGGCTCGATCCGAGGTTGAGGTACGGCCCGGCGTCCGGCGCGATGATCGTGGCTTTGATCGCGCCCCCCTTGGGCGCTGGGAAGGGGCCTTCATACTTGCGCGAAGACGAATCCGATTGTTTGCCTTCGTCGAGCCAATAGCGGATCTCGACGCCGGGTTGTGCCGACATCGAGACGTTGCCGTCCGAGTTGCGCTCGATGGACGGCGCGGCGAGGATTGCCGGTTCGTGGAAGAGGCCGAAGTTGGACAGCGTTGGGGAGAGGCGCGACTGGGCGATGCGCACGCGGACCTTGGACGCGGTAACGTCGTCGAAACGCAACAGGCGTTTGTAGCCGACGGTCGTGGCGTGCGCGACGTTTTTCCATGCTTGGCCGTCCCACGCGTCGAGGAAGAATTCCTCGATGCGCTGGCCGCTCGAGGTGTGTTCCTGCAACATCGCGCGATCGAAGGTGCGTGGCGCGGGCAGTTCGTATTCGATGGTCGCTTCCGCGACGCCGTCCTGCGTGGTCCAGTACGTCGTATTGTCGGCGTCCACGGTGTTTGCGGCGGCATGATCCGCGTGCATCGAAGATGCCGTCGCCTTTGCGCCTGTGGCAAGATTCGTTCCAAAAGTAGCGCGGAGGACTTGGCCGAGTTCGCGCAGGCGTGCCGCGTCGTTGTCATGGAATCGGCCGCGGCGGTCTGGCGGGATATTGAGCAGCAGTTGCGAATTGCCGCCGACGGAACCGTAGTAGATATCGAGGAGGTGCGCGAGGGGCTTGACCTTGTCGTCCTCGTTGGCGTGATAGAACCAGCCGGGGCGGATCGAGGTGTCGACTTGCGAGGGGTACCAGACGAGGCATGCGCCCTTGGCGGCTGCATTGCGCAATACCGCGCGGCTGCCGAGATCCTTTTCCATGGCGTTGCATGGAATCGGATGCATGTCGACCGCATCTGGCGCGGGCGGGATTGCGCCCACGAACGTCGGCAGCACGCTCCATTCGCTGTCGCGGCATTCGCCCGCTTCGTTGCCGCACCAGCGCACGTCGGGACCGCAGATCGAGATCGTCGCCTCGGGCTGCAATTCGCGGACAACCGCGAAGAACCCGTCCCAATCGTATTCCTGTTTCTTACCGTTGGCTCCCTCGCCGCATGCGCCGTCCATCCAGACGTCCGCAATTGGACCGTACTGGGTCAACAGTTCGCGGAGTTGGTTCATGTAGTAGGCGTTGTACGCGGGCGAATCGCCATAGGTTTTTTCGTGGCGATCCCATGGCGAGAGATAGACGCCGAACTTGATCCCGCCTTCGCGGCATGCGTCTGAGACTTCGCGCACGACGTCGCCCTTGCCGTCGCGCCATGGACTGTTTTTGACGGAATGCTCGGTATGGACGCTCGGCCACAGGCAGAAACCGTCGTGATGTTTTGCGGTCAGGATGAGCAGTGTTATGCCGGCGTCCTTGCATGCCTGGACCCATTGGCGCGCGTCGAAATCCGTTGGGTTGAACAGCGCTTCGTCTTCCTTGCCGTCGCCCCATTCGTGGTCGGTGAACGTGTTCATGCCGAAGTGCGCGAATGCCGCGAACTCGAGTTCCTGCCATGCCAACTGCCGTGGCGACGGCGCGACCTGTGCCGCCTGCGCGACGACTGTCGCCTCATCCGTCCCGGCGGAGACGACCGCGACGCGCGGATTTCCTGCATGTGCCCCCGTCGCGGAAACAAGAACCAGACCCGCGCCAACTATCGTCAGTCCATTGATGAGACTCATGAGTATTGCTCCTAGTGAAAGGGTTAGGGTGAAAGAATCCGCCCAAGAGCCAAGACTCCTAGAGTGATTCCCATTCCTCACGCGCTATTTCCGCCTCTCGTAGAATCACGCTGAGCAGACCTCTTCCGATTTCGGCATGGTGCGGATTGGGAATACGAACCGTTAGTTCGCCGCGCGCCATGAATTGGTGTCTTCCCCCACTGTAAGGCCCCTCGAAACCACATGCGTGTAGATAACGAATCAGGTCCCGGCGATTCACCGGACCAAACGCGGGCATTAGACCACTTCCTTCACGACGAGCTGAATACCCTCAATGACCGGTACGGCAAGACCTCGTGAGATACGGAGGAATATCCACTCTTCGATGACTTCCTCTAACTCTGCCCTGCACGCCTCAAGCGTCTGGGCATTCGAGTAGACCCCCTGAAATCCCGGTACTGTGCCAAGAAACGTGCCATCGTCGTCCAGAATCTCGTAGTGAGCTCTAGCCATCGCGGTTTGGATGTACTGTATCAACATCGTGCATTTCCCTGAACATGGACACCAAGAGAACGATTGACACACTCATTCTAGCACATCACGCTTCTGTCCAGAAATATCGAATAATACGAGAATAAAGCATTAAGCGCTAGCGTTTGTTGGCGTCGCGAATTAGCTGTCTGGATCGGATGGACTTTCCCGCAGTTTCTTTGTTTCGCCGCGCTGACGTTTTTCCTGGATTCGCCGGTGGCGGGAGGCTTTGGTTGGGCGTGTCTTTCGGCGTGGTTTTGGCGGGTTGGCTGCGGCGTCGATCAGCGAAACCAAACGCGCGATTGCGTCGAGACGGTTTTGCTCCTGGGAGCGGAACCTGTGGGCTTTGATCTGGATGATGCCCATTTCGTTTGCTCGGCGTCCCGCGAGGCGGATAAGGCGTATCCGCAGGTCTGGAGGAAGGGAAGGTGAGGCGGCCGCGTCGAATCGAAGTTGGACGGCTGTGGAGACCTTGTTGACGTTTTGCCCTCCGGGACCCGATGCCCGGACGAATGAGAATTCGAGTTCGCTTTCATCGATGGCGATATCTGGGGTAATGGGAATCATGGGGCGAGCTTAAGATATTGGGGGTGGGGATGCAAGGGCCATCCCCACAACTCCGTCATAGTACACGAATTCAATTACATGGTTTCCGTGGATTGCTCTGCGCTTATGTCAGTTTCGGCGCTGGGGCTTTTTCGGGCGAATTGATGACCTTGATGCCGTACATTTGTGCGAAGTTTTGGAGGTCGCGGCGGTGGTTGCCGTAGAAGACGACTTGGTGGAATCCGAGCACGTCGCGGGCATCTTCGACGCGGTCCATGGCGATCTCGACGCTGGTGCGGCATCCGCCGGCGGGCGGCGTGTCGACGTTGCTGACGACGACGCCGGTATCGACGATCAACTCGTTTGGATTTTGGAACCGTGCGAGCGTGACGGGTTGGCCGACGCGCCACAGGGATTGGACCGATATGCCGATGTTCGATTCGGAGTGGCTGCGCAGGATGTAAGGCTCGTTTTCTTTGTCGAAGCCGTTGAGCTTGGTACCGGACACGCAGTGCGAGGCGATCAGGAGGTTCTTGACGGTTTCGGGCACCGGATCGTTCATATATCCGGGGCGGTCGAACAAATAACTGCATAGCATGAGCGACATGGCGCCGAATACGTCCGCTTCGCATCCGTAGGTGACGCCGGCGTCCTGGAACATCGACGCCGCCATGCACGGGGGCGTGGGTACGGCTTTCTGGGTAACCATGCCGAGACAGTCGGTGGTCAGCGCGTTGGCTTCCTCGTCTTTGAGCAGGCGCTTGGCGGCGAGATAGGTGCGCGCGGCGTTGACGCCGTCGTCTTTCGAGGGCTCGACGACTTTCTGCGCGCCCTTGAACATCTTCTTGGCGATCTCGTGGGCCTCTTCGGTGGCGGGCATTTGTGCGAACATTTCTTCCATCGCCGTGCGCGGGATGTTGCGGACTTTCGTGCCGAGGCGTTCGAGCACGGACTCGCTGCGTTTGTCGCCCGCGACGACGAGTAGGCGGGTTTCTTCGTACTGGCGCTTTGCACGGACCATCCGCAAGGCCTGTTCGACCGCGGAGGTCTCGAGCGACGAGATGACCAGCACGCCTTGGCGTCGCGAGAGTTCGAGGACATGGCCCGTGAAGCACGTGCCGACGGGCGCGAAGATGATCATCGGCACGCCGGTCTTGTAGATGCGGTCCGCGTGGCGCCACGAGTCCATATGCTGCAAACTCAGCAACACGGCGTCGGGCTTCTCGGCTTCGAGTGTTTGCGCGAATGCATCGACGGCTTCGTTGGTTTCGAGGGGTTCTTCGATGGCTTCGAGTTGGACGCCAACGCGCGCGGCGGATTGCGCGAACTGATTGGCGTATTCTTTGCGCTGGCCTTCGAGGTCGTACGACGCGCCGGGCCAGCCCAGCCAGTACGGCGGGTGGAGCCGCACGACGGCGCTCTTGATCTTGACGAGCGGTTTCGGGCGGAACTGGGCGATGTCGAGTTGTTCGGCCACATCGCCTGCCGCGAAGGCCGACCGTGCCGCGCCGGCCACAACGGCCGCGCCTGCCGCACCGGCGGCTGTCGCCAGGAAACAACGACGTGACATTGAACAACAATTGCATTGACTGCTTTGCGGTTGCCGACTCATGTGTAAAGTCCTCCCAAGGTTGTTGGCATACACTGCGAATTTCGCGGGCTTCAGATTAGCAAGCCGCCGTAGAAAACACAACAAAACGGCAACGGCTTTCCGGCAGCTCCCCTCGAAGCGGTGTTCTTTGTGGTGCGTGCCTGCCGTTACCGTTTTTAGAGAACGGCGCTACGGTAAACCGGCAAGGCGTTGCAAACGAAACGGCTACAAGAAAACGTGTCACAATGAATCGCGTTAGTGGTATAATCAAATGGATTGTATCGTTGTGCGGTGCAGGTGCCTTTTGTGGCGCGTTCGCGAGGAGGAGACTGGGCATGAGTAAGATTCGATTGGGTTTGACGGGTGTGTGTGCGTTAGTTCTGTTGGTTGGATGCCCTTTGGATCAAACGAAACCACGTTTTTTGAATGCGGCCACTTCGCAATACGTGTACCGTGATTTGGCGGGCGGTTTTGTGCCGGGAGCGACGGATACTGCGACAAACACGACGTCGCAGGAGTCGCGCGATGTGGTCGAGCCGGACGTGATCCGCCGCGTGGGCAATCTGTTGTACGTCCTGAATCAGTATCGCGGCCTGACGTTGGTCGATCTGAAGACACAAGCTATCGTCTCGCGCGTTCCGACTGCGGGTTATCCGCGCGACCTTTACGTGGTGGGCGACCGGGCGTACGTGTTGGTTGGGTATTCGTCGAATTATACGACCGAAGGCAATACGGTGTCGTTTTCGGTGGCTTCGCGTCTGTATGTCGTGGACATCTCCGAACCTGCGCAGGCGGGAATCGTTGGGCAATTCGATTTGGAGGGCGATCTCGTCGACAGCCGTCTGGTTGGCAATGTTCTGTATGCGGTGTGCGCGCAATACATGTATTCGTGGGAAGGCGTTGTTTCCTCCGTGATGAAGGCGGCGACGTCGGCGTCTTGGGTGACGAGCGTTAACGTGAGCAATCCCGTGAGTCCGCAGCGCGTGGCGGACGTTTCTTTCGACGGGCTTGGCAGCGTGATTCAGGCGACGGATTCGGCGATTTTTGTGGCCGCGCCGGATTGGGAGACGGACCAGACGACGATCACCTACGTCGATATCAGCGACCCGGCGGGCGCGATCCGCATCGCGGGCCATATCGCGGTCGAGGGCACGGTCGCGGACAAGTATAAGATGGACGCGTATCAGGGCGTGCTGCGCGTGGTATCGAATGAGTGGCAATGGCAGGGTGTGGGACGCCTGAACCACATCACGACGATCGACCTGGCCGATCCGGACCACTTGGCGAGGCTGGGCCACACCCAGTTGGAGGACGCCAATGGCGAGTCGTTGTTCGCGACGCGCTTCGACGGACCGCGCGCGTATGTCGTGACGTACTTCGTCAAAGACCCGTTGTTTGTCGTGGACTTGAGCGATCCGGTCAACCCGAAGGTTACAGGCAAGCTTGAAGTGCCGGGTTGGTCGACCTATATCGAGCCGCAGGGCGATCGTTTGATCGCCTTGGGTGTGGACGATACGAACAGCCAGCGGCGCGTGTGTGTGACGTTGTACAACGTTGCGGATTCGGCGAATCCCGTGCAGGTCGGCGAGCGCGTATCGTTCGGCGAGGGCTGGGCGTGGTCGAGCGCATACTACGACGTGAAGGCGTTTACGGTGCTGGACGACGTGCTGATCGTGCCGTTTACCGGGTGGGTTGACAGCGGCTCGTATGACCGCCTGCAATTCGTGTCGTATTCACGTGACGGCTTGACTGCGCGTGGCTATGTGGATGTCCAAGGCAGCGGGCAGCGTTCATTCGCGTACGACGGCCTGTACTACGGTGTCACGACGGAGCAGTTGGCTACCATCGACGGTTCGGACCTTTCCGCGCCGACCGTGACGCAGCGGCTGACCTTGGCCGAATATGTCGCGGACGTGCTCGAACTGACGCCGACGCTGACCGTGGATGTCGTGTCCGAGTACGATTCGGGCAAGACGCTCGTGCGCGTGGCGGATTCGGGAGCGGGCACGTCGGGTTCGGTCGCGATCTCGATAGGCAGCCTCAGCAAGGCGATTGCGTACGGCACGTCCGTCGTGCTGATCGGAACGGGGTGGGACAACGTGACGTATGAGTCGAATTACCGCGTTGCGACGGTTGACTGCACGACGGCGTCGGCGCCGCACGTCACGACGGATCTCTTGGTCGATGTTACGCCCTACTGGGGCTATTGGTACTACCCGTATTATCGGGACGTCATGCCCATGACCGTTGGTGTAGGCGTTGCCATGGCGTCGGCCACCGAGCCGGGATCTGTCCCGGGCGTCGCCACGGGTTCGGATGTGGGCATGTCGCGGGTTGCTGCGCCGTGGTGGGGTGGCTATGGCCGCGGGATGCAGGAGAACGCCTTCTTGAGCGGCGACACGCTGGTGCTGCGTTGCATGGACGAAACCTTCGACACGACCGTTGGCACGGAGACTGCCGGCCAGGGCTTGGCGTTCGTCGATCTTGCCGAGGGTCAGTGGACATCCACGCTGGGCCTGGGTTTCTCGAATGTCGCAAGCATGAATCTCGTCGGCGGAAAGCTGTACATCGGGACGCAGACTTTCGAGGGCTACGAGTGGTACAATAATGTTGTAGCAAACTATATCAGCATCTTGAATGTCGCGACGCACGCGATGGGGCCGTCGGTGAATGTGCCCGGGTCATTCGTGCAATACGACCCTGCGAATACCTTGTTGGTCGTGCGCAACGACCAGTGGAGCGACCAAGGGACAATGAGCGCGAAGCTGCAAACCGTGCGGTGGGCGGGCGGTGCGGACGTCGAGCCGCTGGAATCCTTCGAACTGCCCAATGGCGCGGGGACGTTGCTGGGCCGCGGTTCGCGCGTTTTCGTGGACGGGTACGACAACGGATATCGGTTGTCCGCAGTGAGCGTCGGTTCGGACGGCGCCCTGGCGCTGGCCGGGCAGGTGAACGTGACCGGGCAGTGGGGCAGCCTGCTCGATGCGCGCGGCGCGAAGGCATACGTGACCCTCAGCAATGCCGTCGCGGTGTACGATTTTACGGCTGAACCCACGTTGCAAGGCGTGTATACTTTTATGGGTTCGCCCACGTCGATCCGGTTCGGCGCCTCGCACGCTTACGTGGCGCTCGGTTACTCAGGTATCGGAGAACTGCCGCTGTAGTATGAACAGATTACTGGAGAAACGGATATGCATGCGATGAAGTTTGTGCGATATGCCATGTTCACGTTGTTGCTGGCGAGCGGCTTTTCGCTGACCGGATGTCCGCAGTTGCCGCTGTCGGCGCTGTTCATGGCGTCTCCGCATTCGGGCCAGGCCCCGCTCGATGTGGCCTTCACGGACACGTCGCTCAATCTGACCAACTCGCCGATCCTCACGTGGTCGTGGAATTTTGGCGACGAGGCGGCGAGCGACCAGCAAAACCCGCATCACACCTATCGACACGCCGGTGCATACACGGTATCGCTTGAAGTGCATACCGCCACCGCATCCAGTACGTTGACGCGGCAGCAGCTTATCATCGTGGCGGGCGGCACCGGCGAGGGTGAGGGCGAAGGCGAAGGCGAAGGCGAAGGTGCGACGTTTACCAGTGCGGCCGTCGGTGGTTCTCATTATAACACCGACGCGGGCGCCGAAGGCGAGGGCGAAGGTGAAAGTCCCAGTACGACGCGGGAAGTTGTCGAGCCCGACGTCATCCGGCGCGTGGACAACCTCCTGTATGTGTTGAATCAATACCGTGGGCTGACGATTGTCGATCTTGATGCGAACACGATCTTGTCGCAGGCGGCGACCATCGGATATCCGCGCGACCTGTACGTGTCCGGCAACCGCGCTTACGTGTTGGTCGGTTACGCGAGCAATTACACGAACGTCAACGGCAAGTTCACGTACGATATCGCATCGCGCGTGTACGTGCTCGACATATCGGATCCGGCGGACGTGCCGATTGTCGCCACTTTTGATCTTGATGGCGATTTCATGGACAGCCGGATGGTCGGCAGCGTGCTGTATGCGGTATGCGCGCGATACCAATGGTACTGGGAGACGACCGGCGGGACGACGACCGGCACGGCAGAGCCTGCGTTGGTTAAAGATCAGATTTCTTCGTCGTGGGTGACGAGTATTGATATCGCCGACCCGAACAATCCGGCGGAAGTCAGCCGGGTTTCGCTCGACGGTTATGGGAACATCATTCAAGCGACGGCAGACGCCATTTTCGTAGCCGCGCCGGACGACGCTTATTGGAACAGTGGCTCGACGACGATTACATACGTCGATATCAGCGATCCGAACGGCCAAATCGCAGTGCGCGGCGCCGTACAGGTCAAGGGCATTGTAGCCGACCGGTTCAAGATGGATGTCTATAACAATGTGTTGCGTGTGGTATCGAGCGCGTGGAACTGGGAGCAAGGCTTGCGGCGCGTGTACGTCACGACCGTCGGCCTCGCCGATCCCGACCACCTCGCGACGATAGGCGAGACGCAGTTGGATGAGGCGTCGGGCGAAACGCTGTTCGCCACTCGGTTTGACGGAACACGTGCCTATATTGTGACCTACCTCGTAAAAGATCCGCTGTTCATCGTGGACCTGTCGGATCCGGCGAAGCCGACGGTTGCAGGCCAGATCGTCGTGCCGGGCTGGTCGACGCATATCGAGCCGCGCGGCGACCGGCTCATCGCGTTGGGCGTCGACGACAGCAATGGGCGCAAGGTCTGTGTGAGTCTGTTCGATGTGAGCAATCCCGCAACGGCGTCGCAGTTGGCCCGTGTGACTTTCGGAGAGAACTGGTCGTGGTCCGCCGCATACGGCGACGTCAAGGCGTTCACCGTGCTCGACGACGTGTTGATCGTGCCGTTCAGTGGCTGGGAGCAGACCACCGGCGGATACGACCGGCTGCAATTCGTCTCCTATACGCGCGACACGCTGACGTTGCGCGGCTACGCCGATCTTGAAGGCAGCGTCCTGCGGTCGTTCAAGTACGATCCGCGGTACTTCGGCGTAACGACGGAGCAGTTGGCTGCCATCGACGGTTCCGACCTCGACCATCCCGCCGTAGTCCATCGTTTGACCCTCGCGGAAAACGTGGTGGACTACATCGAGTTGAACGCCGACCTTGCGGCGGAAATCATCTCCGTACAAGACACGGCCGGGACGTTGGTGCGGCTCGTGGGCGCCGACGGCGCGATGCTTGGCGAAACGACCGTGGACGTGGGGTCCTTTACGAAGGCATTTCCGAATGGCGGCACGGTTGTGCTGATCGGCACCGTGTATGAGACGCAATCGAATCAGGATGGCTCATACACGTACAACTACTACTATAATGTTGCTACGGTCGACTGCGCGACGCCGGCCGCGCCGGTGGCGGCGGTGTTCAAGGTGAACGTGCAGCCATACTGGGGTTGGTACTGGTACGACTGGAACATGGGCGGCATCGGGATCGAGAAAGACGCTATGCCGTGGTGGGGATATCGTGGGTGGTGGTGGCCGCAGACGGACAACGCCTTCCTCATAAATGGGCAGTTGGCGTTGCGTTGCAGCGGCCAGAAGTTCGACGAGACGTTCGGAGACGCGACAACGCCGTATCAGGGCATTGCCTTCGTGAACCTCGCGACGCAGGCGGTGCATACGGCCGGTTTCGGCTACAATAATGTCGTATCGCTCAACGCGGCGGGCGCCAAGCTCTATCTTGGTCTACAGGAGAACGTGGCCGTCACGGGAACAACGTCGATGCCGGTATGCGCGCATTATCTGCGGGAAATCGATCCCGCCGCGCCGTCGATCGGTCCCGCCGTGAACGTGCCGGGCATGTTTGCGCAATTCGAGTCCGGGATACTGGCGACGCGCGACGACCAGTGGGGCGAGAACTGGACGTACAAGAGCAGCCTGAAAACGATGCCGTGGAACGGCCACAGCCCCATCGACGTGGTCGTCGACACGCTGGCGCTGCCGGACGGAACGAGCAACGTGTTGGCGCGCGGCTCTGCTTTCTACTTAACCACCTATACCAATGGGACCTCGCTGTACGCCGCCGCGATGGATCATGCCGGCAGGTTGAGTTTGAGCGAGGGTCTGTTGTTGACGGACCAGTGGGCGTCGATCTTCGACGCGGATGCTACGACCGCATATCTCACCATTGGCAATCTCATCGTGCGGTACGGTTTCGCGGACGGGCAGGGCACGTTCCGCGATGTCACGGAGACGATGGGATACCCAACGTCGGTGCGGTTCGGCGCGACGCAAGCGTATATCGCCCTCGGCTATTCAGGCGTGAAAACGTTGTCGCGCTGACAGAGAGCTTATTAAGAAATCCATGGCACGCTGTACCGCCGGCTTCAGCCGGTTTTATCGGAACATTTCGTCGGCGCCGTTCAGGTAGGGATTGTGGGGTGCTTCGATAGGTTCGATCGCGTCCACTTCGATGAAGGGGACGTTCAATCCTTCGGCGACGTATTGGGCGCGGCCTCGGACGCGGTACCATTGGTCTTCGCGAATCGTTGCGGCGTCGACATTGTTCAAGACGGCTGAGACCGTCGTGGCGTCGGCGGCGCAACACGAGATCATGTATCGATAAAGAATCGCGCGGACATCGCGATGCGTGGCGCTCGGCGGCAACGCCTTCCGGTCGGTTTCGGACAGGAGATGTCCCGTGCCGATGACTTCGATGGGCAGTCCGTCGAGACGGGCATGCGAGGCGTGGAGGTCGAGCAGCGATACGGACATCGGGCCGCTGCCGGTCTGCGCCGGGACGTTGGAGACGCCGCGCGCGGTGTAGTCGAACTTCGACAGGCGGCCCATCGTGGGCATGGTTGGTCCCAATGCCAGAAACAGGATCAATGGCAGGTAATGGGTCATCGTTTCCATCCACGCCGCCACGCCGCGCTCGATATGTTTTCCGCGCGACGGTTCGAGCAGTCCGGCGGTGAACAGGAGGGCAAGGCCGACCGCCGCCACGGCCAGTATCGGGGTGTTCCAGCCCGTGACGTAGTAGCGCTCGAATCCGCCCAGGATCATCACGAGCAGCAATATGACCCATGCCGCGAGGCGCAGGTGCGTGTGAAGCTTTTCAAGCGCGCTCATAGGATCGCCTCGAGCAGCAGCAGGTACGCCGAAACGCCCGCGACGATCGCCGCCGCGAATACCGCGATAAAACGCGCGCGGAACATGGTCCGGTACATCAGCAGCAGTTTAATATCGAGCATCGGGCCGAGCACGAGGTAGCCCGCGTGCGCGACGGTCGAAAACGACGTGAAGCTCGCGGCGGGAAACGCGTCGGCCTCGGAGCACAGGCTGAGCACGAAGGCCAAGGCCATCATGAACGCGGGACCGAACACGGGATACCGCTCGGCGAGCGTCATAAGATTGTCGCCGAGAAAGGTCTTCATTCCGCTGGCGATGAAGACGCCCATGAGAAAGTACGGGATCATTTCGAGGAAGTCGATGCGCGTGTTTCGCGCAACGGCCTCGATACGGCCCGTAGGCTCGTGCGCATCGTCATCCGCGCATCCGCATCCGTTCGCGCCTTCGAGGAATTCGGGCAACAGCGCATACTCCGGTTTGACGCGCGAGAAGGCATAGCCGATCGCGACGGCCACGAGAAATCCGCCGATGGTTCTGATCAGCGGATGAGTTAAGTCCTGGAATGCGACATAGGTCGAGAAGAACACGATCGGGTTGATGATGGGCGCGGCGAGGAGATAGGTCAGCGCGTGGTTCAGCGGCAAACCTTTGCGTATCAGCCGTCGGACCAGCGCCACGATGCCGCATTCGCAGATCGGGAACAGCGGGGCCGCCAGCGCCGTAGCCACGACGCTCCATGGACCCAGTCGCCGCGTGAATGTCGCAAGGGCCGTCGGCGGGAGGAAAACCTCGACGAGTCCGCTGAGCAATGCCCCCATGAGGATGTACGGTGTGGCGCTCAAGGTAATCGCGATGAAATAGGCCGCGAACGAATCTACCCACCGGTAACCTGCGACGCGCGCGACGAGCACGCCCGCCGTGCATAGCACCAAGGCCGGCGCAATCAGTCGCACGCCGCTCAAAGGTTGTAAGGATGAAGGATGAAGGATGAAGGATGAAAAGCTTGCGTCGGCGCAGAAGCCTTGCGCTTGGCGGGGTGGAACGAGACTGTGTTCTTTTTCATCCTTCATCCTTCATCCTTCATCCTTTAATAGCGGCGAACCCTTCCGACTTGATGCTCTCCTGCACAGGCGCGTGTTCTTGTATAATCGAGCGCGTATTGTATTCCATTTGGGAGGGTCGGGTCGTGAAACGTAAACGCGAACGGAAATTGCCAACGCCGCAGGTCGACAACGCGACGCTGACGCCGATACTTGCCGCGGGACCCGGACGCGACCTCTTCGCGGAGATTGCCGCGCAACGCTGCGGTGATTTCGCCGAGCGCAATTTGGTCGAGTCGGCGCCGGTGCGCGTTGAAAACATTCTGCCGGGCAAGCACAACAAGGCGGCTGCGTTTCGTCCCGCGCCGAAGATCGACACGCCTGCCCGACTCGAACGCGAATTGGCTCGTCTCCGAAAACGCTTTGCGCCATTCTTGAAGGACTACGCGCCCGAACGCGAAAATCCACGGTGGCATATCCGCTTGGACGCGTTCGACTGGCGTCTCGAAACCGAGGAGGACCGCCGCGATTTTGCCGCGACGCTCGCGGGCGAAGGCGCTTGGGAAACGGTTCGCATCCCGCATTACGGCGGGCCATTGGGCCGCGCCACGGCCTATTACCGCACCGTATTTCACGTGCCGACGGACATGCTCGATGACCATTTCTTCGTCGCGTTCAAAGGCGTCGACTACAAGGCGCAGGTCTTCGTGAACGGCTATCCGGTCGGCGCGCACGAAGGTTTTTTCGCGCCGTTCGACTGCGATGCGACAAAGGCCGTCCGGCCCGGTGGCAATGTCTTGCTCGTGAAGGTCGACAACGACGCGATCTGCCTGGGCAACGACTCGTGGGACGACGATCACGACGGCGACAAACTGTACGCCGCGACGGGCTGCGGCTACGACGACCCCGCCGTCGGCTGGCATCATTGTCCGCCGGGCATGGGCATTTACCAGCACGTCCACATCGAGCGCCGCGCGCGTTTGCACGTACACGACCTATTCGTCCGGCCTATTCTCGAAGAGCAACGCGCGGAGGCTTGGCTCGAAATCCACAACGCGACGCCCGAACGTCATCCGGTCGTGGTCGAATATGCCGTGTTCGGGCGCAACTTCCGCAAGACCGTTGTGGCACGCCGTCGTTACGACCCGCCGGGTCCCATGGGGCCGACGCTCAACTATCTGCGCATACCGTTCGATGTGCCGAAACCGCGCATCTGGGATTCCGACACGCCGTGGCTCTACGAACTCGAAGTCCGGTTGCTCGATGCCGACGGGCGCGTGCTCGATACCGCGCGTCGGAGCTTCGGCATGCGGTCGTTCGCAATGGACGAGGGCTGCGAACCGAAAGGCCGGTTCCGCCTGAACGGACGCGAGATTCGTATGCGCGGCGCGAACGAGATGGGCTTTGTTCAACAATGCGTGCTGCGCGAAGACTGGGACGCGCTCCGCGACGCGATCCTGCTCGCGAAGATCGCGAACATGAACTTTCTACGCTTCACGCAGCGGCCCGTCCAATCCGAGATTTACGATTGGTGCGACCGGCTCGGCCTCATGACGCAGACGGATTTGCCGCTGTTCGGCTGTCTGCGGCGCAACCAGTTCTGCGAGGCCATCCGGCAGGCCGAAGAGATGGAACGGCTGGTCCGCGCGCACCCCTGCAACGTTCTCGACTCGTACATCAACGAACCCGCGCCCACGTTCGGCGGCGGCGGATACCGTCATCTCACGCGCCCGGAACTCGAAGGTTTTTTCGACGCCGCGGACCGCGCCGTGCGACTCGCAAACCCCGACCGCGTCGTCAAGCCCGTCGATGGCGATTACGACCCGCCCGGTCCGGGCTTGCCGGACAACCATTGCTACTGCGGGTGGTACAACGGCCACGGCCTCGACCTTGGCCGCCTGCGCCGGGGCTACTGGCAGCGCGTGAAACCGGGCTGGTTCTACGGCTGTGGCGAATTTGGCTCGGAAGGGATCGACCGCGTGGCGCTCATGCTCGAGCGTTATCCGGCGGACTGGCTGCCGCACGGCGATACCGACTGGTCGCCGAGTCGAATCGTGAAGGCACAGACGGGGCGCTTCCATTACATGTGGTTCGACGCGCAAACGACGCTAGATGATTGGGTGTGCGCGAGCCAGGCGCATCAGGCCTGGATCACGCGGCTCATGACCGAGGCGTTTCGGCGCGACGCGCGCATGAACTCGTGCGCGATACACCTCTTCATCGACGCGTTCCCGGCGGGCTGGATGAAGGCGATCATGGATTGTACGATGACGCCGAAACCCGCCTATTTCGCATATCGCGAAGCCCTCGCGCCGCTGGCCGCCAACCTGCGCACCGACCGTCGGCATTGGTGGAGCGGCGAGTCCATCGAAATCGAAGCGTGGATCTGCAACGACCGCAACGACACGCCAAAGGCCATGCTGCATTGGCAAGTCGAGCACGAGGGCGCCGTCGTTTTCGCGCAACGATGTCCCGCGCGCGTGCCGGTTTGCGGTAGCGCCGCCCAAGGCCTGATTCGATTCGAAGCGCCCGTTGTCGATCGGCGCACGTCCTTGGAAGTGCGGTTGGGACTTCTCGATACGAATGGCCGCGTGCTGCACGACACATCGATCGACATCGAGGTCTTTCCGCGCCAACGCAAATCCCATGCGGAGATCGCCGTGATTGGCCCGCACGACGGGCTCGCGCGTCGTTTGCTGCGCGAACTGGGCCTCAAACATGTATTCAAAGACGCGTTGCCATGCGATTCCTGCCTGCTCGTGGATCCGGAGATTGCCGTTGACAAGCAGCGGATGAGGGAATTGGATTATGCGGCCGCGTTGGGCGCTCACGTGTATTTTCTCGATTTGCCCGTGGGAACCTACCGGCTTGTCGGCGACGATATTCGCATCGAACCCTGCGGCATGGGCGCACGCCATTTCGTCTCGCGCAACACAGGCCATCCAGCGGTCCGCGACTTTCAGCCCGACGACTTCCGCTTCTGGTTCGACGAAGACGCCGGGTACGTCACACCGCTGTTGAAATCGCTGTTTCCCGCCCCGGCGGAGTGGACGCCAATCCTGACCACCGGCCAAGGCGGCTGGGGCAACGAGGAATGGCGGCCCGCGCTGGCCGTGGCCGAGAAGCGCCATGGAAAAGGCAGCGTGTGCGTGTGCCAGTTGGCGCTGGCTGGGCGCGTTCGGACCAATCCCGTCGCATGCCAATTCGCGCGACGTCTGCTGGGTCTGTAAACAACACTTCTCTTGAGCGAACCATTTCGGGCGAACCTATATTCTTGATTCTATTGACGGTCCGCGACGGGTAATTAAGTCGGCACATAACTTGCGTTTATCAGGGTGCATGAGTACGAAACGGGCAGAATCATACCAATACGTTGGTTCTGTCTCTTTTCAATTACGGAAACGTAGGAATCGCGTCCGTTGATAGGTTTGCTATGCCATTGGGTGGCATGGACGGACTTTTCCTGCATTATGGCGCGCACAGGAGGGTGATCCATGCCAAGCCGACACGTGAAACTATTGTCTCTTCTCGGGATACTCGGCATCTCGTCTGTGGCGTTCGCGGATACGGCCGCCGGAGTCGTCAATTCCGGGGATACGGCCTGGATGCTGACCTCGATGGCGCTGGTGCTGTTCATGACGTTGCCGGGCTTGGCGTTGTTCTACGGCGGCCTTGTGCGGACCAAGAACGTCTTGAGCGTGCTGATGCAGTGCATGGCGATTACGTGCCTGGTCACGGTGTTGTGGACCGCGTTCGGCTACAGCGCGGTGTTCAGCCCGACCGGCCTTGTTCCCGGCAAGACCACGCTGCATGCGTTTTTTGGCGCATTCGATCGGGCGTTTTGCCGTGGTCTCACCGCCGACAGCGTTTACCCTGGCCAGACCATCCCCGAGCCGCTGTTCTTCTGTTATCAGCTCACGTTTGCCATCATCACGCCGTGCCTGATCGTCGGCGCCTTCGCCGAACGCATGAAATTCAGCGCCATGCTCTGGTTCATGGGATTGTGGAGCGTCCTTGTTTACAATCCGATTGCCCACATGGTGTGGGGCGGTCCGGGGACGTTCCTGGCCGACGCGCACGTGCTGGATTTCGCGGGAGGGCTTGTTGTTCACCTCAGTGCCGGGATTGCCGCGCTGGTTTGCGCGCTGATGCTCGGCAAGCGCGAAGGGTATCCGCACCAACAGATGGCGCCGCACAGCATGACGCTTGCGGTGGTTGGGACGGGCATGCTGTGGGTTGGCTGGTTCGGGTTCAACGCCGGCAGCGCCGTGGCCGCCAACAAGACCGCCGCCATGGCGATGCTGGTCACGCAGTTGGCCGCCGCAACCGCCGCCCTCGCGTGGATGGGCATCGAATGGATGAAGTACGGCAAACCCAGCGTCCTGGGCATCTGCACCGGGGCCGTCGCGGGGCTTGCGACCATCACGCCCGCGTCGGGCTTCGTCGGCCCGGCGGGTGCGCTCGCGATCGGTTTGGCGGCCGGTACCGTCTGCTTTTGTTGCGCCACCACGATCAAGCGTTACTTTGGGTATGACGACAGCCTCGATGCATTTGGCGTGCATGGCGTCGGAGGGGCGCTCGGTACGCTGCTTACAGCCGTGTTTGCCGCAAAGGCCTTTGGCGGTTATAGCCCCAACAGTCTGGGCATCGCTTCGCAACTCGTGGCACAACTCAAAGGCATAGTAATCACGCTCGTGTGGTCTGGCGTCGTATCGTTCATTCTCCTCAAGGTACTCGATGCGACAATTGGCATCCGCGTCTCATCGCAGGAAGAAACCGACGGACTCGACCTTTCGCAGCACAACGAGACGGGCTACAATTATTAGAGGTTATAGAGCCTCTTGCAGAACCCATAGGCTTTAGGCTGTAGGCACAGCCTACAGCCTAAAGCCTACAGCCTACAGCCTATGGGATTATAGGCTACAGGTTTCGCTTCGCGTTTCGGTAGAATGGGTTCCATGGAAGGAGGCCATTTATGAAACCGATGACTTCGTACGAACGTTTCCGCAGGATGTATGCGCACGAGGAGGCTGACCGCGTGCCGGTGATCGACGGCCCTTGGGGCGCGACGATCGAGCGATGGCAGCGCGAGGGCATGCCCGAAGATGCGAACTATGTCGAGTTCTTCGATCTCGACCGCGTCGAACATATCGGGGCCGACAACAGTCCGCGTTTCGAGAGCAAGGTCGTCGAGGAAACGGACGCGTACATAATCCACACGACCGCATGGGGCGCGACGTTGCGGAACTGGAAACATGCCGCCTCGACCCCCGAGTTCCTCGATTTCACCATCGTGGATTGGGACTCGTGGCGCGCCGCCAAAGCGCGCATGACGCCCACGCGCGACCGCGTCGATTGGGAGCGGTTGAAGACGCATTACCGGGGCTGGCGCGAGAAGGGATACTGGATCGAGGCCGGGCTGTGGTTCGGGTTCGACGTCACGCATTCGTGGACCGTCGGCACGCAACGTGTCCTCGAAGCGCTGCTCGTCGACCCTGAATGGTGTCTCGACATGTTCAACCATTTCCTCGATGTTGGGCTGGCTTTGCTCGATAGGATTTGGGAGGAAGGCTACCGGTTCGATGCCGTGGGATGGCCCGACGACATGGGGTTCAAACACAACCAGTTCTTCTCGCTCGACATGTATCGCAGGCTTCTCAAGCCGGTACAGAAACGCGCCGTGGAGTGGGCTCACGCCAAAGGCGTCAAGGCGCGGCTGCACTCGTGCGGCGACGTGAATCCCTTCGTACCCGAGTTCATCGAGATTGGCATCGACGCGCTCAATCCCCTCGAAGTCAAGGCCGGGATGGATCCGATCGCGCTGAAGCGGCGGTACGGAAAAGACCTCGTATTGCACGGCGGCATCAATGCGGTTTTGTGGGACGACGTCGATGCGATCACCGAAGAGATGCGCCGCGTCGTGCCGGTGCTCAAAGAGTCGGGCGGCTACATCTTTTCGTCGGACCATTCGGTCCCGTCGAGCGTGAGCCTTGAAAATTTCCGCTACATTACGAACCTCGCAAAGACGCTGGGCTCGTACATCTGACGCTTCTAACCAATGAGCGCGCGGATCTTTTCGAGGCCGGTTTTTGCCACTAACGCCGGGTCTTGTTTCCAATGTTCGCGGTTGAACATTTCGAGCGAGAGCGGCCCACGGTAATTGATGATCCGCAGCAACTCGAGCGCGCGCTTGAGCGGCAGGATGCCGTCGCCGGGGTAGATGCGATGTTCGTCGCCCAACTGGTCGCGTGGCGGGTCGGCGGGCACATCGTTCCAATGAAATACCGCGATGAAATCGCCGTTCAACAAGCGCAGTCCCTCGAAGCCCGATCCGCCGCGATACAGATGGAACGTGTCGGCGACGAGACACGCGGTAGCGTCATCGGCATCGAGGGCAATCGCCGAGCCTTGTCCGAGGCGGTGTACGCCTTTCATAAACCCGACGAACTCGCACGCCACGATGATATTGAACTCCTCGCGGCCGATCTTGAGTAAATCGCGATACCGTTGCGCGCCCACACCGAGATCGAAATCCGCACGATCCGGCGCGGGGATTGCCGCGACATGTTTCGACCCGACCGCCGCCGACATCCGCATCCGCCGCCGCGTCGCTTCGAGCGACTTTTCCCAAGCTTCCTGCTCCATCGGCATCGAGTCCCACAGGCCGATGATGTTCGGAACGAACAGACCCCGGTCGCGGATCTCCGCGCCGAGCGCCTTCAAGTCGCCGCCTTCGCCCTCGAACTTTTCGAGTTCGTCAATCCACGGCTCGATGCCGTCGTAACCCGCTTCCGCCGCGATGCGAATCTTGTCCTTGAGCGGCGTTGGCCGGATGGTGCTCGCGTTCAGTGTAATAGGCCACTGGCTCTTCCCGCCCTGATACGTCTTCGCGTCCACAGCCGAAGCCGTTGCCGCCGTAAGGGCCAATCCCGCGCCCAGTCCCGTTTGTAAGAACGTCCTGCGATCCATATCGAGTTTCCTTTCCAGTCCAGACCCGCTACACTGCGGGTAGTCTACTGAAATCGAGGCGGCATTGCCAACGTATAAATTGTGTTGACCCTGGAAAAGGAAATGGGGGCAGGTTGTCTGGGCGTGGAAGGCTAACCAAAAAGATTTGAAATTTTGGATTTTGGATTTTGGATTGCCGTTCATGACTGCGAGATCGTCTGCATTCGCTGGTCAAACTGCTGCAACGTGGCAAGGACCTTCGCGACAATGCCGCTCTCCACTCAACGCTCTGCACTTTCGGCGCCAATCCAAAATCCAAAATCTAAAATCCAAAATGAATGTGCGAAAGAAATTCTCACATTCTGGGCGTTAGAATCTAACTTGCGATGTAGGCTACCGAGAGGGGGCCTTCGGGAAGTACGGCGACGGGCACGCCGCAGCCGATGTGCTCGATGCGCCTGGCTACGGCTTGAAACACGTCGTCCTCGGGCGTCATGAGGCAGGCCCTTGTCGTCTCGGGGTCGAGTTTCGAGTAGAGGGCGACTTCGCATCGTTTGAGGATGTTTGCGAAGACTTGCACTTGCCACTGATCGAGTCTCGGCTTGGACAACGAGCGCACCATTTGTTCGAGTGCGTCGGCGTCGTGTGCGTGCCAGAGCATGGACCCGAAATGGCCGTGCGATGGGATGCCGTCGCTGCATTCGCTGACGACGACGATCGTGCCGCCGTCTTCGACGATCCGGGCCGCAGCCGACATGCCTTTCACGGTTTGGTACAGGTTCTGATCGAGCGGGAACCCGCTGTTCGAGGTTACTACAATCGGAAACCGATGTGGGACCGGCGTCATCGCCTGCTCGCGGACGCGTGCGCATCCCGCGGCGTGCGCGGCCACATAGTTTCCCGCGAAGAAGTTGGTAATCCGTTTCGCGTTGTCGAGCGTCACGTTGATCAGAAAGTCCGGCGGACATGCCGCTGCGAGTTCCTGAACGGCTTGCCGCATGGGATTGCCGTCCATCACGCCCCAGGTGCTGTTTGGATGCGCGATGAGGTCGTAACTATGCAGATACAGGATGCTCTCGATGCCGGCTACGCCGGGCGCGACGCCTTTGGCGCCGCCGCTGAACCCCGCGAAGAAATGCGGTTCGATGAACCCCAGCACGATCCGCTTGTCCGCCTCGACGTACGTCTTATCGAACCAGATCGGCGCGCCCGACGGCGTGCGTCCGAAAAAGACGTTGCGGGTTGGATCCTGGCAGTCGTGGTTGAGGATGCGCACCCGTCGCACGATCTCCGTGCCGAACATCGCGTCGATCTCGGCGGGCGTATTTGCGCGGTGCGTGCCGTTGCCCAACAGAATCGTGACATGGTCGTCCGATACCGGCAACGCATCGAGCAGCCGGGATCAGCACATCGTTGGGCAAGGCGCGCGTACCGTCGCACGTCACAATAACGACACGGTCGTCCGCGCGTACCACCTCGCGCAACGGAGGACTCGCGATGGGATGGTTGCATGCTTCGGCAAACGCCTCGCGCGCGTCGGGTAGCGCTTCCGCTTCACGCGGCGCGATAACGTGCCATTGTGCCAAGTCCGGATCCAGCCGAAGCGGGATCCGCCCTTTTCCGTACGCCAAATGCACGAGCGGCGCGTCCATGACATCTCCTCGAAAGCCGCGGCCATGGTAATCGAAATCGCTTGCCGTCAGGAAGAGGCTTTGACGCCTCCGGGCCGCTTCGGAGCGCATGTCGCAATGGGCCAGCCCAACTGTTCGCGCTTCTTGCGTACGTCCTCTGCGATTTTCTTGAGGTCATACCCAAAACGTGCGGCGTGTTCCTCTCGCGCCGCCCGGACCTCCTCGACAATGGGATCGGATGGCATGTCTATGGCTCCATCAGTTCTTCCGGCGTGCAAATAGCCGGACACAAGCGGCCTTCGTTGTCAGGTAGCTGATGATGGTGGCTCCAAGTAGACCGTATGTTTCATTTTCTCTTGTCCTCGAGCGAATTGTAGCACAGTGTCCGCTTTCGGTGACGCCAAGAGAAACGTATATTGGCGACCGTAACATCGAAATCCGGACTGGAATCAGTTCCCCTTCTTCGCAGTGACTGTCTGCAGAAGTGCGATGGCGTTTTCCCGCAAGACGACACCCAGCGTCTCGCCGTAGAACGAGGCGGTCGCTTCGTAGCCGCCCTGCTTGTACTCCTCGGGCGTGAGGATATAGCCGATGTGGTCGCCGGCGAGCGAGGCCACGCATGGATTCGTAATCGCCTCTTTTCTCATCGCGTCCTTCACGGCGACGCCAATCTCGCAGATCGCCTCGCCGGGGAACGTAACCATCATGTAATCGTCGACGCGCAATGCGTAAATCGGCGCCTTTTCAGGAAACATGACTTGAACCAGCTCAGCCAATTGATCTTGCGTCACTTGGTACTCGATTCCGGCCACCTTGACGAAATCCGGATGTCCGGTGCGTGCCGGCAATTGCACCTCGCGCGATTCGAGCGCAAACGACTTCACGGGAACCGTGTGCAAATCCTTGACGAGCTTCCATGCGGCAATGCCCACGCGACGCCCGTAATTTTCGGCCTTTTCGTAGCGGCTTCCGGCGGGTTTGCCGCTTGGGGCCTGATCGCCTTCCGCGCCGTTCGTGTACATGCACGTGACCCCTTCCATGAGGTCTTCCATCGTGCGCTGCATGCTCCCGGCCCATTCCGCCGAAACGAGCATGTCCATGTCGTCCACGAAGGTCCCGTGCGCGGTAAAGTTGACCAGCACCGCATACGGCGAACCATCGGCCTTATCGAGCCGCAACGCCGTCAGGCCGCTGTCCACGCAGGCATCGCCGCGCCGGTTGTGGATCGTTTTCGGAAGATCGATCATGGCCGAGGCCGCCGTCACCGGCTGCAACGCCGCGTTGGCCTTGACGAGGGCCTCGGCCAGCCGGTCCGTCACGAACTCGAGCATCGGCTCCGAAAACAGACCAATATGCGGGTTGTTCGCGACGTTACGGCGGTCCAGCGCCGCGCCTTCGAGTCCCGTGTGCGTGTGGCTCGCGGCAACGATGACGCGGTCGACGGTCAAACCGTCCACGGCGGCCTTCTTGACTGCGTCCTCGACGACACCGACGGGGACGCTGCACGCGTCGACTGTAACCACCGCCGATTTCCGCCCGTTGAACTCGAATACGAGCGCTTTTCCGTGCAACGTATCGAGGATGCCCGTCGCGGGTTTGGCTTCGCGCGCGCCATATCCGCCCAACTGCGTCGGAATGCCCTTTTCGAGCGGCGTGATACTGACTGCGGCGACGCCCGCGTTCAATTGTGCAACGGCCGGAAATGCCAGGACAATCAGTGTCAAGAATGCGATGGCGCGCATGGGTATGACCCTCCACATTTATTCGTGTGAGTTGGACTTTTCATAATCGTGCGCGGTTTTGCACATTTTGTCTTCATCCCATCGTGATCGAAGCGTGAACTGAGCCGCCTTGTATGGATCCGGTGGATCTGGGATAATGATTATGGCTGGCAACATCCCGGATACTTGCCGGGTGCCCCCTGAGGAGGTTTCGATCATGAGCAGTGCCCATAGAGCAACCGCAAGACAGGGATCCGTTCCCGATGCCGCGCCGAGCCGGAAGGCTTCCGCGAAGGGATCGGTACGGTTGCTCGCGAAGCGAGTTCCGCGTGTCCGGAAATCATCCGAGAT
>CAIYET010000003.1 GCA_903925285.1 Candidatus Hydrogenedentota bacterium | reverse complement strand
CTGGATGTTTCAATCCACACTCCCGCGAAGGGAGTGACGCCTATTCGCCGGGTGCATCCACGCTTGACGTTGTTTCAATCCACACTCCCGCGAAGGGAGTGACGAGAGATCCGACACAAGAGGAGTTAATGGATCTCCGTGTTTCAATCCACACTCCCGCGAAGGGAGTGACCAAGAATCTCGGATCGCCGCATTCCGGCGTAATCGGTTTCAATCCACACTCCCGCGAAGGGAGTGACTTCGAGCCTCCCTCGATTACGACCGACGTGCCGAGTTTCAATCCACACTCCCGCGAAGGGAGTGACGCTGAACCCGTAAGTTATTGCGGGTCAGTGGGGTAAAGCAGATTCCGCGCGGATGTCTCTCAATTGCTTCCTTTTGGTTGCGCGGGTTGTATAGGTGTTTTCCATAAGTCATTCATTTTTAGTCATTTGTGATGATCGCGGATCTCCCGGCAATTTGGTGTGCGCTTGGGGTTCGCGAAACTCGAAATTCTATACCACAAGGGGGCCTTCGGGGTCATATGCGGTCTTCGCGCCCACATGTTCGATCCTGTTGCGCCAATTTGCACCGAGGTGATAGAAGCGCAGACTATCGCGTTCGGGATCGTACAAGTCGAGCAGTTGTTTCTTCAATTCAGTCCATTGCGCCGGGTCGACCAAGCACTCGAACACGGAATTCTGTACACGCTGTCCGAAGTTCTGGCAGGTCTTGGCGACGCGCCGTAGCCGGTTTCGTCCTTGCGATGTTTCGGTATTGACGTCATAGGTTATCAGCATCATCATTGTGCGGTATCTCCTTGTTGTGTGTCAAGTGGCAGCCGCTTTCGGTAGCCGTTTCTTCAATTGTCAAAGAGCGTGTCCAATCGATTGTCTTCGGTCATCGCCAGAGGAACGGAGGATATGCGTCGATGTCGCCGCGCAGATATCGCGCCATGAGCAAGGCCTGAATATGCGGCAGCAGTCCGATAGCCATCTTCTCGCCGAGGAATGGGTGTTGTATTTCTTCCTGTTTGCGTTTCTGGTATGCGACGAGCACTTCTTTGCGGGTATCGTCGTCCATGGCGATTGCGCCGGTCTCCGATTTGACGAAGCCCTTGCCTTTGATCTGCATTCGGTTGATGAGACTCAGTGCCATCCTGTCGGCAAGGAAGGGACGTAATTCCTCGATGAGATCGAGGGCGAGGCTGGGTCTGCCGGGGCGGTCGCGATGGAGGAAACCGACGGCGCTGTCGAGACCGACAGCTTCTATAGCGGCGCTCATGTCGTGCGTAATCAGCGTGTATAGAAACGACAGTAGCGCGTTGACGTTGTCGAGCGGTGGCCGACGATTCCGTTCTCGGAAAAAGAAATCCTCCTTTTGCACCGTGACGAAGTGGTCGAATACGGCAAAGTAGGCTCTCGCCGCGTCACCTTCGACGCCCCGTACGCTATCGAGCGGCATCGGGTTCTTGAGCGACTTGAGTAATGCCCCGAGATGATCGGCGGCGGCGGTGAGTTCCTGTATGCCCGAGTCTCTTTCTCGTGCAGCACGCAGAAGGGCCGTACGGGAATTGGCAATCTTCGCCGCGACGATTGTCCGCGCAATGGATGCGGATGTCTCCGGATCGTCGGCTTGCCGGTACTGCATTCGGCGTAACAGCACGTTGCCCGATACGGGACCTTGTACGCGAGCGAGGAATCGTCCGTACTCTGTGAGGAAGGCCAGCGCAACGCCGTGTTTGGCGCACAATCCCATCAGCGGAGGGCTGCACGAGACTTGCCCGAAACACACGATACTGGCCAGTGTGTGAATGGGCAGGCGCATTTTCGTTTCCTTTTCCACGCGGATAAGAACCGTGTCTCCCTCTTGCGCGAGGTAGGAGCCTTGCGTCGTGACGTAGAGCGTGTTGAGCAGCCGTTTCATGATTCATCGTCTCCCACAGGTGCGTCACAATCGGTCCAGATTCCTTCAACGTAACGGCGCGCATCCTTGCGCTTTGCCGCCGACTTCGGCAGACACAGATCGAATAGCGAACAGTTGTCGCATTTGGACTCGTACCTCGCGGGAGGCGTCTCCCCCAGACGAAACAGGTCGTGCATCCGCGCGGCGAGCGCCTCCGTCTCACGGCGGAGATTCTCGTCAAGGGCCACGTCGTGCCGACGCCGGGGTTGTCCATAATAGAGTGCGCCCGCAGGGATGTTCACGTTAAGCATTTCCTCGATACACAGGGCCTGCGCGCACAATTGCACCTCGTCGCAACGTGTCGGCTTTGGACGCCCGCGCTTGTACTCGACGGGAAACGGCTGTTCGCAATGGCCATCGACCAGATGAAACTCGACCACGTCCGCCTGGCCGATGAGGCCGAGCCGGAGCGAACGCAAGCGGAGTCCGCGTGCAATACGCACACCGTTGCGCGTTTCCGGCTCCGTCTCGTGTACGCGTTCATGCAAATGCTTTCCCTCGACCGTAAGGCGGTTCTCGGCCCACGCGCCTTCGAGATGGATCAGCGCCCACTGGCGCTCACAGAACGACAAGTGCTGCAACCCGGAAAGCGGCAACAGGTCATCTTCGCAGAAGGGCATAGGATGGGTCCTCAGCCGAGTGCATCACGGCATCTCCGAAATGCTGACACCTTTCGGCATGTTG
>CAIYET010000002.1 GCA_903925285.1 Candidatus Hydrogenedentota bacterium | reverse complement strand
GTATGTTGCCTTGGAAGATGACATGCTCGAAATTCTTCGACGGCTACAGCGCATCCGGCACGTTTTTGACCTGACTGAATACGAGCGATCCCTTGTGACCCGCAATCTTCGCATTCTGACACCCACGGGTGGCGTGAACTTCTTCCAGTGTGGGGGCGGTGGAATCATTGAAGTCGGGCCGGACTTCCTACGACTCGCACAGGCAATCAAGACAGACGGGCCGTTTTCTATCGTGGCCTTAGACCCCAAGAGCGCGTTACTCGGGGGCTCTCTCGACGAAAACATCAACCCGTTAGGCCAGCGGGTCATCAACTTGCTGACCACACTTACCGGGTCAGACACTGCCATCGTCTTGATCGACCACGTCGCGAAGGCCGACCGCGAGAGATCAATGACAGCGCGTGGCGCGGGCTCTTGGACGGATGCAGCGAGACAGGTATGGGCATTGCGGCCACTAGACGACAAGGAAAAGGTCAAAGCTCGCTCGCTATTCGATCCCAGTCTGCTTGTGGCGCTAGAGATGCGCAAGTCGAACTACACCGCCCAGCAACCGACGCAATACCTTGTCAAACGCGTAAGCCAAGACGGGGCCGGTGTAATGGAGAGCGTAGACTTTGAGGCCGCAAGCCAAGCCACCGCCAAGAACGCATACGAACGCTTGCAGGCGGCAATCTTGAGCGTCTTGGCCGATCATCAATGTACCCTTGGCGAACTCACTGGTAAGTCCGAATCGCGCGACGCATCGGCACGGGGATCGAACACGCGAGCTCTGATAGCCGATGAAGCAAACCAGAAAGTTACCGCCCGTGGGTTGTGTTCGATGCTGGATGCAATGATTTCCGAAAGGCTGTTGATAAAGCAAACAGATCCCGAAACCCGTCGCAAAATCCTTGTCCCAACCCCGAAGAAAGAGCAAGACGGGACAGACGGGACAATGCCGGGACAGGACACTTGTACCCCCCCACGGGACGACGGGACAAAACCCCCTTTAAGGGTTTGTCCCGTCCCGTCCCCGGTTGATGTAGCCGAAGACCGGACAGATTTGTTGTCCGGGCATACCACAGGGAGGTTTGAGCCATGGACCTGATCAACCGAATCAATGCCCTACGCGAAGCGGCACTCGGCTTCGTAATGCATCACACGTTGCACCTGTTCGACCGATGGGCGACGCGCAGACTTCTTGTCGCTGAACACAATGGTGAACGCGAGGCCGTTCTGGAATCGCGGGAACTGCGCGCGGCACTGGCCCAAGCGAGAAACTTGGCGCTACCAACTGAATCCGAAAACCACACCGGCGATTCGTCGGCAAAGTGCCCTATGCGCGCGACGGATGCGCCGAGACAAGGAAAGGACACCACTGAATGAATTTCCAGCAGCGGGAAGGTGCACGGCTGGTTGTAGGCGGCACAAAAGACAAAACGATCTGCCAGCGTCTTGGAATCAACAAGAGCACGTGGCTCCGTTGGCGACACGATCCCGAATTCGCCCAGTATACGCAAACACTCGAAACCGAACGCGAGAAAGAGGCAGTCGAACGCGGCCTTAATCGCGGCTCAAACACGATAGAGGTTCCAATGCAGTCCGGTTTGAGCGTGACCGCCGAGATTGCGCAGATGTGCAGGGAGGCCGTTGAGACACTCAAGGATCTGATACACGATCCGAACCCGCGCGTATCCTTGAGCGCGTCCATACAGGTTCTCGCATTGGCCGGTCACGTCCCGCCCGCACGTACAGCGACAGTGAAACCGAACGACGCGGCTTCGCGACGTGGTAGCGCGTTGGCTCGATTGAGCGCTGCGGTTGATGACGACGAGGGGGTAATGGTGAATCCAGCAGTCGCGAGCACAGGCGAGGCGGAAGGCAAACTACCATGAAGCCGCGCCAGGCGAAATCCGATACTCTGACTACGTTCAGAATCTTCAACCCGAAAGGAACCCCGCGATCATGACATGGCCCGCGAAACGTTACGTGTCTGTTCCCCGGCTGACGAATGCACAAAAGGAAGCTGCCCGGTTAATTTTGAGTGGTAAGAGCATTGCGCGGACGGCTGAAATCGTCGGTGTTGCCCCTGGAACCGTCGAACGCTGGCGCCGAAGCCACGCGTTGTATCGCGAATTTGAGGCGAGTCTCGAACGTGCGCGCGACGCGAAGATCGTCACCTTTGGCGCAGAGGGAGTGCGTGCAGACATCGACACCGACCGGGAATGCTGCGACGTGATGAGCGAGTTTCGACGCCTTGCACCGCTGGCAGTGGGCAAGGTGGAGGCAATGCTCGAAGACGGCAATCCTCGCGTCGTACTCCAGGCG
>CAIYET010000001.1 GCA_903925285.1 Candidatus Hydrogenedentota bacterium | reverse complement strand
GCTGCAAATCGAGGGCATGAACGATTACGAAGATGGAATTATCGTCTCGTGTCCCGAATGCGGTACGGAGTATGAGCTTGAGGCTGACGGTTTCGGCGAAGGCGCGATGGAAATGGTTGAGGCCTTTGAGATTGAACAGGCGCGCCGCAAAAAAGAAGATAAGGAGGATGCTGATGGATAAGGAACGCATTGTCCGTCTGAACGAAATCCTCCGGGAAGTGTCTGCTCGTAATCGTCCAATTGATGACCTTGACGAGATTCCAGGCTGGTTTGCGGGTACGGCGGAAGTGGTCGCGGAATGCGTCAATGAAGTCCGTACGCTTTTCGACGAGGCATACGAGTCCGGGCTAATCAACAAAGGGACCTACGAAAGCGGCCATGGCCCCTGTACTCATTGGGATTGGACGACAACTGCGCACAGGAGAGCCATCAAGAAGGGCCTGCTGCTTACCAACCCAATGGGCGAAGAGGAAGACGGCGCGATGTTTGAGCAACCACCCAATATCATTACCACGCCAATCGAGAGCATGCTCCCGACAACCCTCACGGCCCTTGCCGAAGAGCCATTCCAGCATTGCGAAGCGGTATTCGAGCGGCAAGTGCGGTACGTAATCTCCCATGAAGGGAAGCCCGTGGCCGCCCTTGTCCCGCTCGTGGATTTGGAAATGGTGAAAGACATCCAAATTCAGGTGGACCCGTGTAAGTGGCTCGAATGGATTCAGAACTTGCGGGAACGGTTGGGATGGCCCGCCGTGACGTTCAACGACAAGGAGGAATAACGAATGCTGCATTTCAGTGATGGTGTCAATCTGGACACTTCAGGGCCATTGCGTGTCGTCCATTTGAAAGATGGCTGGTATGTGCTCGGCAACGGTATGAGTATCCCCGTGGACAGCCGCGAGGAAGGTGAAATGATAATCCGCGAAGTGACGCCGGAGAAAGGAGCGACACCCGATGAGGCAAGCGGGTGATAAGGCCGATGACCCAAGCGTACTGGCACGTGTGATGGCCTGTTTGGCAGCCCAGTTAAAGTTTCAAACCATACGGGCGATGCTGGAAGGCAGGCGTATCAAGAAAGTTGAATTCACCAATGAGATTCACACTGTGGGGATACTGCTACACCTGGCTAACAAGGATGAAGTGGTGGTCTCCATGGCCGAACTCAGTCTTTCAATGCTGCTGCGCGACCCGGATATCGCCAGACAAGAACAAGACCTGTACTACAAGACACACACATACCGGCCCATGAAACGCCGGAGACAAAAGAAAGGAACGAATTCGGATGCAAAAGAAACGTGAGAAGACTCCAATCGAGAAACCCGCGAAGCCGGAAGTGAAGCCCACCAAGCCCGCTGGCAAGGTTGCCAATCCTTCGGAGAAACTGGCGTTGCTGTTACGGAAGGAAGGGATGCTTACCGCGAAGGTGCGCAAAGCCCAGGCGGAACTCCGTGCGGCACAGGCGGAAATCGCGAAGCTCTGGAATGAACGGCAGGAACAGAGCCGGGAACTCCTCAGCGACGGCCAAGAGGCCTAACGGAAATGGCTGAACCGATACCGTCTCATCAGTATCTGTTTGAAATTCCGACGAATCTGGTGGCGATGTGGGCTGCCCGTGCAATCTACACTATCAAACCGGAGCCGTTCATCGACAT